>NZ_JBFTPZ010000025.1:0-106289 GCF_056398745.1 Paenibacillus sp. 01T424 | reverse complement strand
GGGTTGAGCTTTGTGCCATTGTGGAGCGGGTACACAGCAACGCGGTTGCCGCCATGATTACCGGTGATCCGGCAATCGGAGATGCGCTGGAGAAAATTACTTTTAATTCGCTTCCGGGTGCTATGAGCAAGGATATTAAAACCCATCAATACTATTCGCTGCCGAATCAAGTACAAAGCGGCGTAACCGATCATGGCTTTAAGCAAAATTACGGAAATGGCACCGTACAGTCGCCTTATTCGGGTTATCCTTGCTGTCGTTTCAATATGCATATGGGCTGGCCTTATTTTGTGAAGGACATGTGGGCGGGTACTTCGGATGGCGGGCTTGGCGTTATTGCCTATGGACCGAGCCGTGTATCAGCCAAAATCAATGGGGCGAATGTAACCGTTAAGGAAACGACGAACTATCCGTTCGAGGATCAAATTCGGTTTACGATTGAGGAAGCGTCCAAGAGTGTGAATTTCCCGCTGAAGCTGCGTATTCCGGAATGGACGGACAAAGCAGTTATCACGGTGAATGGGCAGCCGCAAGAGGCCGTAATATCCGGGCAATATTTTACGATTGATCGGCAATGGACAAAAGGCGATACCGTTGTATTGACGCTGCCAATGGAGCTCAAAACGTCGACTTGGGTCAATAATTCGATTGGCATCGAACGAGGACCACTCGTATTCTCTCTGAAAATCGATGAGAACTGGGTAGAGCAGTCTAATCCAGCGCCGCAAGTGAAGGCGCCTGGCTTCAAGGAATTCAGCATCAATGCGCAGTCCCCTTGGAATTATGGTTTGCTGCTTGATCGCGACAACCCAGCAGACTCGATTCAGGTCGTCGTATCCGATATGCCGGAAAATCCGTTCATACAGGAGACTACACCGATTAAGCTAATTGCGAAAGGGAAGAGAATCCCGTCATGGGGCAAAGCAGCTAACGGGGTATCAGCCGCAGAGCCGCCGGTGGGTCCTGTATATTCCGCAGAGCCTACGGAGGAAATTACGCTTGTTCCGTTTGGAGCGGAAAACCTGCGGGTTACTTATTTCCCTGAGGTGACTGAGGAAACGGGCATTCAACCTTATAAATACGAGGCGGAAAACGCCCAGCTGTTCAAGGCGACGGCTCGCAGCAGTAATGTGCATGCATCAGGCTCAAGCTACGTTGGCGGCATCGACTATGCCGACAGCTACGTTAACTTTAATCAGGTTGAGGTTCCAGCAGCAGGGACGTACAAAATGTTTATTTGGTACGCGCAGAATACGGGGAATTACCAGCCAGCTGCTGCAAAAATTATGGTTAATGAAGGCGAAGAGCAGTCCTTGCAGCTCGCAGGGACGATTAATTGGGGTCGATTTATGGCTTCAAGCGTCAACGTTGAGCTGAAGGAAGGGGTTAACTCGATCAAGTTTATGCGGGGTTCTGGACCAAATCCAGGCTTTTATGAGCTAGACTACATCGCATTGTCAGCAGTCAGTAAAGAAGCTGTTGAGCCTTCGGATCAAGGGACAGCTGTACTGACAGGTGCTGCAAACGTACCGAGCGGTGCTGATCTGAATCTTACCTTAGCGGTTCGAAATGTTACGGACAGCGTATATCAGAGTGTTTATGCACAGGACGTTACGGTAACCTTTGATCCAAGCAAGCTCAGCTTCTCGGGTGCGACGCCACTACGGGAAGGGCTGCAAGTGCTTGAGCCTAAAGAGCTTGAGCCGGGCAAAATTCGGATATTAGCCTTTGGAGAGGGGGCAGCCCTTTCGCCAAACGAAGACTGGCTGAAGTTGACTTTCCGAGCTGGCATAGCAGATGAAACGGTAAATACCTCTATAACGGTAACAGGCGTCAAGCTTGCAAACGCAGAAGGGCAGGAGCTGCTTCTGCTTGAAGCTCAGCATCATCTTCAGATACAGGCAGCTCCGGGTGATAAGTCTGCACTGCTGGCGGCATTATCGCAAGCGCAAGCTTTGTATGATGGAGCGGAAACAGGAACAGAACCGGGACAATATCCTCCTGCGATGAAGCAGCAGCTGCAATCGGTTATCAACAAAGCGAAGCTGGTTGCTGATGACGAGAAGGCAACGAAAGCTGAAATTGCAGCCGCGATTACGAAGCTGAATGCTGCAGTAGAAGATTTCCTTGCCGGTGTCATTAAGCCAAGTAACGGTGACGTGAATTATGATAATAAAATTACAGTTGGCGATTTGGCGATTGTAGCTTATTCGTATGGCAAATCCAGCAGCGATCCGAATTGGCAGCAGTTCAAAAAAGCAGATTTGAATCATGATGGCAAAGTGGATATTGAGGATCTTGCATTGCTCGCTCGGTTGATTCTTGGCTAAACGGTACAAGGGGGAAGGCGCATCACTTCCTCCACTAGATTTAAGTATCGATACTATGAATCTTTGGAGGTTCCGTTCATGTTGAATATAAGAAAAACAATGAGTACGCTTGTGGCATTATCTATGATATTTAGTATAGTAGCTTCCGCAATCTCCTTTGCACCCCGGGCTGCGGCAGCAGATGCAGGGGGAATGGCAGCTTCGCAGCAGCATGGGCTGATGGCTGAATATTTCACTGCGGGAGGGCCGCCCAATTTTGCTTTTGGAACCTTTAAAGGAGCTGGCTACGATTCGAATTTGGATATTTCCAATTTAGAGCCGGCCATCAAAATGTTTACAGGACAAGAAGATCGCGTCGGCATCAGATGGACGGGTTTCATTCAGCCTAAGCTCTCTGAGGACTATACCTTTTACATTACTGGTGATAATGGCTTCCGCCTTTGGGTTGATAATAAGCTTACGATCGACCACTGGGAGGTATCGTGTCCGAGGATGGTTTGCAAGTTGAGCTGCCATTCCAAGAATCTTTGAAGCCAATCACTGCTGAATTTGTTAAGCATCTGAAATTGCGTATCGTGACGGGCGATTTGCCTATTCTGTCGGCAGCTTTGAAGGATGGGGACGATAAAGTCGTCACCGTACTGCTGAAAGATCCAATGTACTCTAAGGATGTAGGCAATGTTAAAGTAATCTACGATGGCAAAGGCGGACTGGAAACGGTGGCGGGAGCTGCTGTAGCTAGCTTCGATAAACCTGTCTACAATGGTTCAAAATATCAGATCATGTCCCCTTGRGCGGAGGATGTAGACAAAGAAAACGTACTGCCTGAATACCCAAGACCACAATTAGCGCGTGAAAAATGGATGAATTTGAATGGGGAATGGGAGTTCCAAGCAGCCCAGAAGGGTGAAGCTGTTCCTGTAGGTCAAGTGCTGAAGGAGAAAATTCTTGTTCCGTTTGCAGCAGAAGCAAAGCTTTCGGGCATTAACCGCGTGGAGGATCTCATGTGGTATAAGCGCTCCTTTAACGTTCCTGAGAACTGGGATGGTAAGCGAGTGAAGCTGAATTTTGGAGCGGTTGATTACTTGGCAACGGTGTATGTGAATGGACAATCGGTAGGCAGCCATAAGGGAGGTTATACCTCATTTAGCTTTGATATTACGGATTATCTTGTGCCTGGGGACAATGAGCTTATCGTGCATGTTCTGGATGAGACGGATATGGGAGCAGACCAAGCGGTTGGCAAGCAAACGGTCAAAAAACTCGGCGGCATTTGGTATACCTCCGTATCGGGTATATGGCAAACGGTGTGGCTTGAGCCTGTAGCTGCTGCACATATCGATAAACTCGACATGGCAACAGATATTCAAAACGGCATCTTGAAGCTGAAGGCAGCTGCTATCGGCGTTGAAGGGCAAACGATTGAAGCGGTTGTTTTGGAAAATGGAAAAGTGGTGGGAACCGCAACAGGAGCAGCTGGAGCTGAGATTGCTGTGGCAGTTCCAAATGCACGGCTTTGGTCCCCAGATGATCCTTATCTATATGATTTAAAGGTGTATCTGAAGGATGGAGCACAAACGGTAGACGAGGTTTCAAGCTATTTTGGCATGAGAGAGATTACGCTCGGCAAGGTAGACGGTATAACAAGGCCGCTAGTAAATGGGAAATTCGTCTTCCAAATGGGGCCGCTCGATCAAGGTTTTTGGCCGGACGGCATTTACACGGCACCTACGGACGAAGCCTTGAAATTTGATATTGAGGCGGTCAAACGCGTCGGCATGAATACGATCCGCAAGCATATTAAGGTGGAGCCCGCTCGCTGGTATTATTGGGCTGATAAGCTAGGCGTACTGGTATGGCAGGATATGCCGAGCCTTGAGGATCGTCAAGGAAATAAAGGGTCAGATATTACACAAGCAACGAAGACGCAGTGGTTTAAAGAATACAAAGAGATGGTCGATCAATTGCGCAGCGTGACATCGATCATTGTGTGGACGGTGTTTAATGAAGGCTGGGGACAATTTGATCAAGGCGGGCAAATGACGAAGGATGCTACCAGCTATGTAAAAAGCCTTGATTCGACTAGGCTCGTCAACAGCACAAGCGGCTGGTGGGATGCGGGCGTCGGCGATTTGAATGATATTCATCGCTATCCTGATCCCGGCGCTCCGAATTACAGCGATACAAGGGCAGCTGTGCTTGGCGAATATGGCGGTTTAGGCTTGCATGTCCCGGGGCATGAATGGAGTCCGCTCGTATTCTCCTATCAATTAATGAATAGCAAGGAACAGCTGACTTCTACTTATATTGCCTATATCAACAGGTTGAAGCAGCTGAAGGAATCAGGCCTGAGCGCAGCCATATACACACAAATTACAGATGTGGAATATGAAATCAACGGCCTATTGTCTTACGATCGCAAAGTTGAAAAAATGGATTTTGATCGGATTGCGACCGCGCACCGTGAGCTCATCGGCACAGCAACCAAAGGGGATTTGCTCGCTGAAATTGCCAGAGCAGAAGGCATGCTGAATCTCGCGAAAATGGGTGCAGGAGCCGGCGAATATGAGCAATCGACTGCTGATTCCTTTAAGGCTGTCATTGATTCAGCCCGCGAAACAGCTCAGAATGATGCTGCAATGCCTGCACATATTCAAACAGCTCTTAAATCTCTCCAAAGCGCACGTGAGCAATTTTTTGTATCGGTGAACGATCCAATTCCAGCGGGTTCTTCCGTTGATCCGTTTAATGAGGCGTCGCTAGACAGTGCTTGGTCAGTCTTTAAGGCAGACAACTCCAAATGGTCGCTGACGCGTAAACCAGGCTTTTTAAGCTTGGACACTTCACCAGGCGACACGTTCGGAAATTCAAATAACTTGCCGAACATCTTTTTAAAGGATGCGCCAGCAGGCGACTTCGTCATTACAACAAAAGTGGAAGCTCCAGTACGCAAAAACTTCCAGCAAGCAGGCCTGTTCATTTGGCAAAATGAGGACAATTACGTCAAGCTTGGCCATGTTTGGGATACGGAAGCAACAACTGGCAAAAGCCTCGAAACCGCATATGAGAAAAATGCGGTTTATGTTAAAGCGACAAACATGGTCAGCCATCCAGGTTACGATACGTCCTATTTGCAAATCAAAAAGGTAGGCAATGTCGTTTCTACTTTCTATTGGGATGGCAGTGCATGGAAACCTGCGGCAGACCCGATGACCGTTAATTTAAGCAATTTGAAAATCGGTTTCTATGGTCTATCTTCGGGTGATAAAACGTCTGTCCAAGCAAATTTTGATTATTTCTCGGTTGGTCCTGTTCAATTGTCGGATAAAACAGCGCTTCAAGCGGCAGTTGTATCTGCTGAAGCCAAACTTAACTCCGCTGTTGCAGGCACAGAACCCGGTCAATATCCGCAGTCTGCAAAAGATGCATTTGCTGCTTCAATCGCAACAGCTAAAGACGTATTGGCTCTTGCAGCTGCAGACCAAGCGGCAGTAGATGCAGCGTTGGCAGCACTCAGCAAATCGGTTGCTGATTTCGCAGCTTCTGTTGTACCTCCTGCTGTGAAAGACGCGACGGCTACGATTGCCGGAGCGGCACTGGTGAAAGCGGGTCAATCCTTCGATGCAACGGTTGGATTGTCAGCCGTAACGGAGGAGAAATATTCAAAGCTGTATGCGCAAATTTTAACAGTTAGCTTCGATGCTGCGAAATTAACGCTGACTGGCGCAGCCTCCTTGCAGCAGGATTTCAGCATCCTTGAGCAAAAGGTTATCGAGCCAGGCAAGGTGAGGATTGTAGCGGCAGGTCAAGGCAAAGGCATTGATGCCAATTCGGAATGGCTGAAGCTGAGCTTCTTGGCAGCTGTTACGGGGAGCACAGGAAATACAGCCATTCAAATTAGCGACTTTATAGTTGCTAATAGCTTGGGAGAAGAACTTGAAGCAAAATCAACATCCCATACGCTGCAAATTAGTGCCGTTGTTGATGTGACGGGCTTAAATCAGGCGATAGCCGCAGCGGAAGCCATTTATGATGGAGCGGTAGTCGGCACACAGCCTGGTCAATATCCGGCAGCAGCAAAAGCAGCGTTCGGTGAAGCCATTGCCGCAGCGAAAGCCGTTGCCGTTAACCCGAATGCAAGCGAAGCGCAAGTGAGCGCAGCTATTGCTCAGCTAAGTGCGGCAGTGACGACGTTCCAAGCTTCTAAATTGTCAGGCGATATTAATAACGACAATAAGGTATCAATTGGCGACCTCGGCATCGTAGCAGCTGCATATGGCAAAACAAGCGCAGATCCGAATTGGTCGCAATATAAGAAATCCGATCTAAATGCGGATGGCAAAATTGATATTGTGGATATCGCGATGYTTGCAAGATGGATTCTGGGGTAACATTTCGTTAGATTTTGCTTACAATAAAGAAGAKGGTGACCCGAAGCAACGGACTGCTTGGGTTCCCTCTTTTTTTGTCGGTTTCTGTGGGTTTAAGTTATTAATATGGATGCTGATAATATTGCTGGCCATACATTTGATTGTAATAGCCTTGGTTAGGTTTAGCTTGGTTCGACTGAATAGCTTGATTAGGCTGATATGCTTTATTGGACGGCAACGTTTGGTTTGGCTGCAATACTTGATTGGATTGCAATACTTGATTCGATTGCACTGGAGCTTGCTGCTGCATTGGAGCTTGATTAGGCTTTTGCATATTTTTGCTTTGGCCTTGTACGGGATTATAGCTGCAATTGCTCGGAGGTCCCAGAATAACGGTGTCTTTTAAAGGTGCTAATGCATTTTCTAATTTTTCTTGATCTAAGCAGTAGGTATACGCAAGGATATTGGTTGGAGTTAATCTTAAAATATCGGAGCCAAAAATAACTTCTGGGATTGGCGCATCAAAGATGGCTAGCAGATGAGTATTATCGACGGTCGCCATTTCATAGTGCCACCAGCCTTGCGGAATGTTGACGACTTGAGCAGGCTGTACCAAGTAATGAAGGAACTCGTTCGTAAAAGGGTTCATAAGCGCAATTTCTGCTGATCCTGATATGCAATATACGAGCTCGGAGGCATTCTGATGGTAATGAGGCTCAACGACATTGCTTTTGCTAAGGTAGATATCAAGAAGCGACGAATTGCCTAACGTATTCAATTGCTTCACTGAAAGCAAGTTGATGTAGTTGTATGGATCTTTTTTGAAAAAAGTACTATTGTTCAAATCATAAGCAAATTCCGTCTGTGGAGACGTATAGTCCATATAAGAAGTCATTTGTAAATCCTGCCCCTCTTCCATTAGCTGGTAAATGTTTACTGGGATAGGATATGTGTTTGCCCATATGATGGTGAAGGTTACTGGAAAAAAACAAGGCAGACAAGTGCATGAATAACGATGCACTCGTCTGCCTATTCGTTTATTTATAGCTTGGAAGCCAGCTGCCATGCGCTTCGATGAGCTCATCGCAAAGCGATACAATGTCATCCATAGACAATTCTGCTGAGGTATGCGGATCAAGCATTGCTGCGTGATAAATATGATCCCGCTTGCCAGTAATTGCCGCTTCAATCGTTAATAGCTGCGTGTTGATGTTCGTACGGTTTAATGCTGCAAGCTGTGGCGGAAGGTCGCCAACATAGGTTGGTGTAACGCCATTCGCATCCACGAGGCATGGTACTTCTACGCAAGCTTCCTTCGGAAGATTCGTAATAAGCCCAGTATTCATCACGTTGCCGCCAATTTTGAACGGGTTGTTCGTTTCAATTGCTTCGAGAATGTACGAAGCATATTCATGGCTGCGGCAGTGCTCCAGCTTGCTGTCATTAATAAGTGAATCGCGCATGGATTTCCAGCCTTCAATTTGACTAACACAGCGGCGCGGATACTCATCGAGAGGAATGTTGAAACGCTCGATCAGCTCTGGATAGTTCCGTTTGATGAAGTATGGATGGTATTCCGCATTGTGCTCGGAAGATTCGGTGATGTAGTAGCCGAATTTCAGCATGAGCTCGTAACGAACCATATCATGATGCTTCTCTAATTGCTTCTCGGCTGCACGGCGTTTGATTTCCGGGTAAAGATCAACTCCGTCTTTGCTTGCTTCAAGCAGCCATGCCATATGGTTGATGCCTGCAATTTTGTACTTAACGCCCGTTGTGTCCATACCCAAATGATCAAATAAATGCGGCACACAAACTTGTACACTGTGGCATAAGCCAACCGTTTTCACGCCGCCATAGGTGTTCATGACATTCGTGAGCACGGCCATTGGGTTGGTGTAGTTAAGGAACAGCGCATCTGGACAAACCTCGTTAATATCGCGAGCGAAATCCAGCATCACAGGAATCGTGCGCAGATTACGGAAAATGCCGCCAATGCCTACGGTATCGGCAATCGTTTGGCGCAAGCCGTATTTTTTTGGAATCTCAAAATCGGTAATCGTACACGGATCATAGCCGCCTACTTGAATGGCGTTTACGATGTATTTGGCACCGCGAAGCGCTTCTTTCCGGTCGGTATAAGCTTTAATCTCGCAAGTGCTTTCACTTGTTTTTTTAATATTAAGCAGCATTTGCTCGGAATCGAGAAGACGCTCCGCATCAATGTCAAATAAAGCGATTTCAAAACCTTGCAATGCAGGTGTCTGCATGACATCTCCAAGAATGTTTTTGGCAAAAACACTGCTTCCTGCGCCGATAAAAGTAATTTTAGACATTAGACAATAGCCTCCTATTGGATGATTGCTGACTCCTTTAGTATAAGGAGAACAACTGCAAATGAATATGGAAGGAACGAAGCATTATATGGAGAAATGTTGCATCATTTAGTATGCTTAGAGAAGTCAGCTTATTGGAGGTGCATGGATGGAAACGCATCATCGTATAACCATGAGTATTAATACAGCTCCGCTGAAAGGCGAAATGTCGGTCTTGTTCAGCGGAATCGGCGAACCGGTCGCGGGCCATTTTATAGGACCGGCTGTTCATGATTATTATTTAATTCACATTGTACTGGATGGGGAAGGCACATTTGAAACGCTGGGGAAGACGTACTCTTGCAGCGCGGGGGATGCCTTCATCATTTTTCCGGATATTCTGGTCAAATACGAGGCAAGCCTGCACAATCCTTGGAAATATACATGGGTAGCCTTCTCGGGAGATATCGTGGAAGCTTCTCTTAGTTCGATTGGGATCACGCCAGACCTTTCTGTTATACGTGGATTCTCGCTGCCGACGATTTATCGGATGTTTCGGAAAATACGCAAAGGTATGGAGAAAACGAATGCCCCAGCGCTTGGCAATATGGAAGCTTCGGGCTGGCTGAGATTAATATTTCATGAGCTTGGACGAATGAACCTTACGAGAATAACCGAAGAGATCGTACCAGAATCTCGTTCTTACCGCCAAATTGATCAGGCAATTCGCCTCATATCGCTCCAATATGGACAGCAGCTCTCTATTGAAGGAATCGCTCAAACACTCGGCTATCATCGCGCGCATTTAACGAGGCTGTTTAAGGATGCGACGGGGCTGCCGCCCATGCAATATTTACAAAAGGTACGAATGAAGAAAGCAGAGGAGCTGCTTGAAGGCGAGCTTACGATTGCCCAGATTGCCTCATCTGTTGGATTTAATGACCCGCTCTTTTTTACGAAGCAATTTCACAAATGGAGCGGACAATCGCCTACGGAATTTCGGAAAAACTTGAATAAGCAATAGAACGATAAACGAGCGGAAAATAGATAGGTGGGCATTCGAATGCAGTGGATAATTTCTCCATAAATGCAACCTAAGTAATCATTAAAGAGTCTATGATGATGAGGGTGAAGAGGAGGGATTTTTGGTGAAGTTAAAGATTTGGTTTGTTTTGCTAGCAGCGGTTTGCATTCTTAGTGCTTGCGAAAAGGAAGAGAATAATGGAACAACGAATAGCAGTGGGAAAGTGGTCACTAGCGAATCAGAGGAAATGCAAGCCTCTTATCAAGAAAAACAGTTATCAGATGATATGAACGAGGTAATTTCAAATTATATTATTCAAAAATATGATTCCGTCTCCTCTCAAACGGAAAAACAGTTTGAGGTGCATGAGGTTTATGGCACAAGCGAATCATCGGGCATCATTACGGTGTATATGCATTCCTATTTTGGCGGATTTAATAAATTTTCGGGTCTAGAAATTCAAGCAGGGCATTCCATGCCTGCGGTCATTCGCTTGAAGAAAAAAGCAGCGGGATATGTTGTAACCGAATATACTGAACCGAAAGACGGCAGTCTTTATCAATCTTCGTTGAAAAGGATGTTTCCCAAAAAGTATTTGGATATAATGCATAATAAAAGCGGCATTTTAGACAATTTGCAAAAAGAAATGGATAGCAAAGTACAGCAATGGTTGGACGAATAGTACTGCGAATCACCCGTCCCAACGGGTTTATTTTAAGATAAAAATCAAGAAACTAGCAGTTACTTTAAGTATAGTATGTATATCTCATATAATATAGTGACCTTTTTTTCACTACTTACATAATGATACAAACTTCTCTAGAATAGAGATGCTAGCGTGCTTAAGGCAGCATTTCGATTGCTATTTTACAATTCATGAGGAGATGAGTAGAGATGCAATTTCGTCATTTAGGGAAAAGTGGATTGAAGGTTAGTGAAATCAGTCTAGGAAGCTGGTTGACATACGGCGGTTACGTAGAACGTGAAAATGCGGTGAAAGCGATTCAAACAGCCTACGGGCTTGGCATTAATTTTTTTGATACAGCGAATGTATATGAGAGAGGGGAAGCAGAGAAGCTGATGGGAGAAGCGCTTCGTGCTTTTCCACGGGAATCCTATGTGCTCGCAACCAAAGTGTTTGGACAGATGGGTGATGGTCCAAATGATCGGGGACTATCCCGCAAACATATTATGGAGCAGTGCAATGCCAGCCTGAAACGGCTTGGAGCAGATTATGTGGATCTATATTACTGCCACCGCCATGATCCAAGTACGCCTATGGAAGAGACGCTTCGTGCGCTTGACGATCTGGTACGCCAAGGCAAAGTGCTGTACGTTGGCGTTAGCGAATGGACAACCGCGCAAATGGTGGAAGCGCATGCAATTGCTGATCGTTACTTGCTCGACCGAATCGTAGTTAACCAACCGATTTATAATATGTTTAACCGTTATATCGAGAAGGAAGTCATTCCTTACGGTGAGCGCGGCGGTATTGGACAAGTCGTGTTCTCGCCGCTCGCTCAGGGACTGCTGACGGGCAAATACAGTTCCGTGAATGATGTGCCTGCGGACAGCCGTGCAGCGAAGCTTGATGGCATGCGCAAAGGTGTGACGGAAGAGAAAATCAATAAAGTGCGCGAGCTGAGCGTGGTGGCAGCAGAGCTGGAATTAACGGTTGGTCAGCTGGCGCTTGCTTGGATTTTGCGCCAGCCGAATGTATCTAGTGCACTCGTTGGAGCTAGCAATCCTGCACAGGTGGAAGAGAACATGAAGGCATCGGGTGTCGTGCTAAGCGCTGATATTACGGAGCGGATTGAACAAATATTAGGAGCATAAGAAGGAGTGAATGAAGTGCCGAAAGTAGTTGTTACAGGCGGCAGCGGCATGCTGGGGAAATGGGTAGTTAAGCATTTTGTTGAGCAGGGATACGAGGTTGTGAATGCGGATGTGAAACATCCAGCCGAACCGCTATGCCGAACTGTAATCGTTGATTTGAACCATTTGGGTGAAGTGTACGGCGTATTGGCTGGGGCGGATGCCGTTGTGCATTTGGCTGCCATTCCAGTTGCGTACTCGCATCCGAATGAGGTTACGTTTCACAACAATATGATGTCTACCTACAACATATTGGAGGCTGCAGCGGGTCTTGGYATCCGCAAGGCAGTTATTGCTTCGAGCGAATCCTCTTATGGCCTCGTATTTGCCAAAGAGAAGTTCGGGCCTAAGTATGTTCCCGTCGATGAAGAGCATCCGCAGCTTCCTGAGGACAGCTATGGCTTGTCCAAAATCGTAAATGAACAAACAGCGGATATGATAAACCGTAGAACAGGCATGCAGGTTGTTTCATTCCGCCTAGGCAATGTTATTGCACCAGAAGCGTATGAGCGATTCGAGTCATTTATCCATGATCCCGAGCAGCGCGAGCGTATTCTATGGAGCTACATTGATACGAGAGATGCGGCGGAAGCTTGTCAACTCGCTATTGAAGCAGAAGGGCTCGGAAGCGTGGCGCTTAATCTTGCAGCGGATGATAGCAGCATGGCGCTGCCAAGCCGGGCGCTTATGGCAGCTCGTTTCCCGGAGGTCAATGATTTCCGCAAGCCGCTGGAGGGGCACGAAACATTGCTCTGCAATGAGAAGGCTAAACGGCTGCTCAACTGGAAGCCAAAACATCAATGGCGTGATTACGTCAACGGATAAAAGGAAAGTCGAGTCCGAGAAAAAAATTATACGAAGAACGTTATTTTAGGACTGTTTTGGGGTAAACATGCTTATAAGCGAAAGGAGCTGATGAAGCATGTTAGATAATGAAAACAAGCCGCAGGAGGTTCCTGAGACAAATCCAGGACAGAAGCCGGAAATTATCCCCCCGGATTCGCCGGTAATTAAGCCCGACCAGCCTATTCCGGAAATTGAGCCGCAGACGATCCCGGAAATTAAACCGGAGGTTGAACCTGAGATCAAGCCGGACATTCCGCCTGAGGTTCCACCAAAGCAATACTAGAGTTAACGTTCATATGCAATCAACAATTAAGGCCGGATTTCTCCGTAAAAGGAGGAGCTCCCGGCCTTTTTTTGTTTGTATATTTGTCCAAACACCACAAGTTATGGCTCCATATACTGCTTAGAGAATAGGTTATGGAGGTGTGAAGCAATGATTACGATTAGTTTATGCATGATTGTAAAAAACGAGGAGCAAGTACTGGAAAAATGCTTAAACTCCGTCAAAGACCTAGTTGAAGAGATCATAATTGTAGATACGGGATCAACAGATAAGACAAAGGAAATTGCAGCTAACTACACAAGTCGAATCTTTCATATGGATTGGAATGACGATTTTTCGGCTGCGAGAAATTTTTCTTTCAATCATGCTACTCAAGATTATATTTTATGGCTCGATGCAGACGATTGGCTTCAAGAAAACGATAGAACGAAGCTCAGCTTTCTTAAACAAACGATAGATCCAACTGTGGACTCCGTCAGCATGGATTATTATGTTGGATTCGATCCTCTTGGACAGCCTACAGCTGTCATTCAAAGAAACCGGCTGGTGAAGCGTTCCAAGCAATTTCAGTGGCATGATCCCGTGCATGAATATTTGGCAGTTGAGGGACATGTGATCTTCTCTGATATTGCTGTGAGTCACGGGCGCGTCCATACAAACTCGGAACGAAATTTGCGTATTTATGGAAGAATGCTTGCGAAAGGAGCCGTTCTCTCCAATCGGCAATTGCTGCATTATGCAATGGAGTTAACCGCTAATGATTATTTTGAAAAGGCAATTGAGATTTATGAAGCTATTATTTCTAATCGCGCAAGCTACTTTGAAGATCAATTGCTAGCTTGTGATCGAATGGCTCATTGTCATCATGAGCTTGGCAATAAAGAGCAGGAGCTGCTTTCTCTTATAAAAACATTCAACTATGATATACCGCGTGCTGATTACGTATGCCGTATCGCTTATTATTTTCAGGAAAACCATGATTATGAGAAAGCGATTAACTGGTACCAATTGGCACTGAAGCTGGAAAAACCAGAAAAACGTCTGCTTGGCATTAATCACATGGCTTGGACATGGTTTCCCCATTTGCAGCTAGTGGCCTGTTACGGCAAGTTAGGAAAACTAGAGCATGCGTATAAACATAATGAGATTGCTCTTTCGTATGCTCCCACGGATACAAACCTATTAGACAACAAACGATTGCTAGAGCAACGACTGGGCAAAAGAAAGGCTGGAAGCTAGCAGGATTATAACAAATCTACTTTTTATTTTTTATAAAAACAGCCTGTTTCATCTTTGCTAGACAAGTACCGTCTCTATTAATCAATTCGATCCATATAATAATGTATTGCTAGAACAACTAGTTTTGTTACCAGCTAAATAAATAGGGTTAGAAGGAGGGAAAAGCATGACTGTTACAAGAGCAAGGAAGGTAAAACAGAGCAGCAAAAGACTTATTTGCAAAGAAGTTGTCTGCAAGCGACCTGTCAGCAAGAAATTGATCTGTAGGCCAGTGAGAAGACGCAAATCCGCGTTCAGAGCTGTTTCTGGAATCGATCAGAATCTTCTTGATGGTACAACTGCCAAAGTTCTTTATCAAGTGGAAGAACTGGATCTCAACAATGAATACAACCCGGCAAACTCAACTTTTCGTCCAAAACAAAAAGGCGTTTACGCTCTTTTTGCAAGTGTCTTCTTTCAAACGGTTACGGTCACAACCTATACGCTTGATTTGGAGATAAGAGTAAACGGCGTGCCAAGAATTTCTGATCAAGAAGATTTTACAAATACAAGCGGCATTATTGAGGCCAGTGGTCTTGTACAATTGCAGGCTCGTGATCGAGTACAGGTTTTTGCCACCGTTTTGAATAAGAATGTCCAAATCCAGAGCGGTTTATCTACTCGGTTTGAAGGAGCAAGAATAAACTAAAAAAGTGCCTGGGGGTTTCCTCTAGGCACTTTTTTACAAGCTTAGCTAAAGTGAAGTGATTTCCTTCACGGATCGACGAATAATCAGCTCTGCCGGCAAAACGATTTTTTTCCATGGCAGCGCGGCTTCACGCTCTTGTATGCGGTCAACTAGCATTTGCATGCCCATGTAGCCGAACTGATAAGCCTGCTGAGCGGCTACGGTAAGGAATGGTTCTACTTCTGAATAAGGTCCAAGATCATCAAAGCAAACGATGGACATATTGTCAGGAACGCTCATTCCGCGTTCACGGAACAGTCGTAAAATTTCTACAGCAAGCACATTGTTGCCTGCAACGATAGCCGTTGGAGGAGGGGAGAGCTGATCGAACCACTGGCCCATTTCGGTCAAATCGTTTAAAGGACCAAAGCTGGTCTCAAATACATATTTCTCGTTGTAGTCCAGGTCATTGAGCTTCATGCCGTCTTGATAGCCTTGCAGTCTTAATCTCGCACTGGAGATGGAGGAAGAACCATTCACCATCGCTATTGTGCGATGCCCTTGTGAGGCTAGATGCTCAACAAGCCTTCTTGCACCGTCTCTGCTGTCACCAAGCACGATATCGCAATCAATGCCTGGCACCTCACGGTCGAGCAGCACAAATGGCACATTATGCTTGCGCAGCGAATTTAAATGAGGAAGAGAGGGATCGCCAGCAGGAGCGACAAGAACGCCGTCAACGCGAGTCGTCAAGATGGTCGTCACATAATCGGCTTCTTTTTCCAGATTTTCGTCGCTGTTCCCAAACAGCAGACGATAACCCGAACGTTTGGCAGCATCTTCCGCGCCGCGTGCGAGCGTCGTATAGAAAGGGTTCATAATATCAGTTATGAGCAGGAATAGCAGCTTCGTTTGTTGGAGTACGAGGCTTCGCGCCGTTTGATTCGGAACATAACCCAGCTCCTCCATAACACGAGTTACCTTCGTTCTCGTTTTTTCGCTTATTTTACCAGTGTTATTGATAACTCTGGAGACGGTCATAGCGGAGACGCCTGCCTTAGCGGCTACATCATATATTGTTACCATTTCGTAATCCCCTTATGGATAAATCGTAGATTCTATCATACAAAAAAGTAGTCATTGACAGCAAGCCTTATTGTTGTTATTTTAATGTTATCGGTAACATTATTATAACATAATGGAGGTTTTAATATGACAGATACTAGCTTTCGTTTTCAATCAGGGTTTCCAAAGATAGGTATTCGACCAACAATTGACGGAAGAAGAAAAGGCGTTCGCGAATCGTTGGAGGAACAAACCATGAACATGGCAATCGCGACAGCTAAGCTTTTATCGGACAATTTGCGTTATCCAAACGGCGAACCGGTTGAATGTGTCATCGCTGACAGCTGTATTGGCGGAGTAGCTGAAGCTGCAGCCTGTGCGCAAAAATTTGCAACCTCTGGCGTAGGGGTATCGATAACGGTAACGCCTTGCTGGTGCTACGGCACGGAAACGATGGATATGGATGCAAGCATTCCGAAGGCGGTATGGGGCTTTAATGGGACAGAACGCCCAGGCGCGGTGTATCTGGCAGCTGTACTATCGGGTTACGCGCAAAAAGGGCTTCCAGCCTTTGGCATCTATGGTGAGCATGTTCAAGATTCTGGCGATACTTCCGTTCCGTTTGATGTTAAAGATAAACTGATTGGATTTGCGAAAGCAGGCCTGGCGGTTGCTTATATGCGCGGTAAATCGTATTTGTCGATGGGTTCAGTATCTATGGGTATCGCCGGTTCAATCGTAAATGACGCTTTCTTCCAAGAATATCTTGGCATGCGTACCGAGTACATCGATATGACTGAATTTGTACGCCGTATGGAAGAGAACATTTATGATACAGCGGAGTTCGAGAAAGCGCTTACCTGGGTGAAGGAGAACTGTATCGAAGGTGCAGATAACAATGCTGCGGATATCCAGACGTCAAGAGAGCGTAAAGATGAGGACTGGGAAACAGTTGTGAAAATGACGCAAATCGCCCGTGATCTGATGATTGGCAACCCTGAGCTTGCCAAACTTGGCTTCGGCGAGGAAGCTGGCGGCCATAACGCGATCGTAGCTGGATTCCAAGGGCAGCGGCAGTGGACGGATCATTTTCCAAACGGTGATTTCATGGAATCCATACTTAATTCATCCTTCGATTGGAACGGCATAAGGGCGCCTTATATGGTAGCTACGGAAAATGACAGCTTGAATGGCGTGGTTATGCTCTTCGGATATTTGCTTACGAATACCGCTCAAATTTTTGCCGATGTCCGTACGTATTGGAGCCCAGAATCTGTGGAGCGGGTCACGGGACACAAGCTGGCGGGTGCAGCTGAGAACGGTTTGCTCCATCTGATCAACTCCGGTTCAGCTACGCTTGACGGAACAGGAGAGCAGACGAAGGATGGCGAACCGGTCATGAAGCCGTTCTGGGAAATATCGGAGGAAGAAGCGCAAAAATGTTTGGATGCTACGTCATGGCGGCCAGCTTCGGTCGAATATTTCCGCGGAGGCGGTTACTCCTCTGATTTCTTAACGCGCGGCGGCATGCCGATGACAATGTCTCGCATTAATTTGGTGAAGGGCATTGGCCCTGTACTACAAATCGCAGAAGGTTATTCGGTAGAATTGCCGCAGGATGTCCATGACACACTCGACAAACGTACCGATTCGACGTGGCCGACAACATGGTTTGCACCAATCTTGACGGGTGAAGGGGCTTTCGGTTCCGTTTATGAGGTAATGGATAATTGGGGTGCAAATCACGGCTCTATCAGCTATGGACACATCGGCGCTGATTTAATTACGCTCGCTTCGATGCTGCGGATTCCGGTTAATATGCATAATGTTTCGAGAGAACGTGTATTCCGCCCAAGAGCATGGGGATTGTTCGGTACGGCGAATCCAGAGAATGCCGATTACCAAGCTTGTCAAAATTTCGGGCCTATCTACAAATAAATCGGAGGTTTTACAATGAGCAGCACGGACATTCGCAACGAGCTATGCAAATATGCTCGCAAAACAGTAACGAACAAGCTGGTTGTAGGGCCAGGCGGCAATATTAGCGCGAAGTTTGAAGGCAAAATGTATCTTTCGCCAAGCGGATTTGCTCTTGATGAGGTTGAGCCGCATCAATGGGTCGAGGTAGATATTGAGACTGGGGAAATAACAGATATCGGTCTTCGTCCATCATCTGAGGTGCTGATGCATCTATATGCCTATCGTGCTAATCCGGATATTGGAGCAATCGTCCATACGCATCCGCCATATTGCATTGCATTCACGTTAGTTGAGCAGGAGCTTCCAATCATGTTTCCAGATCAAGCAGCGCTCGTTGGCAAGACGGTGTACGTTCCCTATGTGCTTCCGACGACGGATAAGCTCGCTGATGCATACGTAGCGAAAGTAAATGAAGCAAGCTCAGTACTGCTTGGCAACCATGGCTTAGTAACGTCTGGTCGCAATTTACGCGAGGCTTACTATCGTACGGAGGTCGTTGAGGAAAGCACAAAAATTTATTTGATTGCCAAGGCGATTCGTGAGCCGAAGGTGCTGACGACAGAAGAGTTTGAAGAGATCGCATCGCTGGAGAGCGAAGCTTACCGCATCGAATTACTGCAAAAGATGAAGTGAATCGATGCCCATTCGTGAAGCGCCAGCTTTAGTTAAAGGAGGCTTTAAGCATGACGAAGCTTGCGACTGTGCTCGCGTTTGATTTGGGCGCAAGCAGCGGCAGGGCGTTAATCGGCGAGCTGCTGCTTGATAATGCAAGCGGTCAGCGCTCGCTGAAGGTGACGGAAATTCATCGTTTTCCGAATCAGCCGGTGGCTGTACACGGCCATTTGCACTGGGATATTTTACGCCTGCTGCAGGAGCTGAAGTTTGCCATTCGCAAAGCCTTTCAAGAAGGCTACGCTCCGCAAACGTTCGGCATTGATACATGGGGCGTAGACTTTGGGCTGCTCGATGATAATGGCGAGCTGCTAGGCAATCCATATCATTACCGTGATTCGCAAACAGATGGAATAGTAGAAGAGCTGCTCGAACGGTTTGGCAAAGACCGGTTATATGAGCAGGGCGGCTTGCAATTTATGCCCTTTAATACGATAAACCAGCTGTATGCGATGAAGAAAGCGGCATCGCCGAAGCTTGCGGCAGCTAGAACGCTGCTGCTAACGCCTGATTTGCTTGCTTATTTCTTAACAGGCGTGAAGGTGTGCGAGTTTACGATGGCGACGACTACGCAGCTATACAAGCCTAAGGAACAGCAATGGAATATAGAGTTAATGGATGAGCTGGGCATTCCGAATCGGTTGTTTCTTGATCCGATTCATCCGGGTACGAAGATTGGGCAATTAACGGCAGAGGTTTGCGCCGAGCTGGATGTCCCTCCGATTACAGCCGTTGCTGTTGGAACGCATGATACCGAATCAGCGGTTGCAGCTGTTCCTGCGGATGGTGAATCGGGCTTTGCATATCTAGTTTGCGGAACATGGTCGCTGCTTGGGACCGAGCTTGCAGGTCCAAACGTCTCAAGAGAAGCGCAAGATCTTGATTTCTCTAATGAAGGAGGCGCTCAGGGAACCTATCAGCTGCTCAAAAACATTATGGGACTTTGGATATTGCAAGAGTGCAAACGGGAATGGGAGGAGCAGGGGAACGATTGGACGTTTGCAGAAATCGTGACGCAAGCCGAAGCCGCTGAGCCTTTCCGCAGCTTTATCCATCCTGACGATCCGATGTTTTTTGCACCTTCCGGCATGATCGGGCGCATACAAGCTTATTGCGAACAAACGTCCCAGAAGGTTCCGCAGTCTATAGGAGAAATTACACGCTGCATTTTGGAGAGCTTGGCCTTAAGGTATCGGCAGGCGCTGGCTCAAATGGAAGAATTGACGAAGCAGCGTTTTGATGGCTTGCATATGGTTGGCGGTGGCATTCAGAATAGGCTGCTTTGCCGCCTAACGGCTAATGCGATTGCCCGTCCGGTTTGGACGGGACCAGTAGAAGCAAGTGCGATTGGCAATATGCTCATGCAGCTCGTCGCGCTGGGCGAATGCGGCAATCTTCAAGAAGCAAGGAAGCTTGTAGCAGCATCGTTTAAGGTAGAGGAATTTGCTCCTGAGCAGCAGAATGAGTGGGATTATGCGTTCGAAGCTTATGAGCGTGTTGCTAGAGTCATATAACTCATATGGTTATATCGATACCGGGAGGAGGAGGTTAGCATGCTGATTGGGATATCGAAACTGATTTCTCCAGAGCTGCTGAAGGTGCTCAGCGAAATGGGACATAGCGACGAAATCGTGATTGCCGACGGTAACTTTCCGGCGGCAAGTCATGCCAAGCGGCTCATTCGTGCGGATGGGCATGATGTACCGGCGCTGCTTGACGCTATTTTGCAGCTGTTCCCTTTAGATCAATATGTTGAGAAGCCAGCAGCACTTATGCAGGTGGTTCCGGGTGATACGGTTGAAACCCCAATTTGGGAGCAATACCGCTCGATTATCGAGCAGCGTACCGGTCTATTGGAGCCATTTGAGCAGGTCGAACGTTTTGCATTTTATGAGCGTGCGAAGCAGGCTTATGCGGTAATCGCTACAGGCGAGAGTGCGCTTTATGCCAATCTTATTTTGAAAAAGGGCGTTATTTAAGAATAGCTGACTAATTATGCATCATATTATGGCTTTATATTTGGAGGCTGCCTTCACGGTTAAATACCGAGGGCAGCCTCTTTCTATCTCTAGAACTAGACAGCAAGCCAGCCATCTACTATGATTTGTATATGAAACCGCTCTCATAAAAATATCCTATTTTGTCGGCAGGAGGAAAATAGGTTGCGCAAATCGATAATTGTTAGCTTGTTTGCAGTGTGCTTGGTCATCTTGTTTTTTACGTTAACCTCCATGGTTAAAGTGTTCTCCTCCGAATTGATTGAACCGGCATTGACGGCAGAGCAGCATAATAGCTACCGCCTTGTCCTCATAACGAGGGAGCTAGATACCCCTTTTTGGGCGAAGGTGGAACGAGGCGCTAAAGCTGCAGCAGAGCAAAATGGTGCAAGTCTTGAGGTGTGGGGGACATATGGCACAAATCGGGATGATTTTCTGAAAAATATTGAGGTTGCGATTGCTTCTAAAGTAGATGGAATCATCGTGCAGGGGCTTGATACAGACGAATTTAAAAGTTTAACAAAGGTGAAGGCGGCAAGTAGAGGTATCCCCGTCATAACCGTAGCGAACGATGTGCCGATGAACGAGAGTTTGCGCAGAACGTATGTAGGCTCGGATCATTTGGAAGCGGGGAGCATGATCGCGCGGCAGATGGTGTCGGATATGGGCTTTGTGGGCAAAGTGGTTTTGATGGTGTCGGATCGTCAGGAATACTTCCAAAGAACGCGCTTAACGGGCATATTGAATGTACTGAACTCGTACCCAAAGATTATAACCAAGATTGTAGCTGCAGGAGATTCCCGTGAGGATGTGGCGGCGGCAACAAATGAACTGCTTAATGAGGAACCGGATGCGGATGCGTTCATCGCCGTTTCGGCGAATCATGCGGGTTCGATTATTCAGGAGATTAGCAAGCGAATGCGAGTGGACAACTTTTTTATCTATTCGTTCGATGATTCACCAGAGACGCTTACTTTGATGCAGCAAGGAAAGATAGATGCCTTAATTGCGCAATCACCAGAGGCGATGGGCGAGGAAAGCGTCGCTCTCATGATCAAATGGCTGACAGGCGAGCAGGTTCCGCTAAACCCTGACGGTTATTTCACAGATATTCGTGTCATGCGGGCGGAGGATGCCAAATGAACAGCATTCAGCGTAAAATATTGACGATGTCTTTAATTGTGCTGTTTATAATGGTTACGATTTGGATGGTGCTCACCTACTATAATCAGAAGACGCAGGAGCAATACAATGATATTTTGCAGCGTTACTTGCGCATGAATGAGGTGACTGATCGCAGTCATCAGACGATTACGGCATTAAATGATTATTTGCAGAAGCCAACAGCACTTAAGCAGCAGACGCTGAATCAAAGCAAGGAAAACATAATGATGGCAAAGCAGCAAACGATAAGCCTTCGAAATAAGGATAATACGTTTACGCTGACGAGCTTCATCAATATGATTGATAGCTTGGTGGCGTCGGCGGATTTGTCAGTCATGTTTTTGGAGCAAGGCAATGGGGAGCAATCAGCTGAGAAATTTGAGGAAGCGACCCGCATCGACAAATACATAGCAGAAACCACAGTAACGCTCATCGACAAGGAAGTACGGACGTACGATGCTTTTTACCGCGGCATTATCGAACAAAGCGCGGAGCTGAAGCGGCTTGGCATATGGCTGCTTTCACTAATCACGATTATGCTGCTGCTGTTTACTTATTGGTTTTCGCTTAGCATTACAAGACCTATCCAGAAGTTGACGATAGCTGTAAAAGAATTATCGCGCGGCAGATTCGATAAGCCTATAGCAGTACACTCCAACGATGAAATTTCATTCCTCGCCAAAACCTTTGATCGCATGCGGATCAATATTAACAATCTCATCTCCGAGATTCAGCAGAAGGCACAGCTCGAAAGCGAGCTTCAGCAGAATAAGCTGCTCCTGAAGGAAAGCCAGCTTATTAGCCTCCAAAGCCAGATTAACCCTCACTTCTTATTCAACACCTTAGATATTTTATCCAAAAAAGCATACCTAGACGGCTCGGAGGAAACGAGCGATCTGATTGCCAACGTTGCAGGCTTGCTTCGTTATAATTTGCGCCGGCTAGACCGGGCAGTCACACTTGAGGAAGAGCTGTCTGTCATATTGAAATACATCGAAATTCAAAGCGCGCGTTTTACAGATCGGCTTAGATTTGTACTGGAGGTGGATGAGAGCTGCCTGCAGCTGCTGCTGCCTTGCTTGACGCTTCAGCCCATTATCGAAAATGCAGTCATCCATGCAGTTGAGCCGCTTGAGGATGGAGGAACGATTTCACTTCGCATCTATGAGAAGGATAATCTTGTTCTTATTGAAATTGAGGATGACGGCACAGGCATGACGGCGGAGAAGGCCAATCATATTTTGACAGAAGGCGGAAATGCGGATGGTGTAGGCCATTCAACGGGGATCGGCTTCAGCAACGTAGTGAAACGGCTGCGGTTGTTTGTTGGTGACGACGACGTTATTGAAATAAGAAGTGCGCCGCAAGAGGGCACGAAAGTAACGATAAAAATGCCAATCGTAGGGAGTGCAGCTGAGCATGCTGAAATTGTTAATCGTTGACGATGAGCAAGTAGAACGGGAAGGCTTGCAGGCTATTTTGCAAAAAGGTTTTCCTTCTTGTCAATTTATGCAAGCAAGAAATGGGGCTAGAGCCATCGAGACGGCAAGCGAGTGGCAGCCTGATCTTATATTGATGGATATCAAAATGCCCGGCGTTAACGGCATCGAAGCAATCGAGAAAATCTCGGTTTTTCTGCCTTCGGCCAAATTTATTATGGTCACTGCGTATGACACGTTTGACTATGCAAGGCAGGCTATTAAGCTTGGGGTTAAGGATTATTTGCTAAAGCCAAGCAAGGCAAGTGAAATCACAACAACGATTGGCAAGGTCATAGAGGAGATTATGCGTGAAAAAAGCGAGATTGCGATTAGGCAATACGAGGAGGAAGCGCTGAGGAAAGTGATGCCTATTGTCGAATCAGATGTTGTGACACAGCTGCTCTTCGACCATGTGCATGATGTCCATATCGACGATATGCTGAGGCTGCTTGGCAGAGAGCGGACAAGCGAGGCATTTGTTATGCTCGTCATGCTGCCAATCAATGCAACGTCAGAAGTGCTCTATGGCCAGATTAAAGCAAGGGTGAGACAAGCTGGAAGCGGCTGGGTAGGCGCGATGTCTGCGCGGCAAATTCCAATTGTCATTTTTCGAGATGCCGGTAAAACCTATCGTGCTCAAGCAGCCTCGCTTGTCCAGCAGTTTTTACTGCTGCGGCAGCGCGAAGTTGGCGGAGATTTATTTGTTGGAATCGGAGATTCCTATAAGGGGTTAGAAAACGTGAAGTTGTCATATCAAGAGGCTTTGCTTGCAACGGCCAACGCCTCGCTGCCGGCGAAACATCAATTTTATAGTGAAATCGAATCGCGCAGTCCCTTTGCGGGAGGGTATCAAGATAAACAAACGGAAAAACAATTCGTCGATCACATTCGATTAGGGAAGTGGGATATTGTACGCAAGATGGTGATGGAGCTAATCGTCGTCCATGATCAGCATCATGCTTCCTTGGAGCAATCTGCCCAATGGGTGCTGGAGCGCTTATGGGTCATTTCCCGTGTCGCAGAGGAGATGGGGATCGAAGTGGAGAAGCCGTTATTTTCGTTCCAAGTGACGCAGTATCAGCAGCTGCGTACAGAAACGGAAAGCTTGCTTACTAAGCTGATCGAAGGTATCGTCACTCATCAGAGCAGGGTACAGCCGGATGCGGCTTTGCAAATGAAGCAGTATATCATGGAGCATTCAGAGAAGGATATATCGCTGGAGCTGATGGCGCAGCGATTTGGCTTAAGCCCTTTTTATATGAGCAAAATGTTCAAGGATCAGGAAGGCATGAATTATATCGATTTTTTAACCGAATGCAGAATTGAAAAGGGCAAGAAGCTGATGGCTGATCCCGATCGAAGCTTAAAGGAAATTACTTATGAGATTGGCTATAATGATCCTAATTATTTCAGCAAGGTGTTCAAAAAGGTATGTGGAGTATCGCCGACCGATTACCGTAGAGCCATCCTTGGCAAAAGAGCCTAAGCAGGGCTGTTCGCCTTAAAAAAATGCAGACGATAGCAAAAGAGTACTGGAAGATGGCGGCTCTCTGCTTCCAGCGCGATGTTATATTAGAAATGTAAGCATTTACATTTTTTTATAAAAGGGAGCGAAGAAAATGGGGAAACGGTTTACAAGAGGCGGGGTTGTATCGCTTGTACTAGCTCTAATCATCGTAATATCGGCATGCTCTAGCGGCAATGGCAACAATGGGAACGCGGGGTCTAAGTCAACCGATAAAGAAGCAACAACAAAAACGAACAACGTAAAGTCAGGCGACGACAAAATTGTAATCGGCCTTTCACTCGATACGCTGCAAGAGGAACGCTGGCAGCGCGACCGTGATTTGTTCATCGCAGCAGCCGAGGCGCTTGGCGCTAAGGTAGAGGTGCAAGCAGCAAACAGCGATGACGCGAAGCAAATTTCTCAAGCCGAAAACTTAATAAGCCAAGGTGTAGATGTGCTGGTCGTCGTCCCTCATAATGCAGAAGCAACGGCAGCGATTGTAGAAAAGGCTCATGCGGCCGGTATTAAAGTGCTCGCTTATGATCGTTTAATCAAAAACTCTGATTTGGATCTATACATCTCCTTCGATAACGAAAAGGTAGGCGAAATGCAGGCTGAGGCGATTATTAAATTGGCTCCAAAAGGGAAATTCGTATACATCGGAGGTGCCGAGACGGATAATAACGCCCATTTATTTAAAAAAGGCGCATTTAATATTTTGCAGCCGCTCATCGACAGCGGTGACATCCAAATCGTATTCGATCAATGGACAAAGGATTGGAACCCAGCTAACGCGCTGGCTAATATGGAGAACGCGTTAACTGCTAATGATAACAAAATTGATGCTGTAGTCGCAGCGAATGATGGTACAGCAGGCGGTGTTATTCAAGCGCTTGCAGCGCAAGGGCTTGATGGGAAAATTCCTGTTTCTGGCCAAGATGCCGAGCTTGCGGCAGCACAGCGTATCGTTGAAGGAACACAAACGATGACGGTATACAAACCAATTAAGGATTTGGCTGAGAAAGCGGCCGACCTTGCAGTGAAGATGGCCAAAGGCGAGGATGTAGGCGCTGATAAAACAGTTAACAACGGTAAAATTGATGTGCCGTCCGTGCTGCTTAATCCGGTAGCTGTAGACAAAACGAACATGGATGCTACCGTCATTGCAGACGGCTTCCATTCCAAGGACGATGTTTACAAAAACGTGAAGTAGCTGCTTGACTAGGTAAAGGGGAAGAAGCGGGGTGCCATGACGCTCTTCCCCTCTTTGCCATTTGCGGAGGTGAGGAAGGAATGACGGCGGTATTAGAAATGCGTAATATTACGAAGCAATTTCCTGGCGTTAAAGCGCTGAACGACGTGACCTTTTCGGTAAAGAAAGGAGAGGTGCATGCACTCTGCGGTGAGAACGGAGCAGGCAAGTCGACGCTCATGAAGGTATTGAGCGGTCTATATCCGCATGGCACCTACGATGGGCAGATACTCATTAACGGTGAAGAGAAGCGCTTCGATAAAATAAAGGATGCGGAAGAGGCGGGCATTGCAATCATTTATCAGGAGCTTGCTCTAGTGAAGGATTTATCGATTGGCGAAAATTTATTTCTCGGCAAAGAACCAGCGGTATTCGGAATTATTAACTGGGAGCGCGTATTCAAGGAGAGCGAGCGGTGGCTGAAGGAAGTAGGCCTTCTTGATGTGAATCCAGAGCAATTGATCGGCAGCCTTGGCATCGGCAAGCAGCAGCAAATCGAAATTGCAAAGGCATTGTCCAAGAAGGCGAATATTCTTATTCTCGATGAACCTACAGCTGCTTTAACGGAGCAGGAAGTTGATATATTGCTTAATATATTGCGTGAATTTAAAAAACGCGGCGTTACTTGCATTTACATTTCACATAAGCTTAACGAGGTGTTTGCGATTGCAGATACCGTTACGGTACTGCGGGATGGTCTGGCGGTTGGCACATACGACGTGTCAGATGTGAATGAGGATAAAGTCATTTCACTGATGGTTGGACGCGAGCTCAAGGAGCGATTCCCGCGGGTGGAAGCAAAGCCCGGTGCAGTCATGCTTAAGGTGACGGATTATACGGTTATGAATCCGGAGCGGCAAGGTAAAAAAGTAATCGATCATTTGAGCTTTGAGGTGCGCAAAGGTGAAATATTAGGCATTGCCGGGTTGATGGGAGCGGGGCGAACGGAGCTGGTCATGAGCTTATTCGGTTCTTATCCAGGTCAAAGCAACGGATTGGTTGAGATCGACGGGAAACCTGTAAAGATTAAGCATACGCGGCATGCTATAAAAGCTGGTCTGGCGCTCGTATCGGAGGATCGAAAAAAGTATGGGCTTGTTCTTGGCATGGATATTAAAAGCAATGTCAGTCTAGCAAGCCTTGCAGCTATATCCTCAGGCGGGGTGCTTCGCCCTAATGAGGAAATTGCGGCAGGCAATCAATATTTGAACTCTTTACGAGTGAAAGCGAATTCAGTGGAGACGATTGTAGGAACTTTAAGCGGCGGCAATCAGCAGAAGGTCGTACTCGGCAAATGGCTGATGACGAATCCGAAAATTTTAATTTTGGACGAACCGACGCGGGGCATCGATGTGGGCGCCAAATTTGAAATTTATAATATTATGAACGAATTGCTTATGCAGGGCGTGTCCATCATTATGATATCGTCCGAACTCCCAGAGCTGCTAGGCATGAGCCACAGAATTATCGTCATCGCAGAAGGAAAACAGACAGGTGAGTTTAAGGCAGAGGAAGCAACGCAAGAGATGATTATGACGGCTGCTACGGGAGGAAAAGGACGATGAGCATGAATCAAGAAACGGTGATAAGCCAGACAAAAATGAAGCAGCGGCCGCAATGGCTGAAATTTGACGCACGCGCATATACGATGATCGGGGCATTAATATCAATTTGGGTTTTATTCTCGCTGCTGCATGACCGGTTTCTATCGCCGACGAATATATCAAACTTGTTTCTACAAATGTCGGTTACCTCTATACTGGCTATCGGAATGGTGCTCGTCATCGTCGCAGGGCAAATTGACTTGTCGGTAGGCTCCTTAGTTGGCTTAACGGGTGGTATCGCAGCAATTCTAAACGTGTGGTACGAGTGGAATACGATACCGGTTATTTTAGCTACCTTAGGTGTGGGTGCGGCGATCGGTTTTATTCAAGGCTGGATTATTGCTTATCGGGCGGTGCCGGCGTTTATTGTAACACTCGGCGGGATGCTCATTTTTCGGGGTATTTTGTTTGGTACAACCGGCAGCGTTACCATTGCTCCGCTGACGCCATCGGTGAAAGCCATTGGTCAATCTTATGTGGGGGATATTATCGGATGGATATTTGGCATTACTGCTTTAGCCGTTGCGGGATACCTTGTCATGCGAAAGCGAGCAGCAAGAGCTAAATTTGGCTTTGATGTTGAGCCGTTTGCCGTCAGCGTGCTGCGATTAGGCGTCATTGGCGCCATTGTTATTGGATTCGTTTATTTAATGAACAGCTACAAAGGTATTCCTGTTCCATTCGTTATGGTTATTGTGCTGGCGCTTATTTTTACGTTTATATCAAAAAATACGACCTTTGGCCGTCAAGTATATGCGATTGGCGGCAATCCGGAAGCTGCGCGATTATCAGGCATTAATATTAAGCGCCGCATATTGCTCGTGTTTGTTCTCTGCAATACGCTAGCAGCCATAGCTGCACTAGTGCTGACTGCTCGCTTAAATGCAGCAACAATGAGTGCAGGTCAGAACTATGAGCTGGACGCCATTGCGGCTTGCGTAATCGGCGGAACGAGCTTGATGGGCGGTACGGGCACCATCGTTGGCGCGATTATCGGAGCTCTCGTAATGGCCAGCTTGGATAACGGGATGAGCTTAATGAATCTTGAATCCTTCTGGCAATATATCGTAAAGGGCGGCATACTGATTCTTGCGGTGTACGTCGATATTTACACGCGGCAGCGCAAGAAGGTTTAAATGTGAATTCAGGCAATGAGCTAAGCTTGAGCATCAGGGAGTTTTGCTGGGAAACCTTTTCTCCCTGATGTCCTGCTAATCTATCATTTGAAATATTCCTCGCGCAAAAGACTGTAATAAGCGATGTCCTCATATACATCCCACTTTAGAAAATGCTGGCGGAAAGTGCCTTCGTATGTCATGCCGTTTTTTTTCATAACGCTTGATGAGGCAGGATTTTTTGTCATGGCAGCTGCAACAATTTTATTAAGTGCAAGCTTCTCGAACCCAAACTGTAAAACTCGTTTGACGCCTTCCGTAGCATACCCCTGATTCCAGTACCGTTTGCCTAACCAATAACCAAGCTCAGCTCTTTTATGATTATTATTTATTGTCATGCCGATGCTTCCCATAAATGTATGGTTTCCTTTATCGATCAGAGCAAATGTGTAGCCTGTCCCTTCTTGACCAATCTCAGCGCGACGGGCAATAAAGGCAGCAGCTCCGCCTTCCGGATAAGGATAAGGAATATTTAGAGTGGTGCTTGCAACATCAAAATCGTTTATTAGCTGATGTAGTTCCTCGGCATCTCCAGCCTCAAATGGTCTGAGTATTAATCTGTCGGTATGAAATACAGTCATAGCATGCATCTCCAAATTGTAAATTTTAATTAAGTATAAAGAAAAATATGGAAGTTGCAAGGGTTTCTCATTGATTATTTAGAGCGATACAGCATTCGAAAGGCTTTTGGTTTCGTGCTTGTGTGTTTCGTGAAGCAGCGAACAAAATAAGGAAAGGAGCCGAAGCCTATTTCTTCGGCAATTTTGCCTATAGGTTCATTCGTGTGGATAAGCAGCCGCTTCGCTTGCTCAATACGGTGGCGCGTGAGGTACTCAAGGGGAGTACACCCAAAAGTTTTTTTCATGCAAATCGCAATATAATTGGGGTGGAAATGCAGCTCCTCTGCCATTTTCTTATAGCTGAGCGGGTCTTGATAGCTGCGCCGCAGGAACAGAGCGGTTGCTTCGGCAATTTGCAAATAAGGACTATCCACCGCCGATTGATTTTGATCCTGAAGCAGCTGGAGGAGGAGGTGAAAAATTTGCTGCTGGGTCCAGCGCGATTGAGCTGAGGGCTGCTCCTGCAGCTGCAGCAGCTCGCGTATTTTCTCTTCAATGGCATGGGGGACAAGTACACGCTTCTGCTTTGGAAGCTGGAAAGGGAAATACTCGATCGGAGCAAAGGGCTGCCCCTCCTGTGAAATGGAGAAAGGAAGCCGTTCATGTGATTCACTCCAATCACCGACCGTTTGAAAGTGCAGCCAATAAAAATGGGTTTCCTCGCTGCAGGGCATAGTCGTTCGATGAGAACGGTCAGGTCGAAAAATAGCATAATGGCCTGCCGAAATATTAAACTCCTGTCCTTCTTCCTCCATATATAAACTACCGCGTGTTACGTATATAAGATCGAATACGCCAATGTTTGAACGATCAGCATGTCTGCCAAGTATAGGATAAGTGTCCTCGCCGCCTTGAATGAAATGAGGCATGGGGGGACAAATGAATTGTAACATTCAGGCTTCACTCCTTGCTTAGTCATTACGGGATAATCATATGCGATGATTGCAGTTTGAGTAAAGATGCTATAAAACAAAGATGTTGTGATTGGATAAAAAGTGGTTGAGATCAGCTATCCAATCGGGCAAGTCCCGCATGGTATATTCGGTATGCATCCATCATGGCATGAAGGAGTGGTACAGAAGCATGGAACAATTACATGAAGCATTTGGGGCGCTGCCGCTTGGCAGCATTAAGGCGGAAGGCTGGCTGTATAATCAGCTTCGAATACAAGCGGATGGACTTACGGGTCATCTGGAGGAGCATTGGGCGGATGTAGGCCCGAACAATGGTTGGATAGGAGGGGAAGGAGAAAGCTGGGAGCGCGGTCCCTATTATTTGGACGGGCTGCTGCCGCTTGCGTATATACTGGGCGATGAGAAGCTGATCGCGAAAGCGAACCGTTGGATAGAATGGTCGCTCGCCAGCCAGCAGGAGAATGGCTTTTTTGGGCCTGCACATATTACAACGGTTAATAATGACCTGGATAAGAAGCAGGACTGGTGGCATTTCATGATTATGCTTAAGGTGATGATGCAATATGAGGAGGCAACGAGCGATGAACGAATCGTTCCATTCCTTAGCAAATTTTTCGGTTATGTAAGCTCGATTATCGAAGAGCAGCCTTTGCGCGGCTGGGCGAAGTCGCGCGGTTCCGAAATGCTGTTATGTATTTTATGGTTATATAAGAAGACGGAAGATGCCGAGCTGCTCAAGCTGGCTGATATTGTTGCCAGTCAAACACTGGATTGGACGGATATTTTCCATAACTTCCCGTTCTGGAGAAAAGTGGAGCAATGGGATTTTCGGACACATGTTGTCAATGTGGCGATGGGCATCAAGATGCCAGGCATTTTATATGAGCTGTATGGTGAGAGCGTTCAGCGTGATGCGGTTCATCGCGGCCTAGACAGCTTGATGACTCATCATGGGCAAGCGCACGGCATGTTCTCCGGCGATGAATGGCTGTCGGGTACACATCCGAGCCAAGGGGTTGAGCTCTGCGCTGTCGTGGAGTATATGTATTCGATGGAGCAGCTTACTCGGATTTTTGGCGAAGGGCGATTCGGTGATATTTTGGAGAAGGTGGCGTTCAACGCGCTGCCAGCTACGATTTCCAAGGATTGGAGCGCGCATCAGTATGATCAGCAGGTGAATCAAATTGTTTGCAATGTAGCGCCTAGAAATTGGAGCAACGGGCCAGATGCCAATTTATTTGGCTTAGAGCCTAATTTTGGCTGCTGTACATCAAATATGCATCAGGGATGGCCGAAGTTTGCTTCACATATGTGGATGTCGGATGCTGCAGGCGGCTTGGCAGCTGTATCGTATGCTCCATGCCATGTCCAAACGTCAGTTGCAGACGGCGTTGCAGCTGAGGTGCGAGTAAGCGGACAATATCCGTTCCGTGATGAAGTGACGATCGAGCTAGTGCTTGAACGTTCCGCTACTTTTGCTATTTCGCTGCGTGTGCCGGAATGGTCGATCAGTCCGAGCCTGCTTGTGAATGGTGAAACTATTATTTTAAACCCAGCAAAAGGTTATGCGCGAATTGAACGAGAATGGCAAGACGGTGATAAGCTGCTGCTGAAGCTGTCTATGGAGGTTCGTACCGTTTCTCGTAATTTGTACGCAGTAAGCGTAGAACGTGGACCACTAGTCTACGCTCTGCCGCTGGTGGAAAACTGGCAGCTGCTTAGGCCGCGTGAACGGTTTCATGACTGGGAAATATACCCGGGTTCTCCATGGAAGTATGGCCTGCTTGCGGACACCAGCTTTGAGGTAATGGTGAGCGAAGAGGCGATTCCCTATCAGCCGTTTGATGCGGCTGCTGCGCCGATCCGCTTGAAAGCAAGCGGCAAGCTTGTTGCAGAATGGCGGATGGAAGGCAACAACGCGGGAACTCCGCCTCTCAATCCGGATACAGAGGGTCAGCCGGTGACTGAGCTAGAGCTAGTGCCATATGGCAGCGCGAAGCTGCGAATCGGTGAATTCCCGCTGCTTGGAGAGCGAAAGCCGGTTATTCGGAGATAAGCAAAGTGAGATCGAGCTTTACAACAAAATGGCGGTGCAGGAGTTGTTTCTGCACCGCCATTTTTCTATTAAGGCTATATTTTATACTTATTTCTCCATCATTATTTTTTCTTGAAAAACGCATTGAAAAGTTCAGCTGTTTTTTTCTGGTCAGGCGAGATCGAGAAGAGAACAAAATCTCCGTTGCGCAGGATTTGATAGTTTAAAGCTTGTTCGTATTGATCTTGCACATAGGTTTCGAATACTTTTTGCACAGCCTCCGCACGTTTCTTGAACAGAGCTTCAATGTCGGAAAAGTCTTTCTCTGACTTGAGCTGAACGACGGAAAACTCTCCAGCTTGAATCATTATCATCGGTTGATAGAAAATGCCGTCAATCAGCATCGTTTCCGGGTCTATGCCATAGCTGTCTTTTATTCGTTCGCCCTCAACTTCCGAAAGCGACCCAAGCCCTGCATCGGCTTTTATTTTGGCTGCGATATCAGCAACGGTGACCGCACCAGATGGATTGCCTGGATCTGGTTTCGTCGTCGGCTTCGGTGTAGGAGACGGCGTAGCAATCGGCAGGGTGGATGGCTTCGATGTAACCGTTGGTTTAATGATCGGCTTCTCGGTTGGTGTCTCAGTGTTTGGCTTCTCAGTCGGTACTGGAGAGGCTGGTTTCTTGGTCGGCTTTATGGTTGGCAAAGGTTTAGCTGAGGCTGCAGGTTTCTTCGTTGGTTTCGCAGTCGCAGCAGGTTCATCAGTCTTTGCTGGTTGTTTAGTTGGTGCAGGTGTGGCCGTCTCTACAGCATCCGTTGGAGCTGTGGTGGCTGTCGGCGCTTCAGTAGTTATATCCTCAGTCGCAGTAGGGAGTGGTGCCTCGGTAGGCTTGTCCGTTGCGGTATTTCCACCTGATATTGAAGAACTGCTCTCATCATTATTCAATGGTTTGCCGGCGCTGCTGCAGGCAGCTGTAATGACCGTTATGAGTATAACCATGGATATGACGGAGAAGTATTTCGTTTTAAGCATAAACATCCAATTATCTCCTTTAATCATCGTTGTAAGTAAGACGCAGGGAAAGGCCAAAAGGTTGCTGTACGCTCATCTGCCGCTATTGCAGCTTACGTGCCTGCGAGGGGGTAATCCCTTTGTACTGCTTGTATAGCTTCGTAAAATAGTTCGGATTCTCACAGCCTACCTTTGCTGCAATTTCAGTAATCGTATCATTGCTTTCGCGCAGCAGCCGCTCGGCTTCGTTCATGCGATTGACATTGACATATTCGACGAAGGTGCGTCCTGTCAGCTTTTTGAACAGCTTGCAAAAATGATAGGGATTGAGGCTGACTTGCTTGGCGGCCTGTTCAATCGACATTTTTTCGCGAAAATCAGATTCAATACGCTGAATGAGCAGCTTGAAGCGGTCGCGATTGACAAAGTATGGTTCCGCCGGCATGCCTACCAGCTGACGCTCGATGAAAGTGCGGGAAAGAAGCGTAAATAGAGCATACAGCTTTGATTTGACGATAAGCTGATAGGCTGGCGGCTTGGCAATCAGCTCGGTAATTGCTTCTTCCAGCAGCGAGTAATGCTGAAGACAGGACTCATCCTGCTCGGCCGGCTTTACGGGATAACGAAGCCTACCCTCCAAGTAAGGCGCAACAAACTGCGCATGCAGCGGATCATGCACCCAATCATTGAAGAGGGAAGCGTTGAAGACGATACAATCATAATAAATATTGTCGTAACCCAGTGCATAGCCGACATGAAGCCCGCCGCCTGGGATGAGCAGCACTTCTCCTGGCTTGACGACAAATGGACGGCTGTCGATATGGAAGAGAGCATTGCCTTCTCTCATGATGATAATCTCGAAATGCTCATGCCAGTGTAAATAAAGGAAACATTCATTTGGCGTTACATTATAGGCACGGTTTTGGAAGAGCTGAAATGGATACGCTTTTTGCTCTAGACGCGTATTTTCCCATAGCTCTTTCGGATAGCTCATCTACAGCACCTCCAACACAAGATTCGACTAGTATTGCGCAAGATTGTATAGAGAAATATGCAAAACTCCTAGTTATAATGAAGTTGTTGAGAATACTATAAGCCAATATTGGAGTGATATACAAGGATGAATAACAAATTGAGAATTGGAACGCTTGTCGGCGGAGGGAATGCGGATCAGATCATTCCACAAATCGTAAAGCACGGATTTGAATCGTTCAACTTAACTTTCTGGCAAACGACTGGTGAAACAGATCTTGTGGAGATGGCTAAACGGGTAAGAGCGCTCGCAGATGAACATGACTTTGTGGTTCCAGCTGTAAGCGTTTTCGGAAACCCGCTAACGGGAGAAGGAAACAACGCAGATACGCTTGCGAGCTGGGAGCGTCTGATTGATCATGCGCATCTGTTTGGAGCTGATATTGTATCTGGGTTCACAGGCCGCTTGACGAATCAACCGATTGACGAGTCCATTCCGAAATTCAAGGAAGTTTTCGGGGAGCTCACACGCAGAGCAGCGGATAAAGGTGTACGGATTGCTTTTGAAAACTGCGATATGGGCGGAACCTGGGCGACAGGCGATTGGAATATTGCCCATAACCCGGCAGCCTGGGAACTTATGTTTAATGCGGTGCCGCTGGACAACATCGGATTGGAATGGGAGCCTTGCCACCAAATGGTCAGCTTAATCGATCCGATTCCGCAGCTGCGCAAATGGGCGAATAAGGTGTTCCATGTGCATGGCAAAGATGCAACAATTGCATGGGATATCGTGAAGGAGCACGGGGTACACAGCAAACAGCAGTTTGTATGGCACCGTACACCTGGTTTTGGCGATACCAACTGGAAAGATATTATTACGATTTTGAGACAGAACGATTATAAAGGCACGATTGATATTGAGGGCTGGCATGATCCTGTTTATAAGGACGAGCTGGAAATGACGGGACAAGTACATGCGCTTAATTATTTGAAAAACTGCCGCGGCGGCGATTTTGTACCTAATCCGGTATAGAAAATAATAGAGTTCAAAAAAGGAGAGAATACAATGTCGATTAAGCATCGTGTAGTTATTGCCGGCTGCGGAGGCATGGCGAACACTTGGGTAGACTACGCCAAAGAACGGGAAGACACTGAAATTGTCGGGCTTGTTGATATTAAGGAAGAGTTTGCGCAAGCGATGGCTGAACGCAAGGGGCTTAATTGTCCAACTTTTACAGACATCAAAAAAGCGATCGCGGAGACAGATGCTACCATCGTATTCGATGTGACCATTCCTGCAAGCCATTATACAATCAGCACGACGGCTCTAGAGATGGGCTGTCATGTCTTCGGAGAAAAGCCGCTTGCAGAATCGATGGCAGATTGCAATGCAATCGTACGTATTGCTAGCGAATCGGACAGGACGCATGCCGTTATGCAAAATCGCAGATTTGATCCGCGCATTCGTGCTTTTCGGCAATTGCTCGAGGATGGCACAATTGGCAAACCGGGTTTTGTAGGCGCGGACTTTTTTCTAGGCGCGCATTTTGGCGGGTTCCGCGACGCGATGGACAGCCCATTGCTGCTGGATATGGCGATTCATACCTTCGATCAGGCGCGATTTATTATTGGTGCCGATCCCGTTTCTGTCTATTGTCATGAGTTTAATCCTCCGGGCTCTTGGTATGCAGGAAATGCCAATGCGATCTGTATCTTTGAGATGTCCGACGGCTCCGTATTTAATTATCGCGGGTCTTGGTGCGCTGAGGGTGCGTCCACAACATGGGAGTCTTCTTGGAGAGTAACTGGCGAGCATGGTACAGCGATTTGGGAAGGAGATAACAACCCATATGCCGAGATCGTGGTTAGCGGCGATCAGAGTGGAAAATTCATACGCGACTATAAACGAGTAGAATCCCAGCCTCCAGAGATGGAAAATACGCATCATAAAGGCTGTTTGGACAATATGTTCGCTTCGCTTGAGGCAGGCAGCAAGCCGGAAACGGATTGCAGCGACAATATTTATAGTATGGCCATGGTTCTGGCCTCACTTGAGAGCGCTAAAATCGGTCAAAAGGTACAAATTGCTGGTTTTATGGAAGCAGCCGCAGGCAAGTAAATCATAGGTGAACAAGAGAGTGACTCCGAGCTGGCATAGCTGCGGAGTCGCTCTTTTATTTTGCATAAATGTCCGAATTCATTAAAAAAAGACCTATATTTCTAAATACGAACGATGGTCGTTTTTTCTACAATTGGAGGTGAAAACGGAAAGAGGTGAAGGACCATGGGCACCGATTATGTGCTGCATATGAAAGGAATTAGCAAATCGTTTCCTGGCGTCAAGGCGCTTTCAAATGTTGATTTTGGTCTCAGGAAAGGCGAGATCCATGCGCTTATGGGAGAGAACGGCGCAGGAAAATCGACGTTGATTAAAGTAGCGACCGGCGTGCACAAATGGGATGCTGGAGAGGTGTTGCTAGCAGGCAGGACGATAGCTCCAAAATCTCCGCTGGAAGCACAGCGGCTTGGCATAAGTACGGTATATCAAGAGGTCAATTTATGCCCAAATCTTAGCGTGGCTGAGAACATTTATATTGGTCGTCATCCCAGAAAACGCGGATTAATAGACTGGGACAAAATGTACAACGACAGCGAACGGCTGCTGGAGCGTCTAGACCTTGCGATTGATGTTAAGCAAACATTATCGCATTATTCGGTCGCTATTCAGCAAATGGTAGCCATTGCGAGAGCTGTTGATATTTCGAACGGTATTCTTATATTGGATGAGCCTACGTCAAGCCTTGATGCGAATGAGGTTAAACAGCTGTTCAAAGTTATGCGCATTCTAAAGCAAGAGGGCATGGGGATCGTATTTGTTACTCATTTCCTAGACCAGGTATATGAAGTAACCGACCGGATTACGGTGCTGCGCAATGGGATGCTCGTCGGCGAATACTTAACGAAGGATCTGACCAAAACAGAGCTTGTGTCCCATATGATCGGCAGGGAATGGAGTGTAGAAGAAGCAACAGGGAAAAAGGCAGTAGAGCGAACGGCTGGCGAAAACTTTTTGGAGGCCAGCTCGCTTGGCAAACGAGGCAGCATTAATCCAATCGATCTTCAGATCGGGAAAGGGGAGGTGCTTGGTCTTGCAGGACTTCTTGGCTCTGGCCGAACAGAAATCGCTAAGCTCATCTTTGGCATCGACAAAGCGGATGAAGGCAGCTTGACCATTGACGGCGAGCTTATTTCTTCGATGTATCCGCAGAAAGCTATTCAGAAAGGGCTTGGATTCACGCCAGAGGATCGCAAAGTAGCAGGCATCATAGGAGAGCTTACCATTCGTGAAAATATCGTCTTGGCGCTGCAAGCCCGTAAAGGCCTCTTCTCATTCATACCGCTGCGCAAGCAGAAGGAAATCGCCAATCATTACATTGATTTGCTAAAGATCAAAACGCCAAGCGCGGAGCAGAAGATTGAAAATCTAAGCGGCGGAAATCAGCAAAAGGTTATTTTGGCGAGGTGGCTTGCTACGCAGCCGAAGCTGCTTATTCTGGATGAGCCGACACGCGGAATCGATGTTGGTTCCAAGATGGAAATCCGCAAGCTCATTCTTGATTTGGCGGCAACAGGCATATCGATCCTCATCATATCGGCGGAGCTTGAGGAAATCGTTCAATGCTGCAACCGGATTATCGTTTTACGCGATCGGATCAAGATCGGCGAGGTCGCCGGCGCAAACATGCGCGAGAACATTATTATGGAAATGATTGCGAAGGGAGCGGAAATGTATGGCGGGTCTGACGGGATTGGCGCGTAGTTTAAGCAAGCAGAAAATCATTTGGCCGATTCTGGCACTCGCTGTATTGTTTCTTTTCAATTTGATCGTCATCCCTGATTTTTTTCGAATGGAATGGAAGGACGGTCATTTATTCGGCAATTTGATTGATATTTTGAAAAATGGATCGCCGCTCATCATTATTGCTATTGGCATGACTCTAGTCATTGCTAAAGAGGGAATTGATATATCCGTAGGATCAGTTCTCGCTATTTCGGGGGCTATCGCGGTATTTATGCTCGATGGTTATCCGCTTTGGCTTGTCATTCTAGCGGGCGTATTTGCAGGATTATTATGCGGCTTATGGAATGGGATGCTGGTTGCAATGATTGGCATTCAGCCGATGGTGGCTACCTTAATTTTGCTGACGATTGGCCGAGGAATCGCTCAACTAATTACGAGCGGGCAAGTGCTTACGACTAACGATAAGGCGTATCAGTTTATTGGAAAAGGGCATTTGCTAGGACTGCCATTTCCGCTGTTCATTGCGATGGCTGTATTTTTACTCGTATATCTATTCAAAACGCGTACCGCATTCGGACTTTTTCTAGAGGCTGCCGGCGGCAATAAGACAGCGAGCAGCTATGCGGGGATACGTCCTAAAGTAATTTTCATGACCGCTTATACGATTACGGGCATTTGCGCAGGTATTGCCGGCATTATTATTAGCGCAAACGTAGCAAGTGCCGATGCGAACAATGCCGGACTGTGGATAGAGCTGGATGCTATTTTAGCTGTCGTAATTGGCGGAACCTCGATGCGTGGCGGACGCTTCTACCTTGGCGGAACGATATTTGGAGCCTTGTTCATCCAAAGTTTGACGACGACGATTTATTCATTGGGTGTCGAGCCTTCCAGCATTTTGCTCGTTAAAGCGGTTGTTGTTATTATCGTCTGCTTGATTCAATCCGACTTATTCCGGCAGTCATTCAAATTGGTGAAAAAGAAGGTGGCGGCATAATGAAGCTGATTTCTCTGAAAATTAGCCATAACAATATTATTGTATTGGCTACGCTGCTTCTTTTGTTTATTTTGTATGGATCAGGTGCTGCGCTTTACAAGGGCTTTTTCTCCATGCAAGTATTTTTGAATCTATTTATAGACAACGCCTATCTCATTATTGTGGCTACAGGCATGGCATTCGTCATTATTAAAGGCGGCATCGATTTATCCGTAGCTTCGGTCGTTGCGCTGATCAGCATGGTGTCGGCGTCACTCTTCCAGCATGGGGCAAACGCGCTTGTTGTAACGATCGTTGCTCTCGTCATTGGTACGCTGTTTGGGGCAGGGCAAGGGTATTTAATTCAGCGCTTTCAGCTGCATCCTTGGATTGTCACGCTGGCGGGAATGTTCCTCGCTAGAGGGATTAGCTTCCTCATCAGCACGGAGAGTATCGTTATTAGCAATTCGGTTTATGTGAAGCTCTCCCAATACAAAATTTATTTGTGGGGCGATCATTTTATAACGATTAGTGTCGTCATTGCGATTGCCGTTGTTATCGCTGCTCTCCTGATTGGGCGGTATTCCTCCTTTGGCAGGGCGGTGTATGCGATTGGCGGCAGTGAAAAGTCCGCTGTTTTGATGGGGCTGCCTGTTGCTCGAACGACGATTCTTGTATACACCTTAAGCGGTTTGTTTTCTGCAATTGGGGGCATCGTGTTTACACTCTATATGCTGTCAGGCTATTCGCTGCATTTGATGGGTATGGAAATGGATGCCATTGCGTCGTGCGTTATTGGCGGTATTTTGCTCACTGGCGGATTTGGTTATTTGATCGGGCCAACGCTCGGCGTGCTTTGTACAGGCATTATACAAACGATCATTATGTTTCAAGGGACGCTCAGCTCTTGGTGGACCAAGATTACTATTGGATTTTTATTGTTTCTTTTCATGGCTTTTCAACGGATTATTGTGATGAGAAAAGAAAAAAACGCTTTGCCAGCTTCCAAAAATAAACCGAAATTTGAAAATAAAGTCGTTAATTTGTAAATACAGAACATTTGCAACATTTGTATATTGAGAGTGTAGCCAATACAAGTTCGATAGGGAGGAAATAAGAATGAACAGAAAGAAACCGTTTATCGTCACGATGCTAGCTGCGATTATGCTGGTAGGATTGATCGCCGGTTGTGGCAACAACAGCAATAATGGGGGCAACAAACCAGCAAGCGGAAATGCAACAAACAAGCCAACAGAGAATGCGGCAACGGAAGCACCACCGGAAGCGAACAAGAAGCTGGTTGTAGGATTCGCGCAAATCGGTGCGGAAAGCGGCTGGCGTGATGCTGAGACCGATTCGGTTAAAGCGACATTTAGCGAAGATCCGAACTTCGAGCTTAAATTCTCTGACGCACAGCAAAAGCAAGAAAACCAAATTAAAGCAATCCGTACGTTTATCGCCCAAAAAGTAGATGCCATTGGACTTGCGCCAGTCGTAGAGTCAGGCTGGGAAACGGTATTGAAGGAAGCTAAAGATGCGAATATTCCAGTGTTTTTGCTAGACCGCGGCATTACAAAAGGCAATGAGGACTTGTATGTATCGTTTATCGGCTCTGACTTTATTCTCGAGGGTCAAAACGCAGCGAAATGGATGATCGATGAGTTTGGCGCTGGCGCTCAGGTCAACATCGTTCAATTGGAAGGCACAGTAGGCGCAAGCGCAGCGAATGACCGTAAAAAAGGATTCGAGGATGCGATTGCTGGCGAAGCCGGCTACAAAATCGTTTATTCCCAAACAGGCGATTTCACTCGCGCCAAAGGCAAAGAGGTCATGGAAGCTTATTTGAAAAAGGATAAAAACATCCAAGTTGTCTACGCACATAATGACGATATGGCGCTAGGCGCGATTCAAGCGATTGAAGAAGCGGGCTTGAAGCCAGGTACAGATATTAAAATTATAGGCGTTGACGGCATTAAAGCAGCTTTTGAAGCGATTGCAGAAGGTAAAATGAATGTAACTGTAGAATGTAATCCATTGCTGGGACCACAGCTGAAGCAAGCGATTCTCGATTACAAAGCTGGCACTACGCTCGAAAAATGGATTAAATCGGATGAGGACGTTTATTTCGGCCAAAAAGCAATCGATGCGCTGCCAAATCGCAAATATTAATCGTTATGGCAATTGAAGATAGGTAAATTACGAGACTGCAGAAGAGAAAAATCTCTTATGCAGTTTCGTTTTTCGCATTTCAAAGGAAATGATCATTATTTGATGAGGACGGATTGAATGTTTATGCTAAGCGGTTTATTTGCGAATCGTAGTATCCGTTTCAAGCTTTTATTTTATTTCGTCATCATTATTTTATTTTCAATCGCTGCGCTCAGCATTCTGGGCAGCACCTTATACAAAAATGCTATTGAAGAGGAAACGAACGCACATACGGTGCAAATGATGGATCAGGTTAAAAACCACATTGAAGTATACATAAAAGAAATGGATAACATTATTTATTATTTGTCGCAGGACGCGTCGGTCATCGAATTTATGAGAAGGTCGAATAACGAATCAGGGCAGCTGAAGCTGCTGGATTCTAAGGTGAGGAAACTTCAGAGGGTCTATATAGAGAAGCATGTAGAAATTGCGGGAGCAATGATTGTGAGCCGCAACAACCAATTCGCAAGCAGCGGCTTAGAGCCGATTACGAGAGATTTTATGACGGAAGAGCAGTGGTATAAGAAGGCAGCTCTTCAGCCGGAGCATATTCATTTGTTCAGCCATCCGATTGGGAGAAATATTAGAGCAGAGCAAAATTTAAGCGCCGATCAGGTGCTGTCGTTCGTGCGGGCCGTAAAGGACCCATTGACCGGCCAAGTGCTTGGCGTTATTTTGATCGATATGAAATTAGACATTATTCAGGCGATCGTAGAATCGGTATCGCTAGGGAAAAGCGGCTTTATTTTTATTATGGATGAGAATGGCGGTGTCGTGTATTCGCCAGTCAATCCGATTGTGTACCGCATTTCGGGCGATTGGATGGAGGGGCGCTCTGGCAAAGTCATTCGCCAAGTCAATGAGCTTGAATACCAGATGATCTATAATACCTTTCCAGAGTTTGATTGGCGAATCGTCGGCGTGTTTCCGCTTAAGGAGTCGCTTCAGGTCGTTGCGGACATTCAATTTTATACCGTTATCATTGCGCTGGTCACGCTGCTGCTTGCCTTTATGGCATCCTGGTATTTCACAAATGCGATCGTTCGTCCTGTTGGGAAGCTGCGCAGTTTAATGAAGAAGGTAGAAGAAGGCGAGCTTCATCTGCGCTTTCCTAGTAAAACGAAAGATGAGATCGGACAGCTGGGCAATAGCTTTAACCATATGGTGCAGGAAATTGACAATTTGATTCATCTCGTATATTTGGAGCAAAGGGAGAAACGCGAGGCTGAGCTGAAAATATTGCAAGCACAAATTAAACCCCATTTCCTCTATAACACGCTGGATACGATTCAGTGGATGGCACAGGACCGGGATGCCGATGATATCGTCGATATCGTTGTTGCCTTAACTCATCTCTTCCGAATCAGCCTTAGCAAAGGTCGAGAGGTTATTCCGCTTAGCGACGAGATACAGCATGTGGAGAGTTATTTGATTATTCAAATGGCCAGATATGAGGATAAGTTATCCTTCGAGATCGACATTCCGCAGGAGCTGCAGACGCTAAGCGTGCTCAAAATCATTTTGCAGCCGCTCGTCGAGAACGCGATTTATCATGGCATCAAAGAAAAGCTGGCTAAAGGCACGATTCGTATACATGGCTTTACAGAAGACAATAAGCTGGTTCTCGTCGTTGAAGATGACGGCGTTGGGTTTGAAGCGGAGCGGCTGATTCAGATGAATGAATCGTTTCATGCTATCCGGCAAAGCGGTGAGGATCGAGGTTATGGATTGTACAATGTGAATGAACGAATCAAGCTGTCATATGGCTCTGGTTATGGTCTTACCATTGAGAGCGAGCGGGGACAAGGCTCCAAAATCGTGGTAAAACTACCGTTAATGGTTGGATAACTTGAAATGGCTGGGGGTATGGAGATGTGGAAGCTGCTTATTGCGGATGATGAGCCGAAGATTCGCAGAGGATTAGCCAAGGTGCTTCCTTGGGAGGAGCTTGGCATAGAACTGGTAGGCGAAGCCGAGAACGGCTTGCAAGCGCTTGAGCTTGCGGAGGAGCGTAAGCCTGATATTTTGTTTGTTGATATTTGCATGCCATTTGTAGACGGGCTGGAGTTCATTGAGCGGCTGCGGCAAACGCTGGAACGCAGCATTGTCATAGTTATTTCAGGACATGATGAGTTTCGTTATGCACAGCAGGCCGTAAAGCTGCATGTATTTGAATATATGCTCAAGCCTGTAATGAAAAGCAAGCTGGAGACTGTTGTGCGCAAAGCAATAAGCGAACTTGAGCAGAAACGAGACAATGAGCAAAAGCTGGAATGGATGGATCAGCAGCTCAAAACCAATTCCGTCGCGATTCGGGATACGTTTTTGTTGAAATGGCTGGAAGGCATTATTGCGCCTGAGGAAATTCATAATCAGACCGCCTTCCTAAGACTGGGCTGGGTAGATGCTGTCGGCATGATCGCCTTTAAGGTGATTCAAAACGTGGAATCCGGCAAGGCGATGCGCGTGTGGGACCGCGACCTACTGGAGTTTGCTTTGAAAAACATTACAGAGGACCTGCTTGCTGGCAATGGAGCAGGCAATCATGTTGTGCTTAACGATAAGAAAGGCCAAATCATCGTCATGGGCTGTATAGACAGCTATAACGAATGGCTCAAGTTAGGTCAGAAAATTCAAGATAAAATGGAAGCGCTTCTTGAAAAAACGATTATTTTTGAGCAGCAGGCAGTCGAGAGTATCGAAGAGTTTCCAAAGCTGTACCGTACATTGTCAAGAGAGCTTGGCAACAAAGGGAGCTTGTCTCCGATCGTTATTTTGACGAAAAAATTTATTGATCGTAATTTCTACATGCCTTCGCTGACGCTTGGCGATGTCGCTGAAGGTGTGCAGGTGAGTCCTACTTATTTAAGCAAGCAGCTGAAGCGGGAGCTTGGGCTTTCTTTTATCGATTATTTGACGGAGGTTCGAATTCGGAAAGCGATTCAATTGATGAGCGATCCCTTGTTCAAAGTGTATGAAATTGCGGAGAAGGTAGGGTACAGCAGCCAGCATTATTTCAGCAGCGCCTTTAAGAAGGTGACTGGAACCTCGCCGATGGTCTATAAGAAAGGGATACGTTCATGATTGGAAGAAAGGCAGCAGGTTTTCTTATCCTTTGCTTGATTTTTGTGGCTTTGGTAGTATGGACGCGGGCGTGCGTAATGAACGAGAAGGTAACGAAAAATGACAGCGGATACAATTATTTGATCGGGGTGTCCCAGCCCAATTTGAGCGAGCCTTGGCGCGTGGCCATGAATGAGGAAATTCAGCAGGAGGTCAGCAGGCACTCGGATATGCGGGTTATCTTCACCGATGCCGCGCAAAGCAGCGAGCAGCAGGCGAAGGATGTGAAGAAGCTGGTTGGATATGGCGTCGATCTGCTCATCATATCGCTTGATGATCCAGTAGCTCTCACGCAAACGGTCAGCTCCGTTTACGAGAATATTCCTGTTATCGTGCTCGGAAGAGGCGTGACAGGATATGATTATACGCTTTATGTCGGTACGGACGATGAAATGATCGGCAGAAAAGCTGGCGAATTTGCAATGGAAACGCTGGGTGAGTCGGGCGGTAAAATTATTGAAATGCAAGGGCTGGCCGGTTCACCGACCGTTGAAGAACGCAGCAATGGATTTCGAGAAGCGATTCATAATTCCAAGCTTAGCATCGTGCAGACGATGAATGCGGATTGGCAGCGCGATCGAGCGGAGGATCTGCTAACGGATTGGTTAAAAGATCAACCCGAGGTTGACTTAATCTTTGCCCATAATGAAGCCATGGCGCTTGGCGCATATCGTGCAGTACAGAAGCTTGATAGGAATGATATTAATATTATCGGCATCGATGGCGTCAATTCTGAAAACGGCAGCCTGCAGCTCGTCTCGGAGAACAAGCTGACAGGCACTTTTACAAGCCCCCCTGGCGGCAAGGAAGCGATTCGTTATGCGGTCGATATATTGAATAAAGAAAAGGGAATTCCCAAAAAGGTTATTTTGCGCAGTCAGAAAATAACGAATCAACTGGAGGGGAAGGGCGAGCCGCGCGTTACGCATTCACCAGCGCCTACGCTCCAAGAGGCACAATCTCCGATAGTATTAGGGTTTGCACAGGTGGGTACGGAAAGCGGCTGGCGAATCGCGAATACAAAGTCGGTCATTAATGCGGCAAAGGAAGCAGGTGTGGAGCTGCTTTATGAGAATGCGGAGCAGTCGCAAGATAAACAAATTGAACTGATTCGGCAGTTTATAAACAAAAAGGTGGATGTGATCGCCTTCTCACCGAAGACGGAGACCGGCTGGGAAGAAGTATTGAAGGAGGCGAAGGAGGCCGGAATTCCAGTCATACTGTCTGATCGTGAAGTGAACGTAAGCGATGATACGCTGTGGACAGCTTACATCGGATCAGATTTTCGCGAGGAAGGCAGAAGGGCGGCAAGATGGTTGATTCAAGAGGCAGAGGAAGGACAAACCTATCAATTCGTCGAGCTGCAAGGAACAGCGCACTCTGCGCCAGCTGTTGGGCGGATGCAAGGGTTCAAGGAGGTTATCCAAACCGATAAAAACTTCACCTTGCTTGAATCATTGCAGGGCGACTTTACGAAGAAGAAGGGCAAAGAGCTGATGGCGGCGGCGCTGAAACGGCATGGCTCTGCGATAAACGTCGTTTATTCCCATAATGATGATATGGCTTTAGGCGCTATTGAGGCCATTGAGGATTTTGGCTTGCGGCCGGGTAAGGACATTACGATCATCTCTGTTGATGCAACAAAGTCAGCTCTTAAAGCATTAAGTATCGGAAAGCTTAACTTTGCAGTTGAATGCAATGCGCTGCTTGGTCCTCAGCTCATGAAGGCGGTTAAGGATTTGTCGGAGGGCAAGGAGCTTCCGATGAAGATTATTACTGCTGAAGGCGTTTTTACGCAGGAATCTGCCAAAATGGCGCTAGCAAGCCGTGAATATTAATAGAAGGAGAGTGCTGTTAAAGTTGACAAGGTATGCCATCAAGAGCAGAATAAAAATATTACACTACGAAATGAGGCATAGCCCATGTCAAACCTTATTGATAGAGTGAAAAAGCTAGCAGCAGGCTTTGATGAAGAAACGTTGCGAGCGATTGAAATAAACCCTTTGCTTGTCGAAGCGGGTGCCCTTCAAGCGGTAGCTCCATATATAAAGGAAAAGCAGTATAGTCAGGTTGTTATTGCTGCGGATGCGATTACATACAGCATTGCTGGGAAACAACTTGAGGAAGCCATTGCAGCGCAAGGAATTTCTGTTCATGTGACGATTATAAAAGCGGACCGTCAAGGCGATGTCATTGCGGATGAAGCATCGATCGTGCAGCTCTTATTGGACATTCAACTGCGCAAAGCACAAGTAGTCATTGCAGCAGGCTCAGGAACGATACATGATATCTCTCGTTATGCCGCTTATACAGCTGGCATTCCCTTTGTATCCGTTCCGACTGCGCCATCTGTTGACGGCTTCAATTCCAAAGGAGCGCCGATTATTATTCGCGGCGAGAAGAAGACGATCGCAGCCATTGGCCCCGATGCGATATTTGCTGATTTGGAAATCCTCGCAGCGGCGCCAGCAGTCATGGTAGCTGCTGGTTTTGGCGATATGCTAGGAAAATATACATCGTTATTTGATTGGAGCTTTGGCGCAGCTGAAGGCGGTGAGCCCTATTCAGAAGAGGTTGCTGAAATTACGCGTATTGCACTTAATAAATGTGTAGAGAATGCTTCGTTAATTGCTACCCGTGACCAGCAAGGCATTCGCATACTTATTGAAGCACTTATTGAGTCAGGCCTTGCCATGCTCTTATTCGGTCAATCGCATTCGGCGTCCGGATCAGAGCATCATTTGTCGCATTTCTGGGAAATGGAATATATTCGCCTTGGCAAAAGGCAGCTGCTGCATGGTGCAAAGGTTGGCGTAGCCTGCGCGGAAATTTCCAAGCTTTATCACCAGCTTGCTGCTGAAGAAGAAGGTCTAGCTTTTACAGCTAATCCTGAGAAGGTACGGGAGGCTATTGCCGCACTTCCGGATGAAGCCCAAATTAGAGCGTGGCTAAAGCAGGTTGGCGGTCCGACAACGACGGAGGAGCTTGGGGTCGATACGGAGCTGCTCACAGCAAGTTTGCAGAAAGCCCATCTCGTTAGACCAAACAGATATACGTTACTAAGCGTTTATAATTTCATTTAAGCAAAAACGGCTCCATCCTTTGAAACAAGGATGGAGCCGTTATTAATTTGAAGTGATTTAATTTAAAAGTTGAAATTATCTGGATCTGGGCCAAAACGGTGATCTTGGTTAAGCGCACTGATTTGAGCCATTTCCTCAGACGTTAGCGTGAAATCGAAAATATCTCCATTTTCTTTAATGCGAGCCGGAGTAATCGATTTTGGTATCGTAACGACCTCGTTTTGCAGATCCCAACGAAGCACCACTTGAGCAGGCGATTTGCCGTATTTGGCAGCAATATCAGCGAGCACGCTTTGATCCAGGTTTCCTTGCATAAGCGGGCTCCAAGCCATTAGCTGAATGCTGCGGCTCTTGGCAAAAGTGTGAAGCTCCGTTTGTGTAAGAAGCGGGTGGTATTCCACTTGATTGACCATAGGAACAAATTCACCTGCTGTAATGACATCCTGTAGGTGATGGATTTGGAAGTTGCTCACGCCAATTGCACGTACATAACCGTCACGGTACAGCTTTTCAAGCGCGCGCCAAGTTTCCAAGTATTTATCCTTTACAGGCCAGTGGATGAGCAATAGATCAACAACTTCAATGCCAAGTTTCCGTCTGCTGTCTTCAAAGGCAGTCAGCGTGGAATCGTAGCCCTGATGAGCATTCCAAATTTTTGTCGTTACAAAAATTTCGTCGCGCGCGATCCCGCTGTTGCGAATACCAGCGCCAACACCCTCTTCATTATTGTAAGCTGCTGCTGTGTCGATGCTTCTATAACCAGCTTCAATCGCAGAGGCGACCGTTCTTTCCGCTTCGCCATCATCTTTCACTTTCCATACGCCAAGACCAAGCCAAGGCATTTTTACTCCGTTACTTAATGTGGTATGTGCTGTTAGGGCATGAGTCATTTATCGTAACCTCCAGTTAAAGTGATAATTCCAAAATAGCTTTAACATCTTGTTTTTCCAAACGCTTGAATGAACCAATCGTGCCATAACGTACAGCTTCCTCAGCCATGCGATCCAGTTTGTCGCTTCCGATCTCGAAGTCGGCAAGACGTGACTCAGCACCAATTTTCGTGAAGAAATCACGAGTGGCTTGAATGCCTTCAAGAGCGATTTCGTTGTCTGATTTGCCTTCTGGATTCACATTCCATACACGAGTTGCATATTGAACGAAACGATCCACCCGCTCTTCATAAACGTACTTCATCCAGTTCGGGAAAATAACAGCCAAGCCCGCGCCGTGCGGAATATCGTAAATGGCGCTGACTTCATGCTCAATGCCGTGCGAAGCCCAGTCATTGCTCATGCCAACGCTGATAAGACCGCCATTCAAAGCCATCGTACCACACCACATAAGGTTCGCGCGAGCAGCCGCATCCTCAGGGTTTTCAAGAGCTAGCTCAACATTCTCAATTACCGTTTGCAAAATGGATTCGCAGAAGCGCTCCTGCAGCGGAGTATTTGGCGTTAAGCTGAAATATTGCTCGAACACATGTGACATGATGTCCACAGCGCCGTTAACGGTATGGTTGCGAGGAACCGTGTACGTAAGCGTAGGATCGAGAATCGAGAATGCAGGATACGTATGCGAGCTGCCAAAAGCACGCTTTAAGTTTTCTTCCCAGTTCGTAACGACCGAAGAGCCGTTCATTTCCGAACCTGTTGCAGCCAGTGTCAAAATCGTACCAAGTGGAAGCGCTTTTTGAATAACAGCTTTGCCTGTGAAGAAATCCCATACATCGCCTTCATAAGGAACACCTGCAGCGATAGCTTTGGCTGCATCAATAACGCTGCCTCCGCCAACAGCTAGAATGAAATCAACGCCTTCCGCGCGGCAAATGTCGATCCCTTTTTTGACGGTAGTTAAACGCGGGTTTGGTTCAATATTAGGAAGCTCGTGCACTTTGATGCCAGCTTCTTGAAGAAGGCTTACGGTTTGATCGTACAAGCCTGTTTTTTTGACGCTGCCTGATCCGTAAACGAGCAGGACCGTTTTGCCGTATTTGGAGGTTAATTGGCCTACTTGCTTGGCTGTACCTTCACCAAACACAATATGAGTTGGATTAACGAATTGAAATGAGTTCATCTTAATTCCTCCTAAAACTATTTAGATAACTAAAAAGGTAACTAAATATCTTTTGAGTTATGTATACGCCGTTTATTTTAGTGAATTCTACTCCATAAGTCAAGGTGGAGCAGGGAAGTGTTGAAAGGATAACTTTTTAGTTATATAATGATTTGAAATTAGCTAGAGACAGGGGAAGCAGCAATGGAAATTGAAGTGAGCAGCCGCAATATGAAGTTTCTTGAATGCTTCTCATCACACACACGGGTCAAAATGATTGAATTGCTAGGCGTGCAGCCTATGAATATAAAAAGCTTATCCGAGGCGCTAGATATAAAGTCTCCTATCGTTACAAGACATATTCATATGCTGGAGGAAGCCGGCATTGTTCGCAGCGAAAGCGTGGCGGGCAAGCGCGGCATGCAAAAGATATGCCATCTCCAGCTGTCGCAGGCGATGTTGGTTTTTAAGAGTGAACCCGTCACGGACGAAACGAAGCGTTACTCGGTTTCACTTCCCGTGGGACATTATTCATCGTACCAAATTAAACCAACCTGTGGACTGGCATCCGATACTCAAATGATCGGGATGTGCGATGATCCACGTTATTTTGCCGATCCAGAGCATGTCCATGCCAAAGTCTTATGGTTCGGTTCAGGATTTGTGGAATACCGTATACCTAATTATATGGTGAATAACGAAATGCCAGAGTCGCTCGAAATTGCGATGGAGATCTGTTCGGACACGCCTTGCAGCGTCAACCACCTGCCATCGGATATTGCTTTTACGATTAACGGTGTCGGTGTTGGAACGTGGACGTATCCAGGCGATTTTGGAAGCTCACGAGGGTTGTATACTCCCGAGTGGTGGCATAAAAATATTCAGTATGGATTTATGAAAACGATTCGCGTCAATCAGCAAGGATCTTACATTGACGGGATAAAAGTATCTGATGTTACGATTGGCGAGCTAATGCTCGCTTATGACAAAGAAATTTTATTCCGCATCTCATCCAGCACAACGACGAGAAATTGCGGCGGCGTTACGCTGTTTGGCAAAGGATTCGGGAATTATAACCAAGATATTGAAGTGACGCTGCGCTGCCAGTAAGGCATGCTGCGCAGTGTATATAATGAAGAGATGCCCCTTTAGGTTTTTTACAACCTTGAGGGGCATCTTTTTTTGTTTGTCCACTAAGTACATGCTTGCTGCCCGTAACTGTGGGAATAGCTTGTTTAGTCAAAAAAATAAAAAGAAAACGACAAATATACATTTTTGTTTGTGTTTGAAATAATCGTATTCAAACAGAAACAAATGTGATATGATCGATTCAAACAAATACAAAACATCATTCGGAGGTATATCCATGGTACAAAGTTTGTGGGAAAACGAAAAAGCATCGCAGTTGGAAGGCGGATTGGCTGAGCTCGTATATCGCTCCAACATCATTGGTGCAGATCGCAGAGTTTGCAATTACGGCGGCGGCAATACGTCTAGCAAAACAATCGTAAAAGATTTCCGCGGTCGCGACGTTGAAGTGATGTATGTAAAGGGCAGCGGTTCGGATCTTGCTTCTATGAAAGCAGGCAATTTTACTGGACTGCGGATGGATGATATCCGTCCATTATTTGAACGTGCTGAAATGCCGGACGAAGAGATGGTTGCTTACCTTGTCAACTGCATGATCGATTCGAAGCACCCGCGTGCGTCAATTGAAACGCTATTGCATGCTTTTCTTCCATTCAAACATGTGGATCATACACATCCCGATTCTATTATTAGCTTGTGCTGTGCGGATAACGGCAAAGCGCTTGCGAAGGAAATTTTCGGCGACCGTTTCGTCTGGGTTCCTTATGTACGTCCAGGCTTCAATCTCTCCAAAATGATTGCCGAAGGTGTTCTTGCCAATCCAAATGCCGAGCTAGTGCTGATGGAAAAGCACGGCCTTGTTACTTGGGGCGAGACAAGCGAGGAATGTTACGCACAAACGATCAAAATCATTTCCGAGGCAGAGGCATTCATTGAATCTCGTTTTGACGAGGCTTCGTTGTTTGGCGGCGTGAAATACGAGGTGCTCGAAGCCGATGTTCGCAAAAGCGTAGCTGCACAGGTTATGCCTACAATTCGCGGCGCAGTGAGCGATGCGAAGAAGATGATTTTGACATTTGACGATGAAGCGGATGTGCTTGCATTCGTAAGCGGGAATAATTCTCCAACATTATCGCAGGTCGGCGCTGCATGCCCGGATCATTTGGTGCATACGAAGGTTGTTCCATTGTTTATTGACTGGAAGCCAAATGCAGAGGATATCGATGGTTTGAAGGCGAAACTATCAGAAGGAATCGCTGCATACAAAGAGCAATATAAAGCTTATTTTGAACGCAACAAAAATGAAGGCGACGTCATGTTTGAAGCAGCGCCTCGCGTAATTCTAATTCCGGGTATCGGTATGATCAACACCGGCAAGAGCTGGGCGATGGCACAAGTGAGCGGAGCGCTATACCACCGTGCGATTGCCGTGATGCGCGGCGCAACAGCATTAGGTGATTTCGTATCGCTTAGCGAGAACGAGTCGTACAACGTGGAATACTGGCCATTAGAGCTATACAAATTGTCTCTTGCTCCAGCTGAAACGGAATTTTCACGCAAGGTTGCTTTCATTACAGGCGGCGCTGGCGGTATCGGAAGTGAAACAGCACGCCGTTTAGTATCAGAGGGTGCGCATGTTGTGCTTGCAGATCTTAATCTTGAAGGCGCGCAAAAGGTTGCCTCAGAGATTAACGAGAAATTTGGCGAATGCCGAGCAACAGCAGTGAAAATGGATGTAACGAGCGAAGAGCAGGTCAAAACTGCTTATGCAGAGACAGCACTTGCTTACGGCGGCGTGGACATTATCGTAAACAACGCTGGTCTTGCGACTTCAAGCCCATTCGATGAGACATCGCTTAAGGAATGGAATTTGAATATGAATGTGCTTGGAACAGGTTATTTCCTGGTCGCTCGCGAAGCGTTTAAATTAATGAAGCAGCAATGCATTGGCGGCAACATGGTGTTCATCGGATCGAAAAACTCTGTGTACGCGGGTAAAAATGCATCAGCTTATAGCTCAGCCAAGGCGCTTGAAGCTCATTTGGCACGCTGCATCGCAGCTGAGGGCGGCGAATTCGGCATTCGTGTAAATACGATTTTGCCGGATGCGATTTTGCAGGGGTCGGCGATTTGGAACGGCAGCTGGCGCAATGAACGTGCAGCGGCTTATGGCATTGAGCCAGATCAGCTGGAAGAATACTACCGCAAGCGCACGACGCTGCTCGTCAACATTTATCCGCGCGACATCGCAGAGGGCATTGCATTTTTTGCCTCCTCCAAAGCAGATAAAACGACAGGCTGTATGTTAACTATTGACGGCGGCGTACCCGCTGCATTCACCCGTTAGGAGGTTAGGCGATATGATCCAAGGGAGAGGCGAGAAATCTTGGTATATACCGGATGGTTATATACCGCCAGACAGCACGGGAACGCTTACCAGCCATGAATCGATATGCGTGTTGAATTGCTCCACCGAAGAAGCCATTATTCATATTACGATTTATTTTGAGGATCGCGAGCCGATGGAAGATATTCAAGTTGTTGTTCCTGGCAGACGAACAAACCATATACGCACCAGCACATTAATGAAGGAAGGGGCGTCGATTCCAATCGGCGTTCCTTACGCCATTGAGGTGCTGAGCAATATTCCAATCATTGTACAATACAGCAGATTAGATTCGACGCAGGCAGAGAATACGTTGATGTCTACGATGGCTTTTCCAATCAAATAGGTTGAAAATATAAATGAGAGGGTGTTCCATAATGACTGATCGCGCTTATACGTTTTTTGAGGAGCAGCAGAAAGAAAGAGGCATTAACATTGAAGAGGTAAAAGCAAAATTGAAAGCGCTCAAAATCGAAACCCCTTCATGGGGCTATGGTGATTCCGGTACTCGTTTTAAGGTATTTCAGAAGGAAGGCGTGCCTCGCAATCCGTTTGAGAAATTTGAGGATGCTGCACAGGTGCATCGTTTGACAGGAATCGCTCCGTCTATCGCTATCCATATTCCTTGGGATAAGGTAGAGGATTACGGCAAGCTTAGAAGCCATGCGGAAGATCTTGGACTCTCGATTGGAGCGGTAAATCCGAATCTATTCCAAGATGAAGACTATATGCTTGGAAGCGTAACGAATTCCGATGCTGCAGTGCGCCGGAAAGCGACTGATCACTTGCTTGAATGCGTGGATATTGCCAAGGAAACGGGCTCGCGTGAATTTAGCTTATGGTTCGCCGACGGTACAAACTATCCAGGTCAAGGACATATCCGCAAGCGTAAAGCTTGGATGCAGGAAGCTTTGGCCGAAATGTATAGTGCAATGACGCCGGACATGCGTATGCTCATTGAATACAAATGTTTCGAGCCGGCGTTCTATCATACGGATCTTGCCGACTGGGGCATGGCTTACAACTTGGCGCAAAAGCTAGGGCCGCAAGCGGAAGTGCTTGTTGATACTGGCCACCATCTGCCAGGCGCAAACATCGAGCATATCGTTGCTTATTTGCTGGACGAGAAACGTTTGGGAGGTTTCCACTTCAACAGCCGCAAATATGCGGATGATGATCTCATTGTAGGTTCTGTGAATCCTTATGAGCTGTTCTTGATTTTCTATCAAATCTTGAGTGCTGCAGGCGATGCGGATGCAGGTGTTCGCGGCAATGCAGAGAGCATTACTTATATGATTGACCAGTCGCATAATATCGAGCAAAAAATCCCTGCCATGCTCCGCTCCGTCCTGAATGTGCAAACCCAGCTGGCAAAGGCGCTGCTCATTAACCATGATGAAGTAAATGATGCTGCTGAACGCAATGATGTTCTTGGCGCTGAGGATGCTGTGCGCCGCGCATTCGAATTCGATGTTACACCGCTTTTGCACACGATTCGCGAAGAGCAGGGCTTGCCGCATGATCCAATGAAAGTATACCTAAGCAGCAGCTATGGCAAAGACATATTGGCGAGAGGCAAGGGCGGTGCCAGCTGGTGACCATCCTTGCTTACGATCTCGGAGCAAGCAGCGGAAGAGCGCTGCTTGGCAGGCTGAATAATGGCAAGATCGAGGTAGAGGAGCTGCACCGGTTCTCCAATGATCCGGTGCAGGTCGGCGATCGACTGCACTGGGATATTTTGCGACTGCTTCATGAGTTAAAGCAAGCGCTGCTGCTAGTTAAGCATCGCGACATTAGGCTGGACAGCCTTGCGATTGATTCTTGGGCCGTTGATTTTGGCTTGATAGGAAGCAATGGGGAGCTGCTTGGCAATCCTTATCATTATCGCGATCATCATACGGATGGCGTAATGGAGCAGGTAGTAGAGGAATTGACGGCAACGGGGATATTTGCGAAGACGGGTATTCAGTTTCTGCCGTTTAATACGATTTACCAGCTGGCTGCTTTGAAGAAGGCAGATTCACCGCTGCTGCGGGATGCCAAACATTTTCTAATGATTCCGGATTTGCTCCGATATTTTTTGACGGGTGAGAAATATAATGAGTTTTCCAACGCAACGACAACGCAGCTGTATAACCCTGTTGCTGGCAGCTGGGACGAGGAACTGATTCGCTCGATTGGCATTTCGCCGGAACTGTTTGGTGAGGTTGTACAGCCAGGGGCGAAGGTTGGCAGCTTGCGAGCTTCCCTTTGCGAGGAGCTTGGCATAGAGTCCGTTCCTGTTTATGCAGCAGCGGAGCATGATACGGGCTCAGCGGTTGCCGCAGTGCCTGCTCTTGAAAAGTCATTTGCTTACTTAAGCTGCGGCACTTGGTCGCTTATGGGTACAGAAGTCGACGAGCCAGTCATTAATGAATTGTCGCAGCAGCTAAACTTTACGAACGAAGGCGGCGTTTATGGCACGTATCGTTTGCTGAAGAACATTATGGGACTGTGGATTTTGCAGGAATGCAGACGTTCATGGGAGCGGGCAGGAATTTCTTATACGTTCCCCGAATTAGTAAAGCTTGCCGAAGAAGCTAAGCCATTTGCTGCGTTTATTGATCCGGATGATCCGTTGTTTTTGCACCCGGGTGATATGCCTGCTAGAATAACGGAGTATTGTTTGCGCACAAGGCAGACGGCACCTGCTGATACAGGGGCGATTGTTCGGTGTATTTTGGAGGGCTTAGCCTTGAAGTACCGAAATGTGCTAGAGTTAACAGAGCAATTGTCTGGTCAAGCGTTCAGCGGTTTGCATATGGTTGGCGGCGGCATTCAAAATACGCTGCTCTGCCAATGGACTGCAAATGCGATTGGCAAGCCGGTGTGGGCAGGACCCGTGGAAGGCAGCGCAATAGGCAACATGATTTTGCAGTGGATTGCCAATGGTCAGCTTGCTGACATTTGGGAAGCGCGCAAAGTGATACGCGAGTCATTCCCAGTTGATGTGTATGAGCCAGAGCAGCATGAGGCTTGGGAGAGCGCATATCGTGCTTTTAAAGAAACAACAGGAATCGCTTAAGCAGCGAATACAAATATAAGTAAGAAAGAGGTACGTTATGCTGGTCCATGAACGATACGATAAAATTGTACAGCTGGTAAATGAGAGAGGCAGCATCCGGGTTACGGAGCTGAGCGAGCTATGTCAGGTGACCGAGGAAACGATTCGGCGTGACCTTGACCGCTTGGAGCAAGCCGGACGTTTGCGCCGCTCCCATGGCGGTGCGGTTAGCGTAAAGGATCAGCAGCCGGAAATTCCGTATTTCGAGCGGGAGATTACGCATGCGGAGGAGAAAAAACGAATTGCTGTGGAAGCGATTAAGTTGATTCAGCCGAATGAGCGTATTTTGCTTGATGCGAGCTCGACGGCTTGGTATATGGCGGCAAGCATGCCGGATATTCCTCTAACGGTGCTAACCAACTCCATCAAAGTTGCGATGGAGCTGAGCAGCAAAGAGAAGATTGAAGTCATCTCGACGGGCGGCATTTTGGCTTCGCGTTCATTGTCCTATGTTGGTCCGTTAGCCGAGCGTTCTCTTGATGCATATCATGTGGATAAAGCATTTCTCTCCTGCAAAGGTGTCCATTTGGAGCGCGGCGTAAGCGAGTCGAACGAGCTGCAAGCACGCATCAAGCACAAAATGGTAGGTATGGCGGATCAAGTCATTCTGGTCGCCGACTCCAGCAAGTTCGGTGTTCAAGCGTTTACCCATGTGGCAGATTTAGATGATGTAGATGCAATTATTACGGATGAGCGGCTGCCAGCAGCGATCTTATCGCAGCTTAAGGAAAAACAAATTTCCGTTACAAAGGTGTAGAGCATAGGTGGCGCTGGCTTCAGTAGAAGCGCAGCGCCATTATTGTTGTATAGTATAGGGTTACTGGCGAAAGTGAGCTGTAAGAGTTTATATGTTCTTACAGCGTTGAAAGTCACGTTCATGAGTGTCTGTAAACACATATAGGTGCTTATTGAGCAACTTAACAGGCTGGTTACCTACGAAAGAGAGCTTTAAGCGCATATGTGTTCTTACAGCGGTAAAAGTGGAGTATCTGAGTGCTTGTAAGCACAAATAGGTGCTTATTGAGCAATTTAACTGGCAGGTTACCTACGAAAGAATGCTGTAAGCGCATATGTGCTCTTACAGCGGTAAGAGTGGCGTTTCAGAGTGCTTGTAAGCACATATAGGTGCTTATTGAACAACTTAAGAGGCAGGTTACCTACGAAAGAATGCTGTAAGCGCATATGTGTTCTTACAGCGTTAAAAGTGGCGTTTCTGAGTGCTTGTAAGCACAAACAGGTGCTTATTGTGCAACTTAACAGGCTGGTTACCCACGAAAGTGAGCTTTAAGCGCATATGTGTTCTTACAGCGGTAAAAGTGGCGTTTCAGAGTGCTTGAAAGCACCAATAGGTGCTTATTGAGCAATTTAACAAGCATGTTGCCTACGAAAGAGAGTTGTAAGTGCATATGTGTTCTTACAGCGGTAAAAGTAGCGTTTCTGATTGCTTGTAAGCACATATAGGTGCTTATTGAACAACTTAACAGGCTGGTTACCTACGAAAGAGAGCTTTAAGCGCATATGTGTTCTTACAGCGGTAAGAGTGGCGTTTCAGAGTGCTTGTAAGCACATATAGGTGCTTATTGTGCAATTTGACAGGCAGGTGACCTACGAAAGAGAGCTTTAAGCGCATATGTGTTCTTACAGCGTTAAAAGTTACATTGTTGAGAGTCTGTAAGCACATATAGGTGCTTATTGAGCAATTTAACTGGCAGGTTACCTACGAAAGAGAGCTTTAAGCGCATATGTGTTCTTACAGCGGTAAAAGAGGCGTTTCTGAGTGTTAGTAAGCACAAATAGGTGCTTATTGAGCAACTTAACAGGCTGGTTACCTACGAAAGAATGCTGTAAGCGCATATGTGTTCTTACAGCGGTAAAAGAGGCGTTTCAGAGTGCTTGTAAGCACCAATAGGTGCTTATTGAGCAACTTAACAGTCTGGTTACCTACGAAAGAGAGCTGTAAAGCGCATATGTGTTCTTACATCTAAAACATTTTTCACATAAAAAATTTTACCAAACTTGTCTGATAACCTGATATTATAAAAGTATAAGTTACGAAAGGGGTGCGGGTATGAAGGTCTCATTATTTATTACTTGCTTAAGCGATGCGTTATATCCAAGGGTCGGCGAAGCGATGGTGCGCTTGCTGGCAAAGTACGGTGTTTCATTAGAGTTTCCGACGGTACAAACCTGCTGCGGACAGCCGGCCTACAACAGCGGCTATTGGAAGGAAGCGAGGGAGTCTGCCAAAACGATATTGGATGCGTTTGAAGACAGCGACTTCGTTATTTCACCATCAGGCTCCTGCACGGGAATGATTCACCATTATCCGAAGCTGTTCGAGGATGATCCGGTCATGCTGAAACGGGCCAACAAGCTTCAGAGCAAGTCTTATGAATTTACACAGTTTCTGGTGCAGGTGCTCGGCGTTACCGATGTTGGCGCTRCATTTCCTCATAAAGTGACATATCATCCTTCCTGCCACGGCAGTCGGATACTTGGCGTAAAGGATGAGCCGCTTGCGCTTATTCAGAATGTGAAGGGACTTGAGCTCGTACCTCTCCCATTTGCTGAGGATTGCTGCGGCTTTGGCGGAACATTCGCTGTCAAGATGGCTGATATTTCTGGAGCAATGGTGACCGAGAAGGTCGATCATGTGCTGGAGACGGAAGCGGAAGTGTTGGTCGGGCTAGATATGGCTTGTTTACTCAACATTGCTGGAAACCTGCGTTATCGCAACGAACCCGTCCGTGTTATGCACTTGGCTGAGCTGCTATATGAAGGGGTGAAATAAGATGGCTGTCGTGAAAAAGGAAGCTACAGTAAAAGCAAGAGCGGATCTTGCCCTCAACGACGAGTTTTTGCGCAAAGCGGTGCGATTCACAACAGAACGGCTGCGCAATGGGAAGAAAAAAGCGACTGACGAACACGGGAATTGGGAAGAATGGCGGGAGCGGGGCAGACAAATTCGTCTCCATACGATCGCGCATTTGGATTATTATTTGAACTTGTTTGTGAACAATGCCCGCGCAAACGGTGTTCACATCCATTTTGCGAATACGGCTGAGGAAGCGGTCAAGCTGACGCTAGACATAGCAGAGCATGCGAATGCGAAGTCGGTCGTCAAATCCAAGTCAATGGTTTCAGAGGAGCTGCATCTTAATCATGCGCTTGAATCCATTGGCGTTGAAGCGGTAGAAACCGACTTAGGCGAATATATTATTCAGCTTGCAGGTGAAATGCCATCCCACATCGTCATCCCAGCCATTCACAAAAACCGTTATCAAATCGCCGAATTGCTGTCCAAGGAGGCTGGCTATACGCTGCCGCCGGATACGACGGCGCTTGCAGGTTTCGTTCGCAAAAAGCTGCGCGAGAAGTTTTTGGAGGCTGAGATCGGCATGACCGGCTGCAACTTTGCGATTGCGGAGACGGGATCGATGGTGCTTTTTGAAAATGAAGGCAATGCTCGGATGGTGAGTACCGTCCCTAAAACTCAAATAACGTTGATGGGTATGGAGCGAATCATTCCATCATGGTCTGATCTTGAGGTGATGGCTACATTGCTGCCGCGCTCGGCAACTGGACAAAAGCTGACGATGTATATGAATGGCATTACAGGCCCGCGCCGCTCCGAGGATGCAGACGGCCCGGACGAAATGCACATCATAATAATTGATAATGGCCGTTCTTTGCAGCTTGGCGATCCGGAGTTCCAAGAGCTGCTCAATTGTATTCGCTGCGGTGCATGTCTGAATGCTTGTCCGGTATATCGCCACATTGGCGGTCATGCTTATGGCAGCACGTATAGCGGACCAATTGGAGCCGTGCTTACGCCGTCCTTGAACAAAAACATCGCTGAATGGGATGATGTCGCCAATGCTTCCAGCTTATGCGGCGCTTGCTATGAGGCTTGTCCGGTGAAAATCCCCCTTCATGATATGCTTGTTTATTTACGCAGACGCAAGGTGGAAAGTGGAAATGGCAGCAAAATGGAGTCCATTGGTATGCAAGGCTTCGCCACCGTAATGGGCAATTCCTCGCGACTTGGCGGAGTACTGCGACTCGGTAAGCTCGGTCAGAAGCTCGTTGTACGAAGCGGCGTCATTAAGACGAAGCTTGGGCCGCTAAAGGGCTGGAACACCTATCGTGTAACACCTAGCCTGCCAAAGGAATCGTTCCGTGATCGCTGGGATACGCTTGATCAAGAGCTGAAGCAGGGTCTAAAACAGATGGAGCCGTCGATGCAAAATCGGATGGAGGAGCTTGTACGTAATCGTGAGCATGAGGAGAAGCAAGGTAAAGGAGGACATGGTCATGGCTGAGACACATAAACAATGGCTGGAAAAGCTTGAAGCAGATTCGCGGGTGAAACAGGAGCTTTTTATGAATGATATTGCGGCTAAGCTGAGACATCCACGAATGACACATAAGCCGCAGCATCCATTTCGCGGAGCTCCCGATTTCTGGAACTCATTCGAATGGACGGAAGAAGAGCGAATCAAACAGTTTACAGACAATTTTCTTTCAGTAGGCGGTCATGTAGCACGTCTTCCATCGATGGATGATGTGAAATCCTTTATCGTTTCCAAAGCGGAGGAAATGAGTGCTAAATATATTATTCGTCAAAATCAGCCAGAGCTGGATGAGCTCGATCTTGAAGGCGCTTTGAAGGATTCGCAGGTATCGGTGTGGAATACGGATGTTGAGCAGCATTGGCGCGCTCGTGCAGCTGAAGCAGATTTTGGCATCGTGATCGCGGATCATGCCGTTGCCTATACGGGTTCGGTTACTGTATTATCAGCTCCGAATAAAGGGCGGTCCGTTAGTTTGCTGCCAACCGTACTTATTATTATTATCCCGATCGAACGTTTAAAAACGAGGCTTGGCGAAGTGCTCGTGACGTTTGATGAAGCGGGACGCGAGCAGCTGCCAGCAGGTATTCATTTTATTACTGGCCCAAGCCGTTCATCCGATATTGAGAATGATTTGACTATCGGCGTTCACGGACCAGGCATCGTGTATGCGCTGTTAGTCGGGTAGCTATAAAGGTAAGGGTAGGAGAAGCGGCTTGGCGTTGTTAGAAGGCAGTGCATGCCGTTAAGGTTGGAGGTGAGAGTTTATTCCGTCATTAGAAGTAGAGAAGCTGTCAAAACGCAATCATTACGAGGAAATTACCGAGCAAGTGAAGCGTCTTATTATAGATGGCAAATTAAAAGTGGGAGATAAGCTTCCCTCTACGAAACAAATGTCCGAGCAATTTGGGGTAGGGCGCTCAACTACCCGTGAAGCGCTGAGCGCACTTAAAGCGATGGGCTTGATTGAAATTCGGCAAGGAGGCGGCTGTCGCGTCATTCGCAGCGTACCGATTGATATGGAGCTGCCGGAGCTAGCGTCTCTCCGTATGAACCGAAAGACGGTGCTGGAATTACTGGAAGCTCGCGAATCTCTTGAGGTTTCCAATGCTGCAATCGCGGCTGTAAAGCATACGGATGAGGATCATAAACAGCTGAGCCAAATTATCGATGAGATGGAGCGTGCCGCTGGTGATGAGTCCGAAGGTGAGAGACTGGATTTACGATTTCATCTCACGCTTGCCAATGCGACCCATAACACGATCATGGTACGTTTGTTCGAATCGATTATGAATCATATCGAAACAGCTATCCATGATATTAGGCGGGTGGAGCTTTATTCGAGCGCGGCGGTAGCGGAACGACTTCATAGGGAGCATTCTACAATAGTTGAAGCGATTGCGAAGAAGGACCCTGAGCTTGCAGCTGAGCAAATGAAGCAGCATTTGAAGCATGTTGAGAGCATCGTGCTGAAGCATTTGGGAGAGGGCTAGTTGATGGAGAATCCTTGAATAGCATGCGATAAGATGTTTTTCAAAAGTACTGTCGGCCAGTCAACATTTAAAAAGCCCGATTACCGCACATACCATCATTATGGCTGTCGGAATCGGGCTTTTTTTGTTATTTAGCTATTTTATTGTAGCCAGGTATTTATTAATGAATGCTTTGGCTTTGTCTGGATTTTTGCTGTCGACTCTGATGCCGATAATCATGTTTTCTTTGTACAGCGGAAGCTGGTTGACCAGTGCACTCTTGCTGAGGTCAATTCCGTATACATGCTCTTGTGTATCCTCGTCGGTCTTAAGCTTCTTCGAAAGGCTGTCAGTCATGTGCGGCTTGAACACTCCGTTAACATCGTCGTCTAGCTTCATAAGCATTCCCTGAACGCCGATCCAATCGAAAATGCTCTCATCCATAATATATACATCCGGATGCTCAGTAGCTAGTACGAGCACTGCTTTCTGCATATAGGCAAATTGCGATTGCTGGTCTTTAGGGACAAACGTAAGCGTAGAAACAAATCTTTTCCATTCGGGAAACGCTGTCAAAAGAGCGGTTTCAATCGGCTCTTTCTTAGGCGCATCATCCTTCAGCATGTAATTGCCCATAAATGAAACGTTCAAATCGACGGGCGGCAAATTAGCGAGCCGCTCTTGTTCTTCACGATAGTTCATGAAGCTGATTACACCATAAATAATAAGTGCTACCGCAGCGATGGCTCCGAGCGTGTGAAACTTGTAATAGCGCCAGAAATGATCCATTTTCTGAGCTTGTCCAGCCATCTTCTTGTATTTACCGTACTCTTGCTCGTTGAAGGCAGCGGTTAGCTTGCGATCCTCGTACTCTAGAATCAGTCGATATGCTTTCGTAATCGTTGCAAAAGATTCATCCGCATCCCCCGCGTTATCCTTCTGCAGCTGTGCTCTGGAGCGTGATTGACGCATAAGTGTCGTATAACGCTTCTCCACTTCCTCTTTGGCCGCAAGCTCTGGCAGCCCCATCGTTTCATAGGCTTGTTTTAACTCGTCCACTTGTGTCACCTCAATTAGTAAATAGCTCCTATATGATTCCTATCTATTAGTATACGGAATTCCGCGGGTAACGCAAATTTTGACGAATTTATTCGTATGGAATTTTTCTCGTATGCAGAACTAGAAGAGAGCCATCGAGTGAAAAAGATAATGCACTGCGCTCTTTCATAAGGCAATCAAACGCAGGTGGACTGAATTTTGAACAAAAACCCCTTCTATTTAACTTCCTATCTTGTCGTATTTTGATATTCTAGAATGACATAAATAAACCGTTAGGATGGTGCCTTCATGACTGTTTCGCTTAAGTTTGATTTTGGGATCGGCAGCGCTCCCGCTTCACCATATATACAAGTACTGCCGAATACGATCTATAACAAAGATGCAGGCTACGGTTTTGAGTCAACCCTGCGTATAGGCTCACGGAATAGAGAGGAGGCGGATCGTCTTCGCGGAGCTTTCTGTATTCCACTTGAAGCCGCGTTTGTTGTTGATCTGCCAAATGGCTGCTACACGATAACAGCTACGATAGGCGATGCCATTGCTCCAACCTCTACGACATTAAAATATGGCGTAGGGCGCATAGTGCTGCACAAGGCCGTTACATCAGCAGGACAATATGCGGTGCACAGCTTCACCGTCAAAGTAACCGATGGACGGCTGCGGCTTGCCTTCTCAGGGGTAGCGCCGCGAATAAATGCACTTCAGATTGACGAGGCGAAGCAAGCGACGACGATTTATTTGGCGGGAGACTCTACCGTAACCGATCAAGATACGTTCCCATATGCCGGATGGGGGCAGATGCTTCCGCTTTATTTTAAGACGGATGTAGCGATTGATAATCATGCTATGTCGGGAAGAAGCTCACGAAGCTTTATTAACGAAGGTCGATTGGCAGCAATCATGGAGCAAATAAAGCCGGGCGACTATTTATGGATTCAATTCGGACATAATGACGAGAAGCCGGATGAAGAGCGGGCAACTGAACCGTTTGGCAGCTTTAAGGAAATGCTGGCCGTTTATGTAGAGGAATCAAGAGCACGCGGTGCAAAACCTGTATTAATTACACCGATGCATCGCCGCAAATTCGACGAGCAAGGCAGGATTATCGATACTCATGGTGATTATTTGCTCGGAATGAAGCAGCTTGCGGCAGAGCTGGATGTTCCGCTGATCGATTTGGCTGCAAAGAGTAAGGATTTGTATGAGCGTTTGGGAGACGAGCCCTCTAAAGCGCTGTTCATGTGGGCTTATCCGGGAGAATTTATTCATTTTCCTGATGGCGCTCAGGACGACACACATTTTCAAGAGCTGGGCGGCATTCAAATTGCTGGATTAGTAGCAGAAGGCGTGCGTGAGCTCGCTTTATCGCCGCTGCTTTTATATTTAAAGGGGCGTTAGAAGCGGCAGCGGTGGTGAAGCTAAATAGCTGAATTATTGACATACGAAGAGGCTGCTCCACATGTAGATAAATCTACTTGAGGAGCAGCCTCTGTGGCTTCTTTTATGCTGAGAAACGATGGATGATGGCTGGAATTTCACGTAAATCATGACATATCGCATCTGGAAATTTAATCGAGTGGTCATTGCTCTTCAAAATCGTTCGCATCCCTAATTCGTTCGCCGGAATAATGTCAGCCTTGAGATTATCGCCAACAAAAACGGACTGCGCAGACGAAGAGCTTAAATTAGAGAGCGACAATTGAAAAATAGCATGATCAGGCTTTCGCAAATTGACCGCATCTGAAATCACAATATCATCAAAGAGCTCCATAATACCGAGAGCAGTTACTTTATTTCTCTGATAAAATTCCCTGCCATTCGTAATCATGCCTAATTTATATCCTCGCTGCTTTAAGGAGAGAAGCATTTCATTCATGCCGGGAAATCCGACGCTGTATTGATGAAAGTGATTGTTTAAATCATTAAGCAGCGGCGAAAATAGAGCGTCTTCAATCTTGAAAAATCCGATTAACTCGTTATAAACATCTTCTTTGGGTATGAGCCTATTATTTAATTCAGTAAACTTCGCTATAAAATCATCTCTGTTTGCAATGAGGGCATGGAGTGCAAAACGTTCATACTGATACTTTGCAAAGTTGATCAACGATTGGTTTTTATCAAGCAAGGTCTGGTCTAGGTCAAAGATAATCGTATCAATGGTGCTCAATGGATCACCTCCGTCTGTTCTTGCGAAACAACATCGTATTTACTAGGTGGGGTTTAATAGATCGCTATGCCTTCCATTTCATAAGGGTAATCCATTTGTATTTTAATACTTTTCACCTCATGCTCTTGTAAGAAAAAACCGATGATGTAAAGACCCAAATCAATCGAGGTGGCGACTCCTCCAGCTGTAATGACATTGCCGTCCCGTACAATTCGTGAGCGAATAACCTCTTTGCAGTAGGGCTCTAATAAATCATAGGCGAACGGATGGGTGGTCGCGTTTTTATTGGTCAGATAACCAGCAGCTCCAAGCAGCAGCGATCCTGTGCAAACCGATACGATATACGCTGCCTGCTGAGCCTCCTTTATCCAAGCAGTGAACGATTCATCAAACCTTAACGCTCTTGTTCCGAGTCCACCGGGAATGAAAATGAGGTCATATTGCATGAGATCCGGTTTGACTTGATTGACTTTAATCGTCATGCCAAGCTCATCCGTAACCTCATCCTGCAGCCCACAAATATCCCAAGAGAACTCTTTTGTTGATTCGTAGTACTTCAAGCGAGTGATGACATCATAGAAGCCGACAAAATCCAAAAAAGTAACGCCATCAAATAAAATAAAAGCTATTTTCATCGATGCAGCACCTCTTTTCTTTATTGCAATAATATTACAAATATGGACTTCGGTATAGATTAAAGTGTCAAAAAAGCGGATCGAAGGCTCGATTCTGTTTCTCTTATCGACTACAATAGCAAAGACGATATTGTAGTATAAGTGAGGGAAATCAATGTTTGATCCAACTGTTTATGAAAATTTGAAAGTAGTCTTTGAGAATCAGCTCTATGATTTGGATACGCTCGACCGGAAAATTGATATTATCAACCGGGTAGATCGTCTAGAGCTGGCGGTTATGTCGCGAGAATTTATGCTGGAGTTTAAGCTTGCTGAATATGCTGGGGTGTCTGCGGAAATTCAGCTGACTGCTTCGCTGAAGGATTTGGCGGCGGAAATATTGGAGCTGACGGRCGAGACCCCTGCATGCTCGCTTCGAATTCGTTTCTTCATGGAAGTGACGGATGTCACAACGCAGTGCAGCCAAATTAAGCAAGTCATGCAGCGTATTTGGGAGCCGGATATAGAACCGACACAAACGATAAGCTACCTTTTTGGCACGGAGCTGCCTACCTTTTCGAATGTAATCGAGCTTGGCTTTAGTCGCAAAATAGGCGAAGAGCAAATGGAGGATATTCCGGAGCTGATTGATCATGTCCTTAAGACATTGATGAAGCTGAAAGAGATTGCTGAATAGATGTTTTTTTATATTCCAGCCCTCTAAGTTCCTRATATTTACAGTGAAATACTGTCTGTTTCTTTAAGCAAGAAGCTATGCTATAGTACTTGTGAATGAACAACTGAAGAAGAAACTCCGAAGCTGTTGTCTACGGACAATTCTAGCTCTCGGGAGAGGTTCGCGAACTCCCTCTATAAAAAACTATGCGAAACGATTGTCCCATTAGGTGACATCGTCGTTTTCGCGTTCGGCGCGAAGCGGGTTTTTAACGCTTCGCGCCGTTTCTTTGGTTTTTTATGTACATACGAAGGAATTCAAGCGATCTCGGTCTTCTCACATCAGAGAGGGAGATGCAGCATGAAATCAGAAAAAGCGATCGTTGTGTTTAGCGGCGGTCAGGACAGCACGACCTGTTTATTTTGGGCAATGGAACGATTCGCGGAGGTAGAAGCCGTTACATTCAACTATGGACAGCGGCATAAGCTTGAGCTGGATTGCGCGGCGGATATCGCCAAGGAACTTCAGATCAAGCATCATATTCTTGATATGTCCCTTCTTAATCAATTAGCACCCAACGCACTCACAAGAGACGATATCGCGATTGAGCAAAAAGAAGGAGAGCTGCCTACAACTTTTGTTGATGGCCGCAATCTCTTATTTCTTACGTTCGCAGCAGTGCTTGCAAAGCAGCTTGGTGCGAAACATATCATAACAGGCGTATGCGAAACGGACTTTAGCGGATATCCGGACTGCCGGGATATATTCGTAAAGTCGTTGAATGTGACATTGAACTTGTCAATGGACTATCCGTTTGTGATCGATACGCCGCTTATGTGGCTGAACAAAGCCGAGACATGGAAGCTTGCGGATGAGCTGGGCGCCTTCGATTTTGTCCGTGAACGCACATTGACCTGTTATAACGGGATTATTGCGGATGGTTGCGGCGATTGTCCCGCTTGCCAGCTTCGAAAGAATGGGTTGGACGAATATTTAGTCCAGCGCATGTAGGGTGAAGCGATGATGCAGCAGATTTATCCGGCCGCACAGCATAGCTATAGTTATGAGCTTAATAAGGATTTTCACTTTGCAGCTGCTCACTTCGTACCGAGTGAAGAGGCTGGAAAATGCCAGCAGCTTCATGGCCATACGTATTATGCGAATGTAACAGTTGCAGGCGATGAGCTTGACGAGGCAGGTTTTCTTGTCAACTTCGCCATAATTAAAAGGTTGATTCATGATCGTTTTGACCATTCTTTGCTTAATGACGACAACGAGCACTTTAGCAATGTGTTGCCCGATCGTTTTCCTACGACTGAAGTGGTAGCACGAACGATTAGCGACATCGTTCAGCGCCATTTGGATGGTACTGTAAATCGTCCGCAATGCGTTCAAGTCTTTTTGCGTGAAACGCCGACGAGCTATTGTATTTATCGTCCGAAGCGGGAGGCGGTCTAACGATGCCATCCAATAAACGAATTCCTGTAATGGAAATATTCGGCCCTACGGTCCAAGGAGAAGGTATGGTAATTGGCCGGAAAACGATGTTTGTTCGTACTGCTGGCTGCGATTACAGCTGCTCTTGGTGCGATTCGGCATTTACTTGGGACGGCAGCGGCAAAGAAGATATTCGCATGCTGACAGCATTTGAAATGATAGAGCAATTAAAAGAAATAGGTGGAAATGCGTTTGAGCATGTGACGATTTCCGGTGGCAATCCCGCACTGCTCCCGCAGCTGGGTGAATTTGTTGATGAGCTCCATAAACAAAACATCAGCGTTGCACTGGAGACACAAGGGAGTCGTTGGCAGGACTGGTTTTGGTCGATTGATGAGCTCACTTTGTCGCCTAAGCCGCCGAGCTCTGGCATGAAGACAGACTGGTCGAAGCTCGATGAAATCGTGTCCAACCTGAATCGGAAATCAACTAGTTTTTGCTTAAAAACAGTCGTTTTCGACGAGGATGATCTAGAGTACGCGACATACGTTCACCTCAGGTATCCAATGGTTCCATTTTATTTGCAGGCAGGCAATGGAAACTTGCAGGAAACAGAGCCGCAGCTCATGCTTCCTTATTTATTGGAGCGTTATGAATGGCTGATCGAGAAGGTTATGCCGAATCAGGATTTAAAGCGGGTGCACGTTCTGCCGCAGCTTCATACCTGGGTATGGGGCAATAAGAAAGGCGTTTAATTCAAAACAGCTGAGAGAGGTGGAAACGAGCATGGAAGGAAGAAGCAAAGAGGAGCTGAGCGGTGTGACGCTGCTAGGCAATCAAGGAACACAATATTTGTTTAACTATGCACCGGAAATTTTGGAGGCCTTTGATAATAAGCATCCAAATCGCGATTATTTCGTGAAATTCAATTGTCCGGAATTTACGAGTCTTTGCCCAATGACGGGACAGCCGGATTTTGCAACCATTTATATATCATATATTCCAGGTGACAAAATGGTAGAGAGCAAGTCGCTTAAGCTGTATTTGTTCAGCTTCCGCAATCACGGTGATTTCCACGAGGATTGCATGAACATTATCATGAATGATTTAATTGCGCTGATGAGTCCAAGATATATAGAAGTTTGGGGCAAATTCACACCTCGTGGCGGCATATCCATCGATCCGTATTGCAATTATGGCCAGCCTGGCACAAAATATGAGCAAATGGCTGAGCATCGTCTCATGAATCATGATTTGTACCCAGAGAAAGTGGATAATCGTTAATTTAGAATTGCAGCTCAAATTAGTAAAAGAGATACATTTATGATAGATTTTTCTGAATTGCCCGACTAAGGTCTAGGTGAATTTCATGCCTGAAGTCCATTTCAATTATTCTATTAAAGTCTATACTTAGTTTAGAGTTATTAGAGAATAGGTGGACAAACGATGATTAAAAATGCGATTTGTATGTCTGTACTGCTTTGCACCATAGCATCTGCATTAACGAACTTTGGAGTATCTCCCGTTCGAGCGCTTGCAGCTCCAAGCGCGTCACAAGCTGAATATATTAGTATAGATAATATGATTGAGCCCTTCTTGTTGCAGCCAAAGCAGGATGAAAAGGCATGAAGGCTGTTTTAACACAAGCCTAAACTTGCATGAAAGCATGACTAATTAGTAAACGCCGCGACCTATATGGAAGCGGCGTTTGCTGTTTCTAATAGAATACAATCAGCTCAAGCGCTGTCTGTCCCTATAAGCAAAATGATTGGTTGGGCCATGACCGCTCCCAATCCCCAGCTTATCTTCAATAGCGGCTTGAATGAAGGCTTTGGCAGTTCTTATAGCTTCAAGTACAGGTTTGCCTTGAGCAATTTCTGCAGCAATCGCAGCGGAGAAAGTGCATCCAGTGCCGTGAGTATGCTTAGTGTCGATACGTTTGCTTTCCAAATATACAAATTGTTCTCCATCGTAGATGAGATCAACGAGCGGTTCGCTGCTTGAACCGTGGCCGCCCTTAATGACAACATAGCGGGAGCCCATCTGATGCAATATTCGGGCCGCTTCCTCTCGATCGCTTAACGTCCGGATCGGGATTCTTGCGATAAGCTCAGCTTCTGGAATGTTAGGAGTCGTTATAAGCGCGAGCGGCAGCAAATACGTAATCAGTGTCTGAATAGCTTCTTGCTGAAGCAGAGATGAGCCGCCTTTCGCCACCATGACAGGATCAATGATGAGATTATGCCAGTTATATTGCTTTACTTTCATTGCAACGATCTTTATAATCTCTGCGCTGAACAGCATGCCTGTCTTAACTGCGGATGGCTCCAGATCCTCGCCGATCGAATCGAGCTGGCAGCTAACAGCCTCAGCATCCAGCGGGTAGATGCCCTGAACGCCAAGCGTATTCTGCGCAGTCACTGCGGTAATAACCGACATGCCGTAGGTGCCGAGCTCTTGAAATGTTTTTAGATCAGCTTGAATACCTGCGCCGCCGCCGGAGTCCGAGCCTGCAATCGTAAGTGCTTGATATCTTCTCATCCGTGCATCTCCTTCGAAAGAGTAGAATTAATTTACAAGTTTGAAAAAGCATCCTCAGCCTTTATATTGTCTGGCAGCAAGTCGTTATCGACGAGCCAATCCCTAACATTAGACCAAGAAGCAGGCTCCTGATATCCAAATGATTGCTTCCCTGCATCCATGAGAGGCAGAAGAATGTCCAAGCTTTTTGTCTCGATTTCTTGATCGAGAGGGGAGGTCTGGTTCTCATGCTCAAATAAAATCGACAACGATTTTTGTTTATTTTCAGCTACAAATTGTTGACCCTCCGTAATGGCTGCGATGAAGCTTTTGAACAACGCCTGCTTCTCAGCTAGTCCTTGATCACTTGCTACAAGCACAAGCTCGTAATAATCCGGCACGCCAAAATCAGTTGGGTTTATCGCCGTCATGGGATGCCCTTCCTTGGCAAGCAGCAATTGCTCATGATTAATAAATCCACCGATGATCGCATCTACTTTGTTGGTTGCTATAGCCGGAATAAAGGAAAAACCAACGTCAATCATTTCCACATTTTGCGGGTCACCGCCGTCATGCTTAATCATGGTGCGCATCATTGCTTCATACAGAGGGATGGAGGAGAAGCCGACCTTTTTACCAACAAGTTCCTTGGGTGATTTGGCGCTTCCGCCTTCTGGTACCATTAGATGATTAAGTGGATGCCTGACGATTGCTGCAATGGATTTAACAGGAATTTCCTCGCCGCGAGCCATCAATACCTGTGGCTGGTAGCTGAGCGCCAAATCAACCTTGCCGGCAGCCACTAGCTTCAATGCATCATTCGTATCCGCGGGCATTTGAATGTTGACCTGTAAACCATGCTTCGCAAAATAACCGTTTGTTTGAGCCGCATAGAGGAAGGAATGCACCGCATTTGGATACCAGTCGAGCATAATGCTAATAGTCTGAGGATTCTGTTTTGCCGTAGTGTCCTCGGGTTTGTTTTCAGTTGGGACAGCGTTGCTGCTGCACCCGTTAAGTACGAGCAGCAGAGAAGCAAGCATCGGAATAATCCATTTCATTTTTGCTTTGATGATCATGTATTGAACCTCTTTCTCTTTAGTATTGATTTCTCCAATAGGACAATGGCAGCAAATAATAAGATGCCAATGAGGGATAGCAGAAAAACGGATGCAAACATGGAGTCGGCGTTCAAATTGCTGGACATTCGGCGGCTATAGTAGCCTAGGCCTTCACTGCCTCCAAGCCATTCACCGATGGTGGCGCCTACAACGCAATAAACGATCGATAACTTAAGCCCTGAGAAGAAGGACGGTAGGGCGATGGGGACTTGTATTTTTCTGAAAATACCCCAGCGCGTTGCTCCCATTGTGAGCAGCAGCTCTTCATATTCGCTACCGCTTTTCTTAAGCCCGTCATAGGTGCTCACAACGATAGGGAAAAAAGCAGTCAAAAAAACAACAGCGACCTTGCTCCAAATCGTATAGCCAAACCACATAATGAAAATTGGAGACAGAGCGATAAGCGGGATGGTCTGACTGATGACGACAAACGGGTACAGCGCCTTCTCCAGTATTCGGAAAGTGTGCATGCCTGCTGCGAGCGTAGTCCCAATAATAATCGACAATAGAAAACCGAGGGACACTTCTTTAAGCGTAGCCAGCAGATGGTTGCCAAGCAGCAGATGGCCATCTTCGATTAATGCCTGAGCTATTGAGCTAGGTGACGGCAGTATGTAGGGTGGAACCAATCCGAGCTGTGCGACCGCTTGCCAAACGAGCAGTAAGCTAATGAGCAGCAGTATGAATAGTCCGTAATGGCTCAGCCACTGGTTAATTAGAGGTTTGCGCATGCAGTCTTCGCTCCAAATCTTGCCGCAGCTTGATGAAGTCGGGTTCGTAATTTTGCTCATAGTGTCTTGGTCTCGGCAAAGGAACGACTATTTCCTGTATCCCTTGCGCCTCGTTAGCTGCACTTGGCAATAAATAAATGCGGTCGCTCAGCAATATCGCTTCCTCAAGATCATGTGTGATAAAGAGTACTGTTTTTCCAAGGTCGCTCCACAGCTCTAGCAGCCACTTATGCATACCGCGTTTGGTCATGGCGTCAAGCGCGCCAAACGGTTCGTCCAGCAGCAGCAGCTCTTGTCCGGTTACTAGTGTGCGCAGAAAAGCTGCCCGCTGTCGCATGCCGCCTGACAACTCGTCAGGGTAAGCTTGTTCATAGCCTGCCAGTCCGAAGCGCTCTAGCAGCTCCAAGATTTGGATCGTGTTATAATGGGGATTGCTGCGTGTCATCTCAAGTGGAAGCAGACAATTGCCGAGTATTGTTCTCCATGGCAGAAGAAGATCCTTTTGCGGCATATAAGCAATCTTGCCGAGACGATTGGGGGCAGGCTTGCCATACAGCCTAATTTCACCTTGGCTAGGCTGAAGCAATCCGGCCATGAGCTTAAAGAGCGTGCTTTTGCCTGAGCCGCTAGCACCGATGATAGAGACAAACTCACCTGAGTAGGCTTGAAGCGAAAGATTAGACAGTATAGATGTTTCAGCAAGCATGTCGTAGGTGTAGCTTACTTGGTGAAGTGAGATTATAGCTGTAATACGCATCCCTCCGTAAACAAATAAAGACCCACCCATTTCCGAGGGGAAATGAGCGGGTCTAACGATCACACAAGGCTTGCGCGCATGAATGAATGCTTTGCTGCTCCACTTCCCTCCGCTGGAATGATCCAGATCAGGTTCCAAGGGTCCGGAGCAGTTGCTCCATCTCAGCCGGTAGGCTCCCCTAGTGAAATAAATAGGTTTATATGCAATTTGTATTTTTTCTACTATAGCATACACTGGATAGATGTAAACCATAATTATCCGAAAAGGCGTTGGACAAATGAAAAATTTACTCGTAACGGGCTACCGAGCGCATGAGCTTAATATTTTTAGCCAGAAGCATGAGGGCATTGTTTATATAAAAAAAGCGCTGACAGGCAAGTTGGTTCCGCTTATAGAAGATGGGCTTGAGTGGGTGATTACCCCGGGGCAATATGGCGTGGATTTGTGGGCGTGCGAGGTCGTGATTGCGCTGAAGGAAATTTATCCTCATTTGAGACTTTCAATTATTTCGGCATACAGCAATCCGGAAGAGAAATGGAAGGATGATAAAAAGGAGTTTTATCAGCAGGTTTTAAAAGGGGTCGATTATTATGCTTCGGTCAGCAACCAGCCGTATAATGGCATTTGGCAGTTTACGGCTAGGGACGAGCTGCTGTTTCGGAAAACGGACGGTATTCTGCTCGTTTATGATGAGGATGCAGGCGAGGGCAGCCCCAAGTTTTTTAAAGAAAAAGCGTTAAAGAAACAGCAGGTTGAGGGTTATGGTTAYTTCAGCATAAGCTCGGAGGACATTCAGAGCATCGCGGATGACGACAACCTGTATTCGGAAAATTAACGATGCATGGCAGTTGAGTAAGAGGAGTTTATTTCATGCTGGCAGGCAGAGACCTGTCAGCTTTTTTTATGCGCAAAGCTGACAGTTTGTATTTTCGAGATTATTGTGTTTGACAAATAATAGGTGGCGTATTATTATCTGATTAGATAAACATCTAATTAGATGAAAGTTAAATTTGTTTGGTGGAGGAAGAGGTGGCGAACGGTGCAATTAGATAAGGTGGTAGCCTATCATAAGGCATTATCCGATCCGACGAGAATTAAATTGTTGATTATGCTGGCTGAAGGTGAGCTTAACGGACAGGTGCTCGCAGAGAAATTAGGCGTGACGCCTGCTACGATTACGCATCATGCAACCAAATTAAGAGAGGCCAGCTTAATTAATGAACGCAGAGAGAAAAATGCGATTTATTTTTCGTTGAACCATTATTTTATTAAGAGCAACGCTAATGCGGCGGCGGAGCTCATTTACCGGAATGCAGGTGCAGAGAAGGGAGTGGACAACATGGAGGATAGCAATAAGAAACTGAAGGATTCAGTCATCCGCAACTTTTTTACAGCTGAGGGTAAGCTGAAGCATATGCCGGCTCAGCATAAGAAAAAATTGATCGTGCTTCAGCTTATGGTTTCTCATTTGACGAGAGGGAAACAGTATACAGAGAAGGAAATTAACGAATTTATCAAAGGTTATCATGATGACTTCGCGACCATTCGCAGAGAGTTCATTATGCATCAATTAATGTTTAGAGAAAATGATATTTACGAATTGAATCCGCAAGAAATATGGGCGAAGTGGGAGATTCTTTCGTAAGCGGAAGTTGTTTTTGATAATAACGGACATCAGATGCCTTATTTGCTTTATTTCTCTCCTATTGGCCGTGGTTGCGGACATGAAGGCCGTTATTTGGCTCTAATCGTTATAAAAGGCTGCGATTTCTGCCAAATAACGGACTCTATGTCCGTTAGAAGTAAATATGAACTCATCGAGCGGTGATTGTGCTTACGCGTCATAAAGGAAAAGTAATTTTTTTATCGAATTTTTTTAATCATAAGAAATGGAAATAAGCAGGACCTGGGGGCTTGGGAGATGGGGAAGGCTGATGGGATTTACAATCAATTGGTAGCAGATATTTTTGAACATGGTAATTGGGACAAAGATCAAGCTGTTAGAACCAAATGGTCTGATGGTACGCCTGCCTACACAAAAAGCTTAATTTCTAAGCAGCTAACATTTGAAAATACAGAGGTGCCTATACTTACAACAAAAAGAGTAGCGTGGAAATCTGCCATTCATGAAATGTTATGKTTTTACGTAAAGCGAACAAGCGACTCCACTTATTTGGATGAACATGATGTGAAGATATGGAGAGAATGGACCAATTCTAATCATAATATCGGCAAGGCATACGGATATCAATTGGGAAAACCAATTATGCTAAAAGGCAAAATTACAAACCAAGTGCATCATTTGATTGATCAGCTCATCCAAAATCCTTCATCAAGGCGGCATGTCATATCACTCTGGAATATTGATGACCTTGATCAAATGGAGCTATATCCATGTGTTTGGAATAACCAATGGCTCATTAAGCAAGGTGCTCTTCATCTCATCGTAAATGCAAGGTCCAACGACATTGGCTTAGGGCATCCATTTAATGTGTTTCAATATTACGTTTTACAACGAATGATCGCTCAGGTGACAGGATATAAGTTAGGGACACTCACGTTTAATATTAATGACGCTCATATCTATGAAAGACATGAAGAACCATTAAAGGAGCAAATGTTGCGTGAGCCATATCCTGCTCCTGAGCTCTGGATAAATCCAGAAATCAAAAGATTTGATGATTTTACAATTCATGATTTTGAATTAAAAAATTACATATACCATCCATCTGTTAAGATGGAGATTGCGATTTAAATGGGAACATTAGGGAGTCGTAATGTGAAGAAGGTTACTTTGTTGTTATTGCTTGCAGCAATAGGAATAGTTGTAATTTTTCAAATTCAAAAGCCCATCCTAAGCGAATACAATGCTATGATCAAAGCAAAAGAATATGTGGACATCGTAAATGAAAAATTGAATTCTAAATTTGACACTGAGATTAATGCAAAGTATGTTGTCCTAGAGAAGAATACGATTTGGAACAAATTGTTGGGCAATCAACAATGGTCTTCTATGATTAATGGTGTCGTTGTAAATGTAGATGCTCATTCGGGGGAGTTTGTTCAAATGGTATTTCCCTTGGATGGCGTCATCAACAAGCTTCCAGAGTAAACATGTAGTAACATCTGAAGGATATCTGAAAGATAAAGTACATAATAAGAGTGGATTACAAAAGGAGCGAATACATATGACGTTGGCAGAAGGTACAAAAGAAAACCCATGGAAATTAAAAACACCCCCTCAGACATCTGAATATGAAATGTATAAGGATGAAAAGGACGGTATAGAAATTTTAGTATGCACAGTTGGGAAGACGGTCTTGCATTATGATTTCCGCTGCATTGATGACTTAAGCGCGATGCTCAAACAACATGGTGACTGGATTGAGCTTGGCAGCGCCGATGAGCAGAAGCCTGCTAAAGAGGGTACTGTTGAAGCATGGGGACGCTCGTCTGAAAACCCAATTGGCGGGTGGTATGGATTGAAAAAAGGGTTGCGCGGCAGATTCGGAATGTATCTTCCACCGTTAATGGAGAAGCTGGGACTTGCAGAAGTAGAGCATAATCCAAGGAATAATCGGATGAAGTCCATTTAATCGCAGTGGTGTGAAAACTTGAAATGGGACGAGAACCATACAATCCTAGTGTGAATGACTATTGAGTTTGAATGATTGGCTGCCGCAATGGCAGCTTTTTTTTATTGTAAGAGTGATTGAGAACTTACAAATATTTGTATATATTTATTTAAAAAGAATGATTAGGAGGGTTATTCCTTGACATCCTCACATTTGAAACCCGATAAACTAAAACCCGGAGATACCATTGGAATTGTTTCACCATCCTCGCCGGTTGCTTTTTATTGCCCTAACAGATTGAATCGTGGAATAAATGCTTTAGAAAATATGGGATTTAAAGTAATTACAGGACAGCATAGCAGGAAGAGAACAGGTCACACGGCTGGCAGCCTAAATAATCGTTTGGATGATTTTCATCATATGATTCGAGACCCTGATGTAAAAGCTATTATCGCTACAATAGGGGGATACAATTCACATCAGCTTCTTGAAGAATTAGATTATTCGCTCATTAGCAGCCATCCAAAAATTATAATGGGGTATAGTGATATCACTGCACTTTTAGCAGGCATACATGCGAAAACAAATCTTATTACATTTATGGGACCCGCTATTATGCCGCAATTCGGAGAATTTGGCGGACTCATTGATTTTACATACCATTCCTTTGTAAGAACCTTAATGAAAGATACACCAATAGGAATGATTGACTCCAGCGATCATTGGACAGAGGAACATTTAAGCTGGGACATTGACGATTCACGCCCAAGAGCGACCGTCCCTAATACAGGCATGAAGATTTTAAAGCCAGGGCAAGCGAGAGGGCCTATACTAGCTGCGAATATGGGTACACTTCTCCTGCTGGCAGGTACACCTTATTTACCAAGCTTCGAGGGCAAAATTTTGTGTCTTGAAGACGACGAGAGTGAGCACCCAAGTACAATTGATAGATATGTTACACAATTTCGCCAGATGGGTATTTATGATCAAATTTCCGGTCTGATTATTGGAAGATTCCATTCAAATGTAGGATTTAATGAAGAAGATTCATTGCAAGAGCTGCTGCAAAATGCAACGAGAGGATACGATTTTCCGGTTATATATGATGCGGATTTTGGCCACACGGACCCTATGATTGTACTTCCGAATGGTGTTATGGCAAGTTTGCAAGCCACTGAGGAACGAGGGGTACTTTTTTCGATTGAAGAATCCGCCGTGCAATAATAAAATCTACTATATGTCATTTATTTCAGTACATAATATTGTGAATATTATTTTGGACAGAAATCAGCTGCTGTTTTAAACTAGAATAGAATTCAAACGATAATTTGGAGGGTAAAATATGAAATTAGAAAATGAAAAAGAGATCCTGACAATCGTTAATTCAGATGTTACAGCTTCCAGCTTCAAAAATGTACGGGCAGAGCAGGTCACGCTTAACTGTTGTAATCTTAGCGGTATGAATATGAATGATGTGAATTTAACGGGATTACATATCTCCGATGCTAATTTGAGTGAGTTTGTCATTGACGGTGCACAGTGGGGCGGAGCCCATTTTCGCAACATTGGATTCGGCAATCCAAATCAGCCTGATGTTGAATTCAACAGAACACCTGTGCAATTAACCAATTGTAATTTACATCAAAGCGTATTTACGGATTGCAATTTAAAAAACGCTAAATTGGACAACTGCGATATTTCTGGTTTAACTATAAACGGAATTGATATCGAAGGTTTAATTAAACAGTTTGAAGCTATGGAGAAAAAATAGGAATAAAGCAACTTTATCCAGCGAGGCACAATCACTTAAAGCCGTAAAAAGTTCGCCAACAAGGCAGCCTTTTGCGGTTTTTTTTAGAATCAATGGTATGAGTTTTGCTAGTAGGAGTTGTTCACGATTTAGAAGTGTCAGTAACGGACATGGAGGACGCTATTTATGCGGTTAACGTACAATCGGTTTGCTAACGGACATAGGATACGTTATGGCTGTGAAAAGGAGGATAAATATAACTTTTGAAGCTGAATAAGGTCCTCTATGTCCGTTAGTTTGCAAAAAAGGGTGAAAATGCAGCAAATAGAGTACCTGATGTCCGTTAGCAAAGCAACATTGATCTAAATTGTCACGTCTCTATAATATCTGATCGAAAAATAGGAGGAGAGCAGCTATTCGAAACCATATTTTAACTGCTTTGCCGATTCATTTGTTGGCATGGGCAATGATTCTTTCGGCAATGTTATTTGATCCATTTCGTTGGTTTTTAAACCCCATCGTTAATAACACTCCAGCATTTTTAACTGTTTCAAGATGGTTGGCTCAATCATTATTCATAACGGGCCTAATTGGCTTTTCCATATATAAGTTAAGAACGAGTCCCCAGCTGACAAGAAAAGATTTGAATGTAGTTTCTGTACATGTTTTATTTTCTATTGTTCATATTGCAGTCGTTAGTGCGGGTATTTTTATAGCGGTCGGCTTTGAAGATTTATAGTAAATTTTTATCATAAATAAGCAAATGGATGCTGCGAATTAAATGTATTTTTATATGAAGGCTGCCGAAGGGCAGTCTTTTTGTATTGTTAGGTCGGCCTGATTGAGCAGAAAATGATGACTAAATAAAGCCGTTATTGCGAGTACTACGTAAATGTAGGGCTACACGAATCCATAAATCTCTTATAAAGTGGAGTAATCGAAGGTAAGTTAATGATGGAAGGAGAGATAACGTTGAGTATAACGTCCAATAAAGATGGTTTTGAGCTATTGGCATGCCTGCCTATGAAAGAGGATGAGCTTAGTGAGGATGTACCTTTGGCGGGATCATACGCGGTAATCAACTGTGGCGAGCGATTTCTTATTTGTTTTAACAAGTGGAGACAACAATGGGAAGTACCCGCAGGGGGAAGAGAGGAAGGGGAAACACCGAGGGAATGTGCAAGCAGGGAGTTATTCGAAGAAACATCGCAAATCGTTAATGACTTCGAGTTCATCGGGTTGATAAAAGTGAAGAAGCCTAATGGAGATATCAAATATAATCCCATTTATTATGCTAGTGTAGATAAGCTCGTCCCATTCCAAGCAAATGAAGAAACTGAGCAGATCGTACTTTGGGATTTAATTGAAGAAATTGGTCATATGGACGAAGTCGACAAAGCAGTTCTTGAGTGGTGCAAGGTTATCTCTGCTAAAGGTAAAAACGAATGAAATAATGTATGACAAAATAACGATGACAACCGAGCAAAGAAAAACTTAATAAATAAAATATATTTATTGACACTTTCATTTTTTAGCTGGTATACTATGGAACATTACTCATACCCGATTAAAAACATCGGAATTAGAAACATGGAGGCAATGTTCATGAAAAACACAAAAGCATCATACACAAAACTGCTAGTAGCACTCCTCTTATCTTTCTCTGTTATCTTTACACAATCAGCAGCCTTTGCGGCTCCGTCTGAAGCAGCGGCACTAAAGGAAGATGGCGCAGCACAGTATAAGCAGTTTTTGAAAGAAAAATTTAATGTCAGCCTCTCCAGCAAAGTGACGAAGGGTGAATTCATTGAAGCAGTAGCTGATATTCTTGGTTACGAGCCATCAGGCAAAGAGGTCACTTTCTCCGATGTAAAGTCAGATAACAAGCTTTATCCTGCAGCGGCGGCTTTGTATGAGAAAGGCATTTTGTCTGGCCCGGCCATTCAAGGCGATCAAGTACTTACAAGCGCTGTAGCGATTTCCATTGCGGTAAGAGCAGCAGATTTGAAGGAGCTTGCTTATACATACCCGGCTGTTAAAGTAAACAAAGTACTAACGAAGCTGAACGTTAAAAGCAGCGCGCTTGGCACAAAAGGTGCGCAAGAAGTTGCAGCAGCAGTAGATACTGGCTTGCTGCCAGCTGAATTTTACACAGGCTTCAAACCAAAAAATGCAGCAAGCGATCAATTGATCCACACATTGCTTGGTAAAGTGCTTATTACAAAAGGTCTTTACAAAAAGTATATCGGTTATGTTAACGACAACGATATTTTCCAAAAGCTAAGCAGCGCTTACGAAACTTCTGATATTATCGATGCGCCAAAGCTGCAAAAGCTGGTAAATACTGCTTTGGAGCAAAGCTTGATCACAGGCTACAACATCAAGGACTCCCGTTTCAATGCTAACTTCATCGATTCTTTGTCTCTAATTTACGGTCATTCCGATTTTAATCATGCGATTCAGCTTATTGGCTTGCTTCGCAGTGAAGGCTTAAATGCGAAAGTGCAATTTGAGCCAAAAACATCCGCATTTATTTTTCTAGCAGAATGGGGCAACCCTGGTCCAAACGTAGTTAAAATTGCAAATGGCAACTATATTTCGTATTCCAAAGAGTATGACCTTGAATTTGAATTTGCAACTGCGGCAGATAAAGCAGCTTTCCAAGATGTTGTTCTAGCTTATGCGAAGAAAGATGAAGAGGATCAAGCGGGACTTATCGTTGCATCATGGTGGCAGCCGCTTTACTACTCACAAACTGCACTGAAGGATTATGAAATTATTACGAACAACTTTATTACAGATCCAGACAGCCCTTATACAGTTAACCCGTTCTCGCTTAATGAGGATTCTGCGAAGGTCGTTGCAGGATTTAAAGCCATTGATCCTAATGTCAACATTATGCCTACTCAATTTTGGGTAGATAAGCCATTCTTTAGATATTTGCATAACGAAGCGGCTTAATAAGATTATTTGGCAAAATAGTTACGATGAAGCAGCCCTGACCATCATTGATGGTTAGGGCTGCTTTGTGTTATCGTTCAAGAAAAGGAGCTGGTATTTGATGACTGCAATTGCGCATGCTTTGGAAGCAAAGTTCAGGGAGCACGCCAATCCGGAGACGGCTCAGCCTATGGAGGCTTACATGCGCGACCAATTTATTTTTCTTGGCCTAAAGACTCCAGAGCGAACGCAGCTGCTGCGCGAGTTTTGGAAGCAAAATGAAAAGCCAAAGGGCGAGGAGCTGCTGCAAACTGCAGAGCAGCTATGGCAGCTGAACGAGCGAGAGTTCCATTATGTGGCGATGGGTTTGATGGAAAGATACAGCAAAGAGGCCGAGCCTTCACATATCGACAGGCTGGAGCGGTGGGTAACGACCCATTCTTGGTGGGATACCGTTGATTTTCTGGCAGCACATTTAGTCGGCAGTCAGCTCTCGAAATATCCGGAATTAACAGCGGAGTATACGGAGCGCTGGATCGATTCAGATCAGATGTGGCTCCGGAGAACTGCTTTGTTGTTTCAACTTAGGTACAAGCATGATACGGATACAGATCGGTTATTTGACTACATACGCCGCACGAAGGACGAAAGCGAGTTTTTCATTCGCAAAGCGATCGGCTGGGCGCTTAGAGAATATGCAAAAACCGATGCAGCCTGTGTGCATCGGTTTGTAGAAGAAACGCCGCTCTCGCCGCTTAGCAAGAAAGAGGCGTTAAAGCATATCGTTTAGCTTAACGTCGATTTGACTCATCGAGCTGCTGCTTTGAAGAGAAATAGTACAGCCACGATGCTGCAATGGCGAAGGCGGCAATGACGCCCATTCCCCAAAATATATTTGAAAATGCGCGGCCAAGCGGAACATTGCTTTGTGCCGCGAGAACGATACCGCTAATCGCTACGCTGAAAGCACCGCTAATGAATTGCGACAGCTGGAATAAGCCCATTCCAGCACCTACATGCTCACTTGGTAAAATTCTTGACAGCTCGTTCGAAACGCCCGAGTTTAACGCGGAGAAACTAACGCTCATCACGATATAAATTGCCATGACAACGTAGATGGATTGATCCGCGAACAAGGCGAAAGAAACAGCAGCGAGCAAGAGAAAGCAAGGAGTTAGCCGAAGCAGCAAGCTGTTGCCGTGTTGATCAATGATTTTTCCAATGCGATTGGAGGAAAGCATAGCTACAATGGCTCCCGGAAAAATAATGAGACCTGCTTGACCTGGTGTCAGCTTGAACAGGTGAATCAGCACCTGAGGCAGCAGAAAAAGTGTAGAAAAATTGTTAATGTAAGATACGACACCAAGTGTAATCAGACGAATATACCTTTTATTGCGGAACAGAGTAGGCTGAACAAAAGGATTTACTGCACGATTAATCCGTATCCAGAATAAGATTAGTGCAAGTATTCCGCCAATAAGAGCAATTAAGAAATGGTTCGTAATATAGAGCAGAACTCCTGTGGAGCCAATTCCGACAAGCGCGGCACCGAGAATATCGAAGGACCCCTTGTTCGATGGTTCAACCGGCAGCAGTCGATAAAACACAGGAATGAGTAAAAGTGAGATTCCGGTAACGATAAACAGATCGTTCCAGCCTAAATATTGTGTTATAGCACCGCCGATGACGGGGCCTAGACCAAGGCCGAGTGACGCAGCCGAAGTAATAAGTGCCATGGATTTGCCCCGGCGAGCAAGTGGAATGAATCGTGTAATGAGAACGATGGTTAAACTAAGGACGGAGCCCGCTCCGCAAGCTTGAATCAGGCGTGCGACAAGCAGCAGTACATAATGATGACTAAAATAACCAAGCACAGATGCGCCGCCCATGGCGATTAAGCCAATCGTGAGCAGCAGACGAATCGGAACAAAGTCAGAGAGTCTGCTGAAGGTAATCGATGAAATGGCAAATATAATGGAATAACCCGTTATGATCCATGAAGCTGCCGATGGGGATAGCATAAACTGAGCCGTTACTTGGGGCAAGGCCAGATTAAACATCATCGTATTCATGATCACAATAATTACGGTTAAACCTAGCAGCGGGATAACGAGACCGTCTCTAAAGGCGGGCCGCTCCTCGGTGAATACGGGTGGGACAGTAACAGCGGCACTGTTTCTCATATAGAACCTCCAAAGTTGTCTCTTTATCTATTTTCATTGTACGAATATTATCGTACAATGAAAATATAGCATGAGCTATGGTATAATGCAATAAGTACTTAATGAGAGAGGTGCGAATGCCTTTGAAAATATTATTCCATCCCAATCGTGAGGATATTGAGCTTACTTCTGTTTTATATGCATTAAGTGATCCTATTCGGCTTAGCATTGTTGTCGCTATTGTTAAGCATGGCGAGCAGTCCTGCGGCCACTTTGATCTTCCTGTCGTAAAGTCTACAATGACGCATCATTTTCGTACATTGCGTGAAGCGGGTGTAGTGAATGTTAGAAAGCAAGGCACCCAGCATTTTTTGACGCTGCGCACAGAGGATTTGGATGCTCGGTTTCCAGGCCTGTTAACGGCCGTTATTCAACCGGCTTCTGTATAGACGAAAGTAAGGACTATTTCTTTTCTCGCCCATATACGCTAAAATAAGGCTGTACTTTGGCAACGAGAGAAGGAACAACTGTGGGTACACGCAAAGGCTTAAAACTTCGATTCGTCTTGGGACTGTTCGTAATCGGCTCTGTTATCTTAACCGCCATCATCGGCGGTTATTTTGCATGGACGACAAATAAGACTTCACTAACGTCGGGTTATTTGGAAAGCAATTATCAATATGCGCAAAAGCTGTCCTCTAATACGAAAGAATTATTGGATATTATTAGCAACAATGTTGATGCCATAGCGGCAAGAGCAGGCATACAAAATATATCGCAAAAGGAATTGGATAGCTGGTACGATGCGAATGAGCAATATTTTAATGCGATTATCATTGTGGATTCCAATCGTAAAGTGATGTTATCTAGTTTGTCAAACGGAGGAGTCAAGGCAGGGGCAGTGCTGAACTCTTACGCATCGAAGCAAGCGGTTGAACAGAAACGCCCGCTTATTTCAGAGCCTTATGTGGGGACAACAACGAACCAGCTTCTTATGCTAATTTCTTCACCCATATTTAATGAACAAGGCGAATATGAAGGTTTTGTAGCTGGAACCATTTATTTGAGCGAGAGCAACGCGCTTAGCAAATTGCTCAACGAACATTTTTACGGAAACGGATCTTACGTCTACGTAGCAGATAAGCAAGGCCGCCTTATTTTCCATCCGGACCATCAGCGAATTAATGAAATAATTGCTTCAAATGAGGTTATTAATAAGGCGTTAGCTGGCCATAGCGGATCGCAGGAGATCGTTAATTCAAAGCAGAATCGTTATTTTGCGGGTTATGCGAACGAGTCGATAACCGGTTGGGCCATCGTAGCACAAACGCCTGCTTCAATTATTGATAAGCCGTTAAATGAATTGATATGGAGTATACTGCTGCAATTTCTCCCGTTATTTATCGTAATCCTGCTGCTTGCGTGGTATGTTTCCCATTTAATATCGAAGCCTCTATTTGAACTAGCTGCTTTCTCAGAGGAAGCGATTTTATCAACAAAGGCGATACGTTCCAAAATGCCCAAAACAAATTCTTACATCTATGAAGTGAGACAGCTTAATCAAAGTATAAATAACCATTTTAATTTACTGAACAAGGAAATTCGATTGGATGGGCTTACGGGACTTGCGAATAGGAAAACATTTGATTTGACCATTCAGGAGTGGATTGCCGAGGATATACCGTTTGCGCTTATACTGCTGGATGTTGACCATTTCAAAAAAATTAACGATCAGCACGGGCATCTTATAGGAGATGAAGTATTAATCTATACAGCTGCGCAAATAAAAGCATTTTCCAGAAGTCACGATCTTAGCTTCCGCTACGGCGGTGAAGAGTTTGGCATACTGGTTAAGCTAGGAAGCATTCCTACGGCAACCAATATTGCGGAGCGGCTTAGAGAAGGAATCGCTGCTGGCGCGAGTCCGACTGGCAGTCCAATCTACGTTTCAATCGGCATTTCAATGTCGAGTGGGAAGGCGAAGGATGCGAAGGAAATAATTGAMATGGCGGATCAAGCGCTTTATCGCTCGAAGGAAACAGGCAGAAACCGAACAACGGTTTACAACAATAAGCCATTAAGCGGACGAGAGGATTAGTTGTTCGGTTAAGGCTGCTCTGCTCCATACGCCATTCATCCTAAATAGAAAATCATACTGGTTTGTTTAACAGTACTCTAAAGCAATATAACGTTCCCCACATATTTGAGCTAATGGCAGTAAAGCTGGGCGTCGCCTCAAATTCGCCGCCATATGTGAGTCCTGCGGATTCGGCGGCGCGTTTGAGCTGCTGCAAGTCAACGGTCGGATAATCGAAGGTTAGCGCGATCCGGCCTCCTGGTTTCACTGTTCTTGCGAATTCTTTTAAGCTGAGGTCCTGATCTACATGTCTTAGATGCTCAAGCACAGAAATACAGAAGATGATGTCAAAATAATTATCCTCATAAGGAAGGTCAGTTATACTTGCCTGAGCATATTGAACCTTGGACCAACCCTGGTGGTTGGTTATTAACTGGAGAGCTGGCTGTCCTACGTCCTGAATAACTTCCTGAGAAATAGCCTCCCACGAGCTAATGCGCGCATCGAAATCGCAAGCATGCACCTCCTTGCAAACGCCACCCAAATAAAATTTTAATGGGTGCGAAATGCCGCAGGCTGCATCCAGTACGATATCATTTGGTGAAATGAGCGTTCGGCACCATTCATACTCATAGGGACGGCTCCACCAGGTTTCAGGCAAAGGATAGATAAGCGTATCTATCCTCGGATCAGTCGATGTGAAGAAGCGTGCTTCTTCGCGGCTGTGTTCATTTGGATTTAACATGCATTATTTTCCTCCCGCAAACGTGATTATATGGCAAGTTCACATGCAAGGCTCATTTTTCAAGCTTATGATGCAAGGGAAAGATTATGTATTTTACGTGTTTGTATGATGGGAAAAGGGGTTGAATAGATGGGTGCGTCATTCTCATTTCAGACGTTTCCGCGAATAGAGACGGATCGTTTTATTTTGCGAAAAACAGAGCAGCGGGATGTGCATGAATTGTTTGAGCTCTATTCCAATGATGATGTTGTCAAATATACACCGCTGCTGCCTTTCTCGGCAGAAGACGAGGCATGGCAGGAAATGAATTGGCATTTGGAGATTTATGCTCTACAAATAGGCATCAGATGGATAATTGAAGAGAAGAGCTCGGGTAAAGTAATCGGCACCTGTGGGTTTTTACATTACTTGAAGGAGCATGCGCGTACGGATTTAGGTTATGATCTATCTCCAAACTACTGGCGGAAAGGGATTATGAGTGAGGTAGCGGCGCCCATTATCGCTTTTGGCTTCAACAGCATGAAGCTCCATTGCATCGAGGCAAAGGTAGATCCGTCAAACACTGCATCGATCAACTTGCTCTGTAAGCTCGGTTTCAAACAGGATAGTCAGCCAAGGGAATTTGAGTTTGAGGATGGGAATTTTATTGAGCTGCTTGTATTTACGATGCTGCGCAAGGAGTTTGAATTATTGCACGCACGTTAGCGTCTTTCGCAAAGGACGTTTTCATCGTATAATAGGAGGAAGCGAGCCGCAGGAAGCTAAATGTATACTTGCTCGGCGGTGCTGCTTTATAATACTTTTTTTGGGAGGCATTACTAATGTCTATTAGCAAGGCGAGAAAAGCAAGGCAGAAGCTGGCGCAGCAAGGGCGCATGACGCCGGATGCACTGCGGGGCAGCTGGCTGGGCGTCAATCCAACGATCAAACGTACACCTACTTTGCAGGAGAAGCAGGCGAAGCTGAATAAGAAACACCGAAGGAATCACGCGAATTACAGCGATGGTTCCTTTTGTATTTATAGGGGTTGTTTGGTTTGGGAGAAGCAGGTTAGTTGACTTTGAATTTCGTGATTTTACTATGGTAATATGAAGACGTACATAATGAAAGCATGTTGCATTACATTGGGTTTGGTAAAAATTGATTTATGCCTATGTCATGCAACGGATACGAATCAATGACTCACAAACAGTCGTGCCAAGCAGGATTAAAAGTTAACTTTTGGGTATTAGTAAATTAACTTGCATCAAATCCTCGCTCCTCGCTATAATAAGAACAAACGTTCTTATTTGGAGGGGTGGCAATGGCCGCTAAAGAGGAAGAAGCCCGCGGAAAAGTCAGAATGGCAGCTAATCCACCGATACAGACCGAGGAAGAGCTTGTGCTGGTGAAGCAGTACGTTTTGCTTGGCATTGTTATGCGTATTTTGGATCATGATATACGTGTGATCGGCACTTCAGCCATTAAACTGCCGCGGTTTTATGAATCGATGATGCGCGGCATGCAGGATCGGGTGCTGCTTGACCTCGCTGGAATTAGAAGGAAATTCCGCGAAACAGGAATAAAGGTGTATGAGGAGAAGCGCGAAGCCGATGGTTTGCATGCCGAATATGTGTGCAGAGGGTACCATCATCGTTTTTTTATGCTCTGGGGCTTTGTAAAAGCGGAGTCTGAACGGGTGTTAAAACAGTATTTGTCCAGCTAATTTTGTAATTGTTCATGGTTTTGTCAAAATAACAAAAAAACTTTTCAGCTTTCCGTAGTTTAAGGTTGAGAACTTCGGACGATCTTATGTAATATAAGAGGTAGACATTATGATCGCAAAGGGGAGCACATAGCAATGCATAAGTGGATTATGTTTACTGTATTCGCAGCGGCGTCTTTGCTGGGCTTATATTTGCTCACATTCGCACTGCCAGCTAAGCCGGTTGATGAGTCTGCCTCGTTGCCAGAGGGCATGACTTTATTGAAGGTTGTAGCGTCCAACGATTTTGTATTTGATCAAAAAGAGTACAAAGTTAAAGTTGGAGACAAAGTTAGACTAAAACTTTCCAACAAAAGCGGTATCCACGGGATGCATATTGACGAGCTTCAAGTAGCTTTGGATAACGATCACCCGGAAACAGATTTGGAATTTAAAGAGCCAGGTACTTACAGAATCTATTGTTCCATTCCATGCGGTCAAGGACATACAACGATGGAATCGACTTTAGTGGTTGAAGCAGCCTAGTGCGTAATTGATTCATGTGCTGTAGAAATGAGAAAGGAGCCGAAAGGCTCCTTTTTGCCTAAAATAAAGCTATCGTGCTGAACGAGGATGATGCTCTTTATCACGACTGCGTACGATTAGAACGTCGGCGAGAAAGCCAAGCAGCGCCCATGTAGCAACAGTAAGCACATACATGAGCAAGACGTTAACCTCGTGCACGTCAACAAATAAATCAACGACCCAAGCGGGAATGCTAAACATGAAGAAAACAAGATTGTGCGGGTCGTAACCCGTGGAGTTGAACAAGCAGATAGCTAGTCCAATAATTGTTGCAACAATTGTAACCGGATAGCGCATAACGTACACCGAGCCCCTTCGTGTTAAAGATTGCCGTAATGCGACTGCATAGGTTATTATGTGACAAATAGACAAAAGTTATGCGTCAATATTAGAGGAGGAACTAAATAATGCTTACTCATATCGTATTTTTTAAATTAAAAGATGGCAGCGCAGAGAGCGTAGCGCGTACCGCACAAGTGCTTAGGGATATGGAAGGGCAAATCGAAGTATTAAAGTCGATTGAGGTTGGCGTGGATGTTGTGCATTCGGAGCGTTCTTACGATATCGCTCTTATTACGAAGTTCGAATCTTTGGAAGCGCTAGAAGTGTATCAAGTGCATCCTGTACATAAAAAAGTTATTGAACACATGATGCAAGTTCGTGAAGCTTCCGTCAGCGTTGATTTTGAAAGCTGAGAGGCAGGTTGAGCAGTTATGAGCGACATGAGGGATGTATACGAAATATTTACTTATTTGCTTGTTATCATATTTAGCAGCATTATTATGGTGGCGTGGCTGAAACGCAAAGGGAAAAAAAAGAAGCAAGGCTGAAAGCGGGCGACTGATTGATGTATTATGTGAATCGTGAACAAATAGCGGTAAGGTTGAATTCGATTACTGAAATTGCTTCGGCGCTGGACTCGCTTGCCGCTAATTGGCAGGGAACGGTGCTGGAGGGGCTGGCGCAGGAAAGAGCGCTGCATCTGGCTATTGAAACCGTAACAGATGTTGGCAGCTTCTTGATCGACGGGTTTATTTTGCGGGATGCGAGCAGCTATGAGGACATCATCGATATTACTGGCGAGGCAGGCGCGTTTCCGCTTGAAATGCAGGCGACGCTGACGGAGCTGGTGAAGCTTCGGAAGCCGTTAGTGCAGGACTATTATGTTTGGCCGAGAACTGAGCTTCATCCGCTTACGAAGACGCTTACTACTCTGCTGCCTGCCTTTAAGCAATCGATTGATGATTATTTAGAACGCGAGCTGTAGGCGTTTTTGCTATTTGCATGTAAACCATTACGATTGCAGAGCAAGCATAGATTATGACTTTATGATTGTTTTACGCTTGATTTACGAAAAACTAAAAATACGTTACAATGACGCTATCAAGCCTGCAAAGGTGGTGAAGGGTTGAAGCGGATGAAAACGGCAAGTGCATCAGATATAACGGCAGCTTCGCGCGGCGATCATTCCACGCGAGAGCGCATATTGATGCTGCTGAAAACAGGCGGCAGATTGAATGCTGGTTCCTTGTCAAGCGAGCTCGGACTAACGGAAATGGCAATCAGGCGGCATATGTATGCACTAGAGAGCGAAGGCAGCGTGAATATCGTATCGGTGCGGCAAGCCATGGGCAGACCGCTCCATGCGTATGAGCTGACAGCTGAGGCGGATGAGCTTTTCCCAAAAAATTATCATATGCTCGCACTCGACTTGCTGGGCGAGCTCGCTGATGACCCGGATACCGCAGCGCTTATTGACCGGATGTTTGATGGACGCAAGAACAAGCTGCTCGAGCGTTATGAGCCGCGGATGGCGGGCAAGAGCTTGGAGCAAAAGGTGAGTGAGCTCGCAGCGATTCAGAACGCTGGAGGGTATATGGCTGAAGTGGAACCACAAAGCGATGGCAGCTATATGTTGTATGAGTATAATTGTCCGATTGCTCAAGTAGCCGGCAAATATTTGCAAGCTTGCAAATGTGAGCTCTCCTTGTTTAAATCGCTGCTTGACGTGCCTGTTGAACGAACGGAATGTTTGGCGAAGGGCGGCGGCAAGTGCAGCTACCATATCGGTTGATGAAATAAATAGAGGTTGTCTTTGCAAATCGGAGAAGATTTGCTGAGGCAGCCTTTTTTTATTGCCAATGTGGAGAAAGCAGTGATGCTTTATCATTTTTATTTCGGTTGTGTCATGACAAGCCCATGCTGCTTATACTGTCATTACGCAAGTGGGCATTCGTCTAGGAGCATATACGTATGATCCTGCAATTGATAGAGGAGTAGGGATGCAGGCATGGTCATGATGTGGAGCGCAGCGGTAGTTGCTGGAGCATTTGTCATTCTAGTTGGCGGTATACTCATTGCCTTGCGGTCGGCGCTAAGCAGAGTGAAGCAAGTGCAGGCTGAAGCGGAGGTTATGAGGCAGGACCTCAGTAAGTTATCCGCTGAGATTAGCGGGCTTGTGCAGCCGACCGAGGAAGCGATTCGCGCGGTACACCGTCAGCTGCAAGCCATGAGCAAGCTATTTGAAGCGGCAGGGCAGGTCGGCGGAGCAATTGCCCACACGACATCGACGGTTGAGCGGGTAACGTCTATATTATCGGAGTCGGCTGAGCAGCATGCGAAGCGGCACGAGACGAAGCGGCAGGTCGGTGAGGCGCTTGAATGGGCAGAGCTAGGGATGGCGGCATGGCAGCTGTGGCAAACTAGCCGAAAGGCAGCAACGACTGCCGAAGATGAGCATGGACCTGTATTCGAATCGGAATCTTAAGTCAAGGTGCTAAGGTCGAAGAGCACGCTAAACACGAAAGGAGCAAAAACAATGACAACACGTAAACAAACAAAAGGATTTTTTCTCGGCGCATTAGCTGGAGGTGTTGTAGGCTCGATTGCTGCATTGTTGCTAGCACCGAAGCCGGGCAAGGAATTGCGTCAGGATATTTCAACAGGCGCGCAGAAGGTTGGAGAAACGACGGTTAGAGTTGCAGGTCAAGTAGGCGATACGACGGGCCGTATTGCTAAACAGATCAGCGGCCAAGCGATTCAAATTGCCGATCGTACGAAACAAGCGGCAAGCAGCGTTGTAAGCACGGTAAGAGGCCGCAACAAGGGTACAGAAGAAACAGAAGCGGTTAGTGGCGATATTGCATTTACAGAAGAGGGCAATGAGCAAGCAGCAAGCGCAATTGAAGCAGTAGAAGCCGGAGAAACAGAAGCTGCTACAGCAAAGGAACAATAGAGACTTAGCGGTAGATGCAACATACGTAAATTAGACAATGGGTAAAATGGTTCACTCGTATAATACAAAAAAACAAACGGCAGGGAGCGAAGTCTCCTGCCGTTTGTTTTTTTATTCACGAGTATGGATAGGGGTTAGCCAACAATATGGTTGTGAACGTAATTGGATACGGGACGAAGCAAGCTTGCGAGCGGCTCCATATTGTAGTCGTTCATCGATGGTGAAGTTGCGGTAATGGCTTCACCTGGCCCTACTACAGAAATTTCATCATCTAATCGACCGACGAACGCGCCGTCATGAATGATAGCACCTTCACCGATAATGGCGCGATGGAGCGTAACATTTCTTCCAATTCTGGCTCCCGGCATGATGATGCTCTCATAAATTTCGCTGTTTACGCCTATCGTAACGCCTGAGCAAATGATGGAGCGTGTTACTTCTGCTTCCACAGCGCAAGCGGGGTGGAGGATGGAGTCGGTAATTGATGCTTCGGGGCTTAAGTAAGGCTTTTCGCTAGACTGGTTTGTTCCGGATTGAGCTGTCCACTTGGTTGCGCCAAGCTTTAGCTCGCCATCCAGCAGATCCATGTTGGCTTCCCATAGGCTGTTGATTGTGCCGACATCCCGCCAGTAGCCGTTATAAGGATAAGCGATCATATTGGTTTTGGAGGAAAGAAGAGCAGGAATAATATCTTTGCCAAAATCATGAGTTGACGCTTCCGAAGCAGCATCTTCAATGAGTATTTTTTTCAAGTCTGCCCAGCGGAATAAATAAATGCCCATGGAAGCTAAGTTGCTGCGAGGATCCGAAGGTTTCTCATGAAAGGAATTGACCCGAAATTGTTCATCAGTTTCTAAAATACCGAAGCGGCTTGCTTCGCGCCAAGGAACTTGTTTAACGGCGATCGTAACGGCTGCACCGCGATTTTTGTGAAATTCAAGCATAGGCTTGTAGTCCATTTCGTAAATGTGGTCGCCCGAGAGGATTAGTACATGCTCAGGAGCTTTCTCATCGATAAAGTCGATGTTCTGATAAATAGCATCGGCCGTTCCTGCATAGCCCTCTAAACATTTGCTTGAAGAAGGGAGGAAGGCTACTCCGCTATTCGCTTGATCCGTTTGATAGCCGTTCGTGGATTGATTTACATATTTATGAACGCTTTCGGCGCAGTACTGCGTAAGCACGCCAATCGTAGTAATATTTGAGTTTGCACAATTGTTAAGTGGAAAATCAATCATTCGGAAGCGATCGCCAAAAGGTACGACAGGTTTGGCAAACTGACTTGTGAGCGGGGCTAGGCGCCGCCCTTCTCCACCGGCTAACAGCATAGCAATACATTCAGTATGGTTCTTCAATTCAATTTCCCCCCTGACCAGTAAGTGTAGTAGTGTTGGCTCTGTTTCTTATATGGAGTCATTAACCTTTCATGGTGACTTTGAAACCGATACGGAGAAAAAAAGGGGGAAATAGATAAGTGAAAAGGGCTCTTGCTCCGCCAGAAAGACGGTGCAAAAGCCCTCAAATGATTAGATATTTCTATACAAAATTCGGAAGTCATGCGGACTGAGCTCAAGCTGAAGCTGCTCTTCGAATGTGGTTACTTCTTCATTCGAGAGCGCATCTTTCCAGTCGTCCGCCTCCATTGGATGCGTAAGCTTAACGGTTTCTTCGGTATGGTTAATCCAGATGGTGAAATGTTGATTGGCGTTTAAGCGTTCATAAATGAAGGCGCCACGTTCGTTATCTGCAAATAAGAAGCGGAATCGTCCATCACGAAGGACGGTATGCTGCTTGCGTAGGGCAATGAGGAGCTGATAGAAATCAAACAGCTCGCGGTCCTGTTTGTCCGCATCCCATTCCATGCATTTGCGGCAGTCCGGATCATCGCCGCCATCCATTCCAATCTCGTCGCCATAATAGATGCAAGGGATACCCATAGAAGTCATCATGAATACAACGGCTTGCTTTAAACGCTGCTTGTCTCCATTTAAACGAGTTGACGCACGAGGTGTGTCATGACTGGATAGGAGGTTGAACATCGCCTCATTCGTTTGCTGAGGATATCGCATAAGTAAACGGTTGATTTGATCGGCGAAATCCGATGCTTTTCCTTCGGAGGAAGCAAAAAAATCCAAGATGTGCTGCGCAAATGGGTAATTCATCGAAGAGTCAAACTGATCGCCGTGCAGCCAGTTAAGAGCATTGCTCCATACCTCGCCGATAATAAAAGCATCCGGCTTTTCAGCCTTAACGGCATGACGGAAATCCCGCCAGAAAGCATGATCAATTTCGTTGGCAACATCGAGCCGCCATCCGTCGATATCTGCTTCCTTAATCCAGTGCACAGCAACATCAAGCAAAAATTGTTTTACTTCTGGGTTTGCGGTATTCAGCTTCGGCATATTGCCATAAAATCCAAACGTAGCATAATTTGCTGCACCGTCTTTGACCTCTACAGGGAAGCCATTCAGATGAAACCAATCCTTGTACTTCGAATTTTCTCCATTTGCCAGCACGTCTTGGAAAGGTGGAAACTGCTCGCTCGTATGATTAAAGACAGCATCCAAGACAACTCGGATATTTAGATCATGACAAGTGCTAACCAGCTTCTTAAGCTGCTCGGCATCTCCGAACTGCGGATCGATTTGCATATAATCGACCGTATCATATTTGTGATTTGACGGTGCTGTAAATAAAGGCGTCAAATAAATCGCCGTAACTCCGAGGTCCGTCAGATGCTTGAGATTATCCATTATGCCTTGCAGATCGCCGCCAAAGTGGCTTTCGCCGCTCGGCGCTTCACCCCAGGGCTGTATGTGGTCGGGGTCGTTGGCCGTATCGCCATTTGCGAAGCGGTCGGGCATAATTTGATAGAAAACAGCTTCCTTTGCCCATTCAGGCGCATCAAACAAATCGACCGTATGAATAAAAGGAATTTCAAAATATCCGCCAGCTGGGGTGGGCTGCTCCTCAAAGATGCCATTCTCGATGAGCCATAACGTTTCTTCGCCGCTGCGTACACGAAAGCCGTACGAAAAACGCCGAAACTCCGGCTTGATGGCAGCTTCCCAATAATCAAAGAGGGAATCGGCAGCTATTTTTTCCATCGGAACATCATGATGATGCTGATCCCAATCGTATTTATCTCCTGTTACCGCAACAGCCTCTTCAACGTCATTTCTTTTGGTGCGAAGTCTAAGATGGAAAGTATCACGATCGTATGCATATGCCCATTTCAGATCCGATGAATGATGTAAACATTCTTTAAACAATGGCGTTCGCCCCTTATCATATGGTCTTCTATCTATTCTTAATAATTGCTATCCGCGCAGCAAGGATTCTGCTCCGTCTATGTAAACAGTGGTACCTGAGACATGGTCCGAATCATCAGATGCGAGGAATAATGCAAGCTTGGCCACTTGAGCTGCGCTGCCAGGCCCATCTTCCAGCGGCTGGCTGCCATCTGGATATTCAACGGGAATCGACACACTCTCGAGCTCTGGCGTACGCTCTGTATTTTGCTCGATATTCGTCTCAATAGCTCCGGGGCAGATGGCATTCACGCGAATTTTGTACTGGGCAAGCTCCAAAGCAGCCATCTTGGCAAAAGCGACCTGTCCAGCCTTCGTGCTGCTGTAGGCGCTGAAACCGATATTCGAGAACACCCGATTACCATTTATGGAGCTGGTGATAATAATGCTTCCGCCTTTATCCTTTAACAATGGAATAGCGTGTTTTACAGTCAGGAATGTGCCGGTGAGATTAACTTGAAGCGTCGTATTCCAGTCTTCGATATCCATCAGTTCAATCGGTGTTAATACACCGTTAATACCTGCATTGGCAAATACAATGTCTAGGTGTCCATAATGCTCGCGTGCTTGTCGATAGGCGTCTGCAAGCTGAGCTTCATTGGAAATATCAGTTTCAATAGGCAGGCAGTCGACATTGTATTCTCGAACACTGCGGCATACCTGCTCCATGGCGGATTCTTTAACATCAAGCAGAACCAAATTGGCGCCTTCCTTCGCGAATTTCAAAGCTGCTGCCCTGCCAATACCAGAGCCTGCCCCGGTAATGAGAGCGACCTTTTCTTGTAAACGGCCGATCGGATATTTCACTTTTGTCATCTGAACGCCCTCCTTTTTGTTTTCAATCCAAATGCAATGCTCCACATTGTTTCTACACGTATGTACCCGATCCGAGATGATCTAAACCGAATGCAAAAGGCTGCACCCATTTATTCCTCTGCATTATTGCTGGATTAACCAAAAAAGGACTGTCAATGCTACGTAACGTAGTCATTGACGGTCCTTTGTCATTTACATTGAGCTTTCAATTTTAAATTTCAGACCGCTTGTCCGAAATGTCGATAAGATACTGGTACGTTTTTGTGCCTGTATTCATATGCTATTTTGTCTCTATTCATCACATTATGTTTAGGAAAGCGGTGTGTTTGTGCAGCAACCGATTGCAATACTGGACTCAGGCGTTGGCGGCCTCACCGTTGCCAAGGAAGTTATGCGCCAACTGCCGCGAGAAAAAATCCTTTACTTTGGAGACACGGCTCGAACGCCTTATGGACCGCGTTCTTCAGAAGAGATTGTTCGTTTTACGAGGGAAATCGTCGATTACTTAATTCAGTTTAATCCGAAAATGATTGTTATAGCATGTAACACAGCAACAGCGGCCGGACTTGAAGACATTCGCTCAAGAGTCGCGATCCCGGTTGTTGGCGTCATTGATCCTGGTGCAAGAGCAGCTATAGGCCTTACAGCTACGGGTTATGTTGGTGTCATCGGCACAGAGGGAACGATCAAAAGCGGTGCTTATGAGCAAGCTTTAAAGACGTTGTCGCCGAAGGTGCAAGTGATAAGCGAAGCGTGCCCGAGATTTGTGCCGCTAGTGGAAAAGGGGAATTTTCGTTCCTTTGAAACATACGAAACGGTGCAGAGCTCCATTGGGCATTTGCGGCTTTTTCCAATGGATACGTTAATACTTGGCTGCACGCATTATCCTTTTCTAGCAGAAACCATATCCGAGGTGATGGGCCAGAGCGTGAAGCTCATCAGCTCAGCGGACGAGACGACACGCGAGATCAGGAGTATTTTGGAAAACAATGACCAGCTTGCGAGCGAGGAGAGGGAACCGGTGCATCAATTTTTTTGCAGCGGAAATCCGCGGATGTTTCAATCCATTACTCAGCAGTGGCTTGGGAAGCAGATTGAACTGACGCCTGTAGTTTGGCAAATACCCAATATCATTTAAATGATAAGAAACTGAAGCCGGGCTTAAACATAGCAAGGCTTCTTTTTGTTGATTGCTACATAGGACAAGTAAGACCTTGCATAGCATGATAGGAGCAAATTTATGCAGCTGGGGGCGATGGTTATATACTCCTTACAAACGTATGGCTATCTTGATTTAGTGGAGGGTGTTCGGCAGCTATCAGGCAGATACTCGTTTTTATCGGCACATATTATTGGGGAGAGCGTAATGGGCAAGCCGTTATTGGCGCTCCGCTGCGGCAACGGCCCGCGTCAAATTCATATGAACGGCTCTTTTCATGCAAATGAATGGATTACCTCTGCACTGCTGATGCGCTTCGTTGCTGATTTGTCGGCAGCTTATTGCAGCGGGGAGCGAATGGGTGGACAGCAAGTGGCCGATTTGTGCAAAGACGTGACTTTATGGGCTGTCCCGATGGTAAACCCAGATGGTGTAGAGCTCGCACAATACGGAGCATTGCCGAGGCATCCTTATTATCAGCAGCTAATGGAGTGGAATGGCGGCTCCGATCAGTTCAGCAACTGGAAGGCCAACATTAGAGGTGTTGACTTAAATGATCAATTCCCTGCGTTTTGGGAAGAGGAGTGCAAGCGCAGAGGGGTAGAGGGACCTGGACCACGCGACTATCCAGGACCGTATCCGCTAAGTGAGCCGGAGGCGAATGCCATGGCTCAATTTACGAGTAGAATCGGTTTCGATGCGGTTCTTGCTCTTCATACGCAGGGGCGGGAAATCTATTGGAATTATCGTGATTATGAGCCTGCAAATGCAGAGCAGCTTGCCAAACGGCTCGCTCAGGCAAGTGGATATGAAGCGGTAAAGCTGACTGGCAGCGATGCGGGATATAAGGACTGGTTCATTCATCAGTTCCGCAGACCTGGCTTTACAGTGGAAGCGGGTTATGGCGAAAATCCGCTGCCGATGAGTAATTTTGATCAAATTTATGTGGAGCTGCAGCCGCTGCTGCTAGAGGCGCTTCGCCTTTAGCGGCCGCTGGCCTCTAGTAGTTAATTACGCCATGCTTATGCTATACTAATCGGAAAAGGTCAGCAAAGGTGGGATTTCATGCGTAAGTTGCTGTCGCTGCGCCATTGGCAGCGTACGTTTGTCCGTATTTTTCAGCTGCTTCGATCAAAGGATGTTTCACTGCTGGACAAGCTGATTTTTTCCGTGCCTGTTTTTCTTTACTGGGTTTTGCCGGACGTCATGCCGTTCATGCCGATTGACGACATCGCGGTTACGATGGTGCTTGCCGAATGGTTTGCCCGTAGAATGGAGAGCAAGTATAATATAAAATAATAACGATTGCCGAAAGGCCTAACGATAAGAGGAGCTGGATAATTTATGAACTGCAAAATTTCAAAAAATGCTGCTAAAGTTCTACAAGTAGAGCTGGACAAGCCTGAAAACGAAGGTAAAAAGCTGCGTATTTATGTCACTCATTCGCACGGCGACCATGCTCATTACGGTATGGGAATCGACGAGCCGACTGAGAAGGATATTGTTGTATCCACTGACAAAGGGATCGATGTTATTTTGGAGAAAGACAATGCTTTTCTGGACGGCGTTCGCATCGATTATTTCTATGTGCCTGAAGAAGGTTTTGCCGTTACGAATCCAACCAAGGGCAACCACGGTGATCACTAGCATTTTTCCGTATTCGGTTGAGACAGGACGATGAATAATGGCTAACGATATAATGGTTTGCGACAAATGCAAGCATACGAAGATCAAATCGATTTTGCCCAAGCTGCAGAAGCTGGCGCCGGACACAGAGGTTCGTGTAGGATGCAAGTCGTACTGCGGGCCATGTGCCCGCTATGCATTTATTTTTGTTAATGGACGGTACATTAAGGCGCCTTCAGAGGATGAGGTCATCGAGAAGATCATTCCTTACATCAAGAAATAAATAACAATATTAATATTATAGAACGACATACACGACAAGACCCTGCGACAGTTTGATTTCGTAGGGTCTTTGTATTTTCATACGAGGAGCCAAACGAAAGGAGTGCGAGCGTGGACATAACGACGCCTCAGCTTTTATATCATGGAACCACAAGCAACACTGTGCAATCATTTGGGCAGAAGCTGTTGAATTCACCCTATTGGCGGCCGGGGAAAGATTTTGGAGAAGGATTTTATACGACAATATCGGCTGAGCAAGCACGCAAATGGTCGCATAAGGCAGCAAAGGAGTCATGGGACGGCGGTCGTCCATGCGTGCTTGTCGTAGAACTGACCTCGGTACCGGAACAGGTCGAGCCTCTTTTGTTTTTATCCGATTCACCGGCATGGGCGTCCTTCATTCTTGCTCACCGCAAGGCAGCGGTCAAAGGTGCTGATCCCTGTGATGCACATCCAGATATCATCATCGGTCCTATGGCGGACAATGACACTGGAAAAATCGTACATAAAGCAGTACAATTAAAGAAAGATGAGCAATGGTTTTATGAGCAAATTACAGTGTCGCGCAAAGGCAGGAAGCTCGATTCGCTGCGGCTCGGCAATCAGGTCGTTTTTTGCTCCGAACGGTGGGAATCTCATTTGAAACTAGTCGGCTACCATATTTATACGGGAAGCAGGTGGATGTATCATGAAAGTGAAAACACAGGTCAGGTTAAGCTTATATGAACGCGGAATTGCTGAGGCTTTAGCTGCCGAATACGGCTATACCGCAGCGGATGCAAGAGAACTTGTCGTCGAATATATTCAGGTTATCCGCAAGCTTAGCGGGTATGACAATTGTGCCCAGTATGCTCAACTGCTCGATCGTGCACGTCGTATGAACCATTCCCCAGCGCAGTGGCTTGAACGTATCCAAAGCGTGGAGAAAGGCGAAATGAGAGACAGAGGCATTGATTCGGAACAGCGGCAATATTTGCAAATGAAATAGGACCCCGCGATGTGTATCGCCCGGGTCCTTTGTTTATCCTAAAAGAAATACATATGCTTCGTTTGAGAAAGCTTAGGGGGAAAAGAATGCTGAGGCCAGCACGTTATTACCTATTTGGACTAGTCCTAGCGCTTGTCTGTTTGGCTGCAGCAGAGCTCATTTGGCTGCCGGCCCCGCTGAAGACATCCGGCGGGATACAGTGGATAGAAATGATCGATTGGTTGTTCAATATATTAGCCCTTATACCGATTAGCTGGGCGGCTGGTGCCTTGCTCGGGGTTTGGCAGCAGCGGAAAAGAAAAGGCTGGACGCTTATTTTACAGCTAGTACGCATTATAATCGCTGGACTAGGCATAATCGGAGCAGGTTATGTGCTGTTTGCGCCAGAGATGCTGTTCCAGATGCTGCTGGTTATCGGCGCTGCTGCACCGCTAGTGTTTGTAGATATGCTTCTTACTGAAGCGTTAGAGCGGTCGCGAGCGGCGAGGGCATTGAATATAGGAGGGAATCGTTCGAACGCTCCCAAGAGGCTTCTAAGCCCTCTGTGGCTGCCAAAGCGCGGGGTGGTCACTCTAACGATTACGATAGTGCTTCTATTGGTTTTGCTCTGCCCTACCGGCTATCGCGTCACATACCCGGGGATGACGCTCAATATGAATCGTTATGCGCATGTAGAGAAGAGCGAAAACAGCGGAGGAACGGTAAACGGCATACTCGTATTCGAGAGGCCGGCCGTACCGGCTGATTGGTTGTATGCCAAGCTGCTTCCGATGTATAGCTTCGAGAAAATACCAGAAAATGAACCGCCGCTGACGGAATCGTACACACAAGTCGTTAATATGAAAACAGATGCGAATCGTGTTGCAGCAGCTGTTGCCATGCAGAAAGCAGGCGTTGGAGGCGGAATTAAGCCAGATGGCATTCGAATTGTTGCCATCGTAAAGGATAGTCCAGCCGAGCAGAAGCTGCAAGCTGGCGATATTATTGATGCGATGAATGGGCAAGCGGTTAAATCGATTGGCGAGATGACCGACTACATGGAGAAAGCGGTAAAGCCTGGCGAGTCCGTACAGATTACGCTAAGGAGAGCAGGGGTTCAGACACAAACGGAGGTTAAGACGAAGGCCTCAGCTGATTCGCCAGACCGAGCAGTGTTCGGCATTTCGGTGCAAACAGAGCTGCTTCTCGATATCCCGCTTAACATCGATTACAAACGCTTTATGGCGCATATTGGAGGTCCATCTCATGGAGCGATGCTGACGCTGGCTATTATTGATCAGCTGACACCAGGCGGCGTTACGTATGGCAATCAGGTGGCGGGTACAGGTACAATTGAAGCAGATGGCTCGATTGGATTAATTGGCGGCATCAAGCAAAAGGCTTATGCAATCAGCCGGACGGATGCGGATGTGTTTTTTGTGCCGGCAGAGCTGGAAGGAGACGCTCGCAGCGGAGCGCCTGATCTCAATATTGTGCCAGTGAACACGATTGACGATGTGCTGAATTGGCTGTCTGAGCATAAAAAGTAGCTAAATGTGAAGTAAATGATAAGAGTATAAAGGATATAAAAAAAGAACCTTGAAATCCGCTATTGAATGTGGATTTGAAGGTTCTTTTGTTTTGCTTTATCATAGCTATCCAAGCTGCAACGTTAACGACCAGCTGTCTCAAGCCCATTGCTGCTGCGAGCTTCTGTAGCGGTTTGCTCCTTGAAGTCAGCGATGAGATTGTTCATGACGATTTGATCCGACATGTTCAGCTCGGTGCGCGAGTCTTCAAAGGCACTTATGCAGCCGCTGACTGGTATGGATGCATTGTCTTGGATGTTCCAGCATGCTCCGTTCTCAGCGATGCCATCTGCTGAAGGCATAAAGTAGAGGGTACCATCAGTGAAGGCTCCGTTTCTTTGCACAACCTTCTTGCCAAGGAGAGGATTTTCCATAAGCAGAGGCATGCCAATTAAATATTGATCAGCCGTCGAGATGCCGAGCAGATGCATAATCGTAGGCGTTACATCCAGCTGACCGCCTACATTCGTATACGTTCCTGCATGCTCGTTCTTAGGCAAATGTATGAGCAGAGGTACCTGTTTCACAATCATTTGACGCTCTAAATCATTCAGCGGTTTGCCAAGGAAAGCCTCAAACAACGACCAGTCATTAATTGAGTTGTCGTGATCCCCGTACATGACGAGAATCGTATGATCCCAAAGCCCTTCTGCTTTCATTCGATCAACCAGCTCACCGAGCGCGGCGTCTACATAATGAATGGATTGCAAATAATCCCCCATTAATGTACCATCTAGCTCGCCAAGGTTAAGCTTTTGCTCCTCTTCCGGCATCGTGAACGGATAATGGCTGGAGAGTGTGATCAGAAAGGAGTAAAAGGGCTGTTTCTGATCGGCAATGACGTCAAAGGATTGTCGGAAGAAAGACTTGTCTCCGAGAGCCCAGCCGATTTTTTCATCTAGTTGAAAATGCTTTAAGCTGTAAAACTGATCATATTGCATGTTTTTGTACATCGTATTTCGGTTCCAAAAACCACCCTCATAAGAGTGGAAGACGGATGTCCCATAATCGTTTGCTTTCAAGGTGCTGGACATACAATCGAATTCGTTTGGTGCATATTGGATGAAAACCGAGCCGTTCGTGACGGGCTGCATGGAGCAGTTTGCCATGAAATCGGCATCCGAGGTTCTGCCTTGAGCGGTTTGTTGATAAAATTGACTGAAATAGGCGCTCTGCTCGATTAAATCGTTTAAATTCGGGGTAATTTCTTGACCGCCGATTGATTTGTTAACCATAAAGTTTTGGAAAGCTTCGAGCTGAAGCATAATGACATTGCTGTTTTTATATGCGCCAAATAAAGCATCCTGTTCAAACGTTTTCCGCTGGTCGCCGCGTTCTTGAATCCAGTTTTTTGCACCCGAATACTGCTCAGCGGTAACCGTCTCTGCATCCAGCCAGTGTTGTTTGACATACAGATACACATCATAGCCATGAAAACCAAGCGCACCCGTCATGTTGTAGATGGACAGATTCCACCAATTGCCGACCAAAATACCTTGTCCCCACGTACGCTTCGCTTCATTTACGTTTGTGAAAACAAGCGATGTTCCGATGCCAAAAATCACAGCGCTTAGAACGATGCGGACGATTGCCTTTTGCATGCCTGCAGGCTTGCGACGATACTCATTTGCTTGACGAAGATCGCTCCGCCCTCGCCATAATGCGTAGATCGCAAATGGAATGATAACAATCCAATCTAGGAACAAAATAAAATCCGTCGCTCGGAGAAGTGTGCCGATACTCTCGCCTAGGGAGTCCACTTGACTGAACTGAAGCAATACCGGAACGGAGATCAGATCTTGAAAGTAGCGATAATAAATAATATCGGCATACAAAACAAAGGATGCGATCAGGTTCAACACGATAAGTGCAACGATCCGTCCGCGTGCGGGCAGCCAAATGGTCCAGAAGCTGAACAATAAAATGGCTCCGAGCTCGATAAGGGCATCTTTATCGGTCATTTTCATTTTTGGTACGTCAAGAATGGCATTGAATAGATAAACCTTCGCCATCATCACAGCSACAAATAAAAGCAAGTCTACAGCCTTCAGCCGCTCGAGCCCTATCAGAATCTTGCTCATCAAGCGGCGTAAAGCTGAGTGGTTATTATATAACATCTATAAAATATCCTTCCTCTTTCGTTACTATCGATTTCCGCGAGGGGGAAGCGGGCCAAAAAATTGCAAGTAATTACACTCGATACGCCCATTAAACAGCTTCCGCTTCTTATCCGCAGGACGTCCGAAATAGTGCTCGATTGTCGTTGATGGGCTAATCGAGAAATACGACCAAGTTGGGTAATGGAGCGCAGTCAATCCGAACTGACGCAGCGCAGCCTCTGCTTGTACATCATCGCCGAGACGTTCGCCGTATGGCGGGTTCGTAATAATAACGCCGTAATCGCCTTCAAGCTTCACTTTGGCAACGGGCTGTACAGTAAGCTTGATTTCTTTGCCGAAACCCGCTTTCTTAATAGCAGCTTCTGCGATTTCAATCGCTCCTGGATCAATATCAGAACCTGCAATTTGAAGCGGAACATCATCTTTTACCAAATCAAATGCTTCATCGCGCGCTTCATCCCACAGCTCATTCGGAATAAGCGGCCAGCCTTCGCTGTTAAAGCTTCTGCGCAGTCCTGGTGCGATGTTCCAGCCAATCATTGCTGCTTCAATCAATATCGTACCGGAACCGCAAAATGGGTCATAAAGCGGCCGATCAGGACGCCAGCGGCTAAGCTGAACAAGAGCAGCGGCAAGCGTTTCCCTAATTGGAGCTTCGGTAGCTACTTTCCGGTATCCACGTTTATGCAAGCCATCGCCTGTAGTGTCCAGTGTCAGCATGGCACGGTCATTCATAAGCGTAACTTCTATTACATAACGTCCGCCGTTTTCGGGAAACCATTCGGTACCATAACGTGCAGACATTTTATCAACGACCGCTTTTTTTACGATACTTTGGCAGGCAGGTACACTTGTCAGCTGAGATTTTTGTGAGCGGCCATTTACAGGGAATTCACCGTCGTTCGGAATCCATGTCGGCCAATCAAGCGCTTTGGTGCCCTCAAACAATTCATCGAAGGTGGTAGCAGGGAATTCTCCCATTTTGATTAGAATTCTGCCTGCTGTGCGCAGCCAAAGATTGGTGCGGCAAATATCGATAGGACCGCCTGTGAAATTAACGCGTCCGTTCTCTACCTGAAGATCCGTATAACCTAGATCCTTCAATTCACGTGCAACAACCGCTTCAAGCCCCATTGGCGCAGTTGCGATCAATTGTAACTTTTCCATTTTACACTCTCTTTTCATTAATTCTTGGTGACCTTAGCTTCATATCTAAAGCATAAGCTTGTAACCCCGTGAACAAAAACATACAATCAAGTATAGGACAAACTAGCTTGTTTTTACAAATTGTAAAATTGGAGAGAGTAGAATGACGTTGCAAAATGAACAATATGTGGATTCGCTTTATGTGGCAGATGCTGATCTTGAGCGTACAAAAGCAGGTATAGCGGCTAATGGAATGCCGGATATATCAGTTGCTGATGGGTATGGCAGGTTGTTAACGATGCTTGTATCGCTGTCGAAAGCACAAAATATTATTGAAATTGGAGCACTAGGCGGCTATAGCGGCATTTGCTTGGCACGGGGCTTGCAAGAGGGCGGTAAATTAGTATCGCTTGAGCTGCTGCAAAACTATGCTGATCTAGCCAAGCTGCATATGGAAGCAGCTGGACTCGGAGATAAGGTAGAGTATATGGTTGGTGATGCGAAGCAAAGCCTTGCGGAGCTGAAGTCTGCTGACAGGAAGTTTGATTTCTTTTTTATCGATGCAGATAAAGAAGGATATCCCATCTATCTGGACTACGCGATTGCACTCGCTAATCCGGGAGCGATTATTGTAGGCGATAATATTTTACTGCGAGGAAGAACGATCGATCCAGCCAAGGAAGGTCCAGCGGTTCGTGCCGTGCGCTCTTTTAATGAGATCATCGCAACAGACGATCGTTTGCAGAGCACGATATTACCGGGCTACGATGGATTAGCGATAGCGATTGTGAAGTAATAGAGCAAGCCCTGACTCCCATCGGTATAATGCTGGAGGGGATCAGGGCATTTTTTTGATAGTTGGTGGGAGTTAGGTTTGTTGGAAATACTCGAAGTAGGTTTTAAGAGCATATGTGTGCTTATGGGGTAGGAGTAACGTTGAATTGTGAGCTGTAAGAACCTATGTGTTCTTACAGCTTCTATTTGGCGTGTTGGGAGTGCTCGGAGTAGGTTTTAAGCGCATATGTGTGCTTATGGGGTAGGAGTAACGTTGATTTTTGAGTTGTAAGAACCTATGTGTTCTTACAGTTTCTATCTGGCGTGTTGGGAGTGCCCAGAGATGGCTTTAAGCGCAAATATGTGCTTATCGGGTGAAAGTAGCGACGATTTGTCAGTTGTAAGAACCTATGTGTTCTTACAGCTTCTATCTGGCGTGTTGGAAATGCTCGAAGTAGGTTTTCGGGTTAACCCCCTAAATTTGGACACATGCGCACTCATTCTTATTCAATCGCATCATACTGCAATTTTTTGAGGCTTTAGTTTTTCAGAAAGTATCAACTGTAAATATTCGTAAGGTGACCAGTCCTGAAGACTTCCATGAATACGGAC
>NZ_JBFTPZ010000024.1:0-108978 GCF_056398745.1 Paenibacillus sp. 01T424 | reverse complement strand
TGGGAAGACTGCGGAGCAACATCAGGTTTCCTACCAACAGGTATATCAGTGGGTGAAGAAATACCAAGACGGCGGGCAAGATGCGCTGCAGGATGGACGTGGACGTAAAAAGACCGAAGAAGAGTTAACTGACACAGACCGCCAAAAGCTTGCCATGAAGAAGATGCAGGCTGAAAATGAACGTCTGCGCGCAGAAATTGCATTTCTAAAAAAGTTAGAGGAACTCGAAAGAAGGCGACGCTAAGTCAAGTACGTCAAGAAAACATCTATCTTGCCATTCAAGCTGTACAGCAAGACGGGCAGTTCAGCATAAAGATACTTTGTGAAATTGCAGAGATTCCACGATCCAGCTATTACAAATGGTTGAACCGCAAGCCTAGCGTACGTGAACTAGAAAACCAGAAACTCACAAGATCGATGATCTCGCTGCATGAGAAGGTAGGCGGTATCTACGGGTACCGTCGATTGACCCTTCACTTATGCAAAGAAACGGAGCAGCAGATTAACCACAAGCGCATCCAGTAGTAGACCGAKGCTTTCAATACACTTCYCWACGGTTCAAAAAGTYATTTGGMAAAAAATTAACCCATAGCATGTCYCKCGTAGGGAGMTGCATTGATAACRGWCCCATAGAATCCTTCTGGGRAACCCTGMAGTGCGAAAAATWTTATTTGCATACATACCGAACTTTTGATGAGCTTGAACGGGACATTGAAGCYTACATTCACTTTTACAATTACGAACGATTACAGGCRAAACTAAACGGCCTCAGWCCAATGGAGTTTAGGACTAAGGCCGTTTAACAGTTTTTATTTTTTGTAATGTCTACTTGACGGGGGGCACTTCAGTGCTACCAACTTCTAGATTAACGGCAATAATGCCGTATGCTTGAGGCTCCTCGGCTGATGCTCCAAACCAAAGCTCACCGTCTCCGACCATCACGCCTAGATCGCGTACGAACAAATCCTCCACCTTCTGAGCGGCTAGCGCATCCTTCACGGGTTTTGTCATAATGGCATCATATTTCTCTATAAACTCTGCTTTGGTTGTAATCTCCATCGATGTTTTTCCATTTACTCGAAGCGGCAGCAGCACTAGGTCTGCAACGGCCTCTTTATCATCAGCGGCAACAGCTGTCTTAACCGCTTCAAACATTTTGATAAAAGCTTTAGGATCGGTAATGCCAGCAGCGGCGAAAGGGTTATCCTTCTCTGAAGCAGCATTTGTTTCTTCGGTTTGATTAGCGGGAGCGATTGCAGCGGAATCTGGATTAGGTTGAGCACCCATTTCACTCGTTCCTGTTTGACTGCAGCCAGCTAATAAAGTCATCGTTATGCCAAAAGCGGCGAAAGCCGCAAAACCTTTCCGCCTTTTATTTGTACGCGGTATTGTTGTCATCTCATTCAGCATGAGAAGCCTCCTTCATGAAGGGCTTGTATAATCAAGCCCATCAGTTATGTCTCCATGTTATTTTAAACGAGTTGTCCTAATCTCAATCACAAATCCCCAAAATAATGCATCAGCGTCGTCCTAGTTTCCCTTTACGTTTCAATAGAAGGAATACGGTGACGATAACAGCGGCAGCAACGATGGGAATAATAATAAAATAAACCATGTTAGTCATCTTTTTATATTCATCTATCGCTTCAAGATCGTAACTTGCAAGCGACAATGGTTTTGTTCCGCCGCACCAAGTATCAGTCGCTATTTCGCCTGGTTCAAACTTGTATAAGTAATTTTTCTTTGTTGTTTGATAAGCATATACTAGATAGTCTGTGCCTTCAGTAAATTCGCTGCCAGCAGTCGTGACAATGGTTACTTTATCGCTGGAGGTGCCTTTTAATGTCGACTTCACTTCAAAGGTTGTCCTGCTTTTGGGATTCATACTGCCGGCTTCCTCATAGGTGGTCTCCATGGCTTTAGCAATATATACAAAATCATGTTTTTTAAACAATTGCTTGGGTGCATCGCTCTCGGCACATGACCATGCGAAGCTTTTGGAAGGTGCAATCGTTAGAGACAGGGAGACGAATACGATTAAAAAGAGAAGAGAACGGAACATTTTCATTACTGTATGACTCATTTTTTTCTAATATAAGAAAAGACCAGTATCCAGAAAATGCATCCGAGCAATATTTCAACTCCGCTATCCGTAACATCTCTACCCGTTCCAGCAAGCAGTATGCCTGAAAAAAAGCCTAAAACAATGCAAATTAATACTTCGAGTAATTTGGATTTCATAATATGCTCCTTATACGTTTGTCATGAATCCGTTATTTTAAAATAGTACTCAGCGTTTCTGCATCCTCTTGCGACGTTTTTTTATAAGAATGAATGCCGCTTATATAAATCTCAGCGATGTCGTTCGTAAACCAAACCTCATATAATACCGCTTTTGCTTCTGAGCCATCGGTAGGTTGGAAATGCACTTTATAATCGGATGGTCTTGTCATTAGGAATTTAACTTCTTCCCATTCGCCTTTGTTTAAAATGTTCCTCACTGTAGAAACGGATTTCTTTTCGATTATTTCCTTATGATCTTCGTATTGGTTTTCCATGCCAACTCTTTTGGCAATGATCAATTTATCGCTTGATTTGGACAACGATTCCGTCAGGTGATCTTTGTTCACCTGCTCTGTATGAGTGGTTAAGCCATTGTTCGCTCCGGAGCTTTCGCAGCTTGCCAGCCCAAACAGGATAAGTAAGAATGTAAGTAGAAGACCATATCTCAACAAATGCACCTCCCCTTCATATAACCTACTGACTGTTAATAAGTGGATAAAGTTGCATATGAAACACACTAAAAAGATGAATTGGAATTTTATTTCCACAATGACACTTGTGTTGGCCTTATATAATGTGTTATATTACTACAAAATTAATTATCGGATCACGCCAGTGAAGAGAATCCAACTCGGAGGCGTTCTCGTCAAGGGGAGGGAAGCACCTTCCCCCTAAGTTTACCGGGCCCGCCCGTTATCGCGGAACAAAGAGGATTAAACAGTGCGTCTGTTTAGTCAATTTGGGTGGCACCGCGAGTAAAAACGCTCCTCGTCCCATTGGGATGAAGGGCGTTTTTTGTGTTTTTCTAATGAAAAGGAGCGCGGTTAGCATGTTGGACATGAAATGGGTTAGGCAAAATCAAGAGCAGGTACAGACGGTTGCGAATCAGAAGGGGATTCAGATTTCTATTGCAGAGCTGATGCTCTGGGACGAGAAGAAACGTCAGCTCATGCAGGAATCGGAAGCTTTACGGGAAATTCGCAACAAGCTCTCGAATCTTATCGGTACACTAGTGAGGCAGAATGCTCAAGCTGAAGTGGAAGAAACGAAGTATAAGGTCAAGGAAACAAATGAGAAGCTGGGCACAGTGGAAGCAGAGCTTGCGATAGTAGAGCAGCATGCAGCTGAGCTCATGGCGTTGGTACCTAATATCGTATCGCCAGACACGCCAGATGGACGATCGGACGCGGACAATATAGAGCAAAAGCGTGTTGGCGAAGCCCCGAGTTTTCCTTTTGAACCAAAGGATCATATGGCGCTGGGTGATCTGCACCAAATGATTGATGTGCAGCGAGGTGTGAAGGCAGCAGGCAGCCGCAATTATTACTTGAAGGGGGCAGGCGTTTTGCTCCATCGTGCCGTGCAGCAGCTGGCTGTCGATTTGCTGCTGAGAAAAGGCTTCACACTGCTGGAAGTACCATTAATGGTCCGCACCGAAGCGATGAAGCATACTGGCTTTTTCCCGCTTGGTGAGGATCAGACCTACCGGATTGCAGGCGAGGATAAATGGCTGGTAGGCACCTCGGAGGTACCTATGGTTACCTATTACGCGGACGAAATTATAGAGGTAGGAGAGCCAATCAAGCTGGCTGCTGCATCGGTATGCTTCCGCAGCGAGGTCGGCTCGGCTGGCAGAGATGTTCATGGTCTATACCGTGTACATCAGTTTGCCAAGGTCGAGCAGGTTATTTTGTGCGAGGCTGATCCGGCGTTGTCGGAGTCGCTGCTGCAGGAAATAACGGCTAATGCCGAGGAACTGCTTCAATGCCTTGAGCTGCCCTATAGAGTCATGGCAGTATGTACTGGCGATATGTCGCAAAAAACGTATAAGCAATACGATATTGAGACATGGATGCCAAGCAGGCAGGCCTACGGGGAGACGCATTCGTCGTCGAACCTGCATGATTTTCAAGCACGCCGCTCGAATATACGGTACCGTGCAGAGGATGGCTCGTTAAAATATTGCCATACGCTCAACAATACAGCAGTGGCTAGCCCGCGTATTCTCATTCCACTCATCGAGAATCATCAGGAGGAAGACGGCTCGATTCGTATCCCAGCTGCACTTCAGCCTTATATGAGAGGGCTGGAGAAAATAGCAATTAATGAATAAATTGAAAATGCGGTAAGGAGATGCTCAGCAGCATTTCCTTATCGCATTTTTTGGTTCTATTTACTTTGATAATGAAAAAAGGTTACTCGATTAGGGACAAAGCTAATAATTTGTTATGTGAGTGATGTATTTGTTATATGGAAACGCTTACCTTAGAGCTATACTTCAACTATCCGGTTGTAGTACATGAAGTGAAGAGCGGGATTTATATACTAGGGGGAAAAGCATTGAAGAAGAGAGGGGGGGCGCTTTGGATGCCCCGGTTGAAGGGGCGTGGGATATGGTTATTGAGGAAGCCAACGCATCAAGGTGCGGAGTGGATGGCTGAAGAATATGGAACTAGGGGAGTTTGGCGTCTATCGCACGGCAGACATGGCTTCCCGAGTGGTTTGGACGGAGACCGTACGCTTGGATGCAGAGCGACTAAGCATGCCTTAGGCCTACTGGGAATTCGGTGCCACCTTTGGTTTATATAATCGCACAACAAAAGAATGGAACAAAGAGCTAGTTGCAGCGCTATGATCATCACATTAAGGAGGATTTATATGAAATTTACTAAATCGTTCGCATTATTTATCGCTTTTGTCATGCTTATCACTATCATTCTTCCTCCCTCTCAGCAGGTGTTTGCTAACGAGAGTAGCACAACCATTCTCACTTCAGATTTTGAGAATGGAACAACACAGGGCTGGGCGCGTAAAGGAAACGAGTCACTAATAGTCTCAGGCGATGAATATCATAGCGGTTCTCATAGCCTATATATATCGGGGAGAAGCGAGGATTGGGAGGGACCCAATTACGTTTTAACGGAATTATTGGCTCCTAGCAGCACCTACTCCATTAGCGCTTGGGTTAAGCTAACCCCCGGTACAACGCCAGCTGATATTAAGCTTACAATGAAGAGCCGCATTGACGGGCAAAACCACTGGGAGCAGATAGGCACGGCGGATCAGAATGCCGCATCGCAATGGACCTTAATTAAACGGAATTATACGACAGGGAGCAAGAATGGCCAATATGATCTTTATGCAGAAGCCACGGCAGGTACCTCCTTTTATTTTGATGATGTTTCCATAGAGCTTGTTCCTGATTCAGAGGGCCCGGTGGGCGATGATCGACTGCTTATCGATTTTGAAGATGGAACGCTTCAGGGGTGGTTGCCGCGAATCGGACATGAGGCGCTGACCGTTTCCGCAGCCGAAGCCTATAGCGGCAGCAACAGTATGTTGGTAGAAGGGCGGAGCCGTACGTTTCATGGGCCAGCACTTGAGCTTAAAAATCACCTTCAAAAGAACAAGGAATATGAATTAATAGCCTATGTTCGATTAAAGAAAGAGCCAGCCTCTGACATCAAATTGCAAATGACGGCCTATAAGAAGTCCGGATCGGAGAGCTGGAATGCACTAGATACCATTACGATTAAGAAATCGGAGTGGCAGCAATGGTATGAGCTTAAGGGACAGCTTAATTACAGCGATTCTCCTTCGGAGCTAAAACTATTCATCGAAACGCCTTACATTACGGAGAATACTTCAGATACGCTATCTTTTTATGTAGATGAAGTAACAGTAGTCCCTGTTTCGGCGCTATCGATTCAAAACGATATCGTGTCCTTAAAGGATTATTTTAAGGATGACTTTCCAATTGGTGCTGCCGTCTATACCTGGCAAATGGAAGGAGCCTATGGGGAGCTTCTCAAAAAACATTTTAACAGCATAACGGCAACGTATGAAATGAAACCAAAGTTTATTTCCCCAGCTGAGAATCAGTATACATTCGATGCAGCCGATTATTACGTGAAATATGCTCAGGATAATGGAATGGGGCTGCGCGGACATGCTCTTCTATGGCATATTGATGCGGCCGAGTGGATGTTTACGGACAGCAATGGACAGCCTGCCAGCCGTGACTTGCTTCTGCAGCGCCTTCAGTCTTATATAGAGACGGTAATGACACGTTATAAAGGGAAAATATACGCATGGGATGTTGTAAATGAAGCTATCGCTGACAATGGGGGAGATGCGGACGGTGTTAGAATTTCACCGTGGTATACTCTCATAGGTCCTGATTACATCGAGAAGGCATTCGAGTTTGCTCGTGCTGCGGACCCTGATGCCAAGCTGTATTATAATGATTACTTCACAGAGGTTCCGGAAAAAAGAGAACATATCTATCAATTGCTAAAGCGTCTCAAAGATAAAGGTCTGATCGACGGAGTAGGCTTGCAATCTCACTATGGGTTGGTTACGCCGCCAATTGAGGAGGTTGAAAAGACAATCAAGCTGTTCTCTTCGCTAGGGCTAGATATTCAGGTTACCGAGTTGGATGTTGATAGCGGAGTGAGCATGGGTACGCCTATGCCTGATGACATAGCTGCAAAGCAAGCACATAGATATAAGGAATTGTTTGACTTATACAAAACCTATAAGGACAAGATTTCCTCTGTAACGATTTGGGGACTGCAAGACGAGAAATCCTACAATAATCAGGCTATGCTATTCGATGCGAATCTCCAGGCTAAGCTAGTCTACTGGGGAATTGTAGATCCACTTACACTTCCTATTATTACAAACCGTACGGTATCACTCATGGCAACGCCAACGGCGGGCGATCAGAATTCTACAGATTCCGTATGGAAAAAAGCTGTACAGACGCGGCTTAAACGCAGCGGCAGCGAGGCTGCAACGTTCCGTACCATATGGGATATGACCAATCTTTATGTTCAAGTAGAGGTTAAAGATGCTACCCGTGATGCAGCGGACAAGATAGAGCTGTTTGTGGATGAGAATAATGGAAAGTCGGCGGTTTACGAGTCAGATGATCGTCATCTTACTTTTAATCGGTCAGGCGCTGAAAATGGCGATAGCAGCTATAAAATAAAAGAAACAGCAACTGGTTATAAACTAGAAGCCGTTATTCCTTGGAAAGGCTTAGCGCAAGGAACGGAAGAAATCGGATTCGATATTCGTATTCAGGATGCATCGACAAGCGAGGTACTGCCGGTTTATTGGAATGACAGCACATTAAGTCAAGATCTGGACACAAGCAAGTATGGCGTCATTCAGCTTGCTAGTATGCCAAAAAGCGCACAGTCGATAAAAGGCACTGCACGTATTGATGGACAAATGGAAAGCGAGTGGGAAAAGGCAAAGCCATTCGCTGTGGATCTAACTAATAATAACAGCAAAGCAACGGCTCAAGCTCGCTCTATGTGGACGGATGACAGTCTGCTGCTGCTAATCGACGTAACCGATCCTTTGCTTAAATCAGACGATCCGCAGCCATGGCTGCAGGATTCAATCGAAATTTTCATCGATGAAAATCATCATCGTACATCGGCTTATCAATATGACGATGCACAATATCGGATAAATATTGATAATGCGGCAACTTTTGCTGGAAATGCTTCTCCTTCTCGTCTGGAGAGCGCAGTTGTAAAAACAGAGAAAGGCTACCGCATGGAAGTGAAGATCGCGCTGCCTGAGCTTCGTCCGAATAAAGATAGTGTAATAGGTCTGGACATTCAGGTGAATGACGATCAGGGCGAAGGAGTGCACAGCACCGCCAAATGGAACGATCCAACAAACGATTCATGGAGAAATACTTCTCAGTTCGGCATTTTGACTTTTGCCGAGTCAGAAAAGAACAGCGGTATCGATAATGGCGGTGACAAACCTGGAAGCTCTGGGCAATCTGGCAGCACTGCTAATCCTGTGATGACCATTACTCAGGAGAATTTTCAGAACGGGTCGCCTAATCAGGTAAGCATTAGCGTACCAGAAGGTAAGCATCATGTACGGCTGCCCCTTCAATTAGCTGGTCTATTAAAAGGCAGAGAGCTGGAGCTAGCCAAGGGGTCTGCTACACTAACAATTGATTCAAAAGTGCTCCAGCCCCTCATTGATCAGTTGAAGCCTGAATTGCGGAATGGAGCTGAGCTGTCGCTTCGTATGGAGCCTGCTAAAGAAGCTACAGGCAGTCAGCAGCTAAAAGGAGAGCAAGGGTTATCTGCGAAGTTTATTGGCGGAGAAAGCTGGTCCTTTGAACTGTCCTTAATAACGGGTGATGGTCGTGAGCTGAAGGTGGGCACATTTGATGGAGCTGTCACCTTATCTTTCTCCTATTTAGCGGAAGCCAATATGCAGAAGTCGCTCTTAGGCATTTACATGCTGAATGAACAGACCAATAAGTGGGAGTATGTAGGCGGGAAGAATGACGAAAAAACGAATCAGATCTCTGTTGATCTTGCGCATTTCAGTAAGTACGCGCTGCTTGAATATGATAAGATCTTCAATGACGTTAATTCAAGCCACTGGGTATACGAGCCGTTGAAGGTGCTGTCTGCAAAACAGAATGTGAATGGCCAAACCGCTGCTCTCTTTGCTCCAGACAAATCTATTACGCGAGCGGAGTTTACCGTTCTATTGGTACGCCTGCTTGGACTTAAAGAGCAAGGGGCCTCCAGCTTCAAAGACGCTGCGGAAGGAACTTGGTTCTCGTCGGCGGTTAATGCTGCCTTTCACGCAGGAATTGTTAAGGGTGTGTCAGCGGATCGGTTTGCTCCGCTTGCAAACATTACCCGTGAAGAAATGGCGGTTATGCTTGCCAATGCGTATGCATACCAAGCAAAAACGAAACCTGAGGAGACTAACGTCGAGCTAGTATACGTAGACAAAGCTAACATCTCAGCATGGGCGGAGAACGCTGTTTCTATTGTTTCTTCGCATGGAATGATGAAGGGCAAGGATGACCATCGTTTTGTTCCTAGTGAGCATACTACTCGAGCAGAGTCAGTTCAAGCTTTATATAATATGCTCATGATCCTGAATACAAGCAAATAATGAATGGATTTAATGACGCCAAGCTCTCTTCTATAGAAGGGGGCTTGGCGTTTTATTTGTATTCAAACAGCGTCAGCTCGGATATTAACAATTTGTTATCGATGCTTATGATTTATCATAGTAGCGTCTCTAGGCGCCACTTATAATGAGAACAGACGATAGGACAGATAGGGTTTATGTCATTCAAACAGAAGGGAAGCACACAAATGAAGAAATCAATAACGCCAGCAGATGCCCTTGCAGAGACCGCTCCACAGCTGTCTAAACGCACGGATCGCCGCTCCAAATGGCAAAGGGCGTTGGTGCTGGATGCGATGCTGCTGCCAGCGGTTATCCTTACTTTAATCTTTGCTTACATTCCAATGTTCGGACTCGTAATTGCTTTCCAAGATTTCAAGCCTTGGCTAGGATTTTCCCAATCCAATTGGATTGGCTTGGAGCACTTTCGTTACCTTTTCAGTACGCCAGAGTACGTACAAGTCATTTGGAATACCGTTATTATAGCCGGAATGAAGATGGTTTCAGGACTCATCGCTCCGTTTACCTTCGCTCTCTTGCTCAATGAAGTGAGAAAGGCGGCTTTCAAACGGACGGTACAGACGCTGGTTTACTTGCCGCATTTCCTTTCTTGGGTCATCATAGGGGGCATCTTGCTGGACATGCTGTCCAGTGAAGGACTCGTCAATCAGTTTCTAGGCGCGGTGTTCGGTTTAAAACCGATATTCTTCCTCGGCGACGGCAATTGGTTCCGATTTATCGTTGTTGTAAGCGATGTCTGGAAGGAGTTTGGATTTGGAACGATCGTATTCCTTGCTTCACTAGCAGGAATTAATCCGTCATTGTACGAGGCGGCGGAAGTAGACGGAGCGAACAGATGGCATCAAACCTTGTTCATTACCATCCCAGCACTTATCCCAATTACAATCGTGGTTGGAACACTCTCTTTAGGCAATATATTGAATGCGGGCTTTGACCAAATATTCAATCTGTATAATGCATTGGTTTTCGACAAAGGGGATATTATTGATACGTTTGTCTATCGTATCGGTATCATAGACGGCAAGTTCGGATTCTCCACAGCAATAGGGCTTTTCAAATCGGTCGTAGGCTTCGTGCTTATCGTCGCAGCTTACCGCTTGGCTTACAAACTGGCCAATTACCGTATTTTCTAGAAAGGATGAACCGACAGTATGTATCATAAATCGAACACCTACAAATTATTCACAGTGATCAACTATACGTTCCTAACTATATTATCTATTGCTTGTATTATTCCATTAATTCATATTTTAGCTGTTTCATTCAGTGGGAAAGCAGCTGCGAACGCTAATTTGGTCGGATTGCTGCCCGTTCAGTTCACGGTTGAAGCCTATAGCAAGACATTGGAGAATGAGAATTTTATTCGCTCTCTGTGGGTGGCTGTTCAGCGTACTACATTAGGCACGCTGATCAGCATGGTACTCGTTACGCTCGCGGCGTATCCATTATCTAAAGAAGCTTACCATTTTAAACGCAGAAGTATTTATACGTGGTTTTTCGTATTCACTATGCTGTTCAGCGGTGGCTTGATTCCCTTCTACATTCTTATTCAAAAGCTGAACATGATGAATACGCTTTGGGTGCTTATCATTCCTGGAGCTGTATCAGTATGGAATATGATACTCCTTCTTAATTTCTTTCGTGGGGTGCCTAAGGATTTGGAGGAAGCCGCATTCATCGATGGAGCCGGCCATCTGAGAACACTATTCAGTATTTATTTGCCAGTATCGATGCCTGCAATTGCTACACTATCGTTATTCTCAATGGTTGGTCATTGGAATTCCTGGTTTGATGGTCTAATCTTTATGACTGATCATAAAAACTATCCACTTGCGACTTTCCTGCAGACCATTATCGTACAGCAAGACTTCAGCAAAGTGACGGTGCGTCCTGAAGACTTGGAAAATATTTCACAAAGAACCGTAAAGGCTGCTCAAATCTTTATCGGCATGGCACCCATTCTCCTTGTGTATCCGTTCCTTCAAAGATTTTTCGTCAAAGGAATTGTACTTGGTGCCGTGAAGGAATAATGGATTTGCTTCATGAGAGGGGTGTTGCTGCACAGTAGGATCTATCTATGATTTGGTTGGAAGGGTCAAAGCAAACCAAATAAATTCCATTGGGGGAAATAAAGATATGCTAACTAAATTGAAAAAGCCGGCTGTTATGGTTATGACAGGGGCAATGCTGATGGCATCGCTTGCAGCTTGCGGCAGCAATAAAGACGATCAAACAGAAGGAAAGGCCGATAATGATTCCTTTTATTCAGCGAAGTTCGACAATGGAAAATATGTGGAGCCTGTTTCCATTACGACGGTCTTCCCTATTACAACCAATTTGAAATTCAAAAATGGCGAAAATATTGATAATAACGTTCATACAAAGTGGGCGAAAGACACTTTGGGTATTGATATTAAGTACTTATGGACGGTCAGCGATCAAAACAATGCCTACCAAACGAAGCTTAGGCTGATGCTTACCTCGGGGCAGGAAATGCCGGATATTATTTCATTCAGGGGCGATCCAACGCTGATTGCTGATTTAATTTCGAGCGGGCAGTTTGCGGATGCAGGAGAACTGTTCGATAAATATGCTTCCGATACCTATAAAGAAGCAATGGCACAGGACCCAACGGTTTGGAACCCGTACATGCGTGATGGAAAACGAATGGGAATTCCGATTTTGGAGAATGCCTACAATAATGATCCAGTCATGTATATTCGTGAAGATTGGTTGAAAAAATTAAACTTGAAGGCTCCTCAGACGATCGATGAGCTTGAAACGGTAATGGAGGCCTTTACTAATCAGGATCCAGACGGTAATGGCAAGAAGGATACCACAGCTTTATCCGTTGGCTTTAAAAACAATTTGAATACTTGGATGTCCGAGACAGGATGGGTGTTTGGCATGTTTGGCGTAATGCCAAACCAATGGAACGTAGGGGCCGATGGCAAGCTTGCCTATGGTTCTATTCAGCCAGAGATGAAGCCTGCACTCTCCAAGCTGCAGGATTGGATGAAGAAGGGCTACATTTCGCAAGAGTCGGGACTGTATGATGAAGTAAAGGCTTCAGAAGCTTTCACAGCTGGCAAATCAGGTATCATTGTTGGCCCTTATTGGATGACAGGCTGGCCAATTCCCGATTTGAAAACAAATGTCCCTACTTCTGAATATAAGCCGTATCCGCTGCCTGCTGGTCCTGATGGCAAGGTTGGCCGTCATGGAACTCCAATTAGCACAGGTGCGGTTCTTATCAATAAAAACATGAAAAATAAAGATGCATTCTTCGTCTATCAGAATTACCTATTTGACAACTGGGCAAACCCTGATGGGGATGGTCCATTCTCTAAAGGCTTCGCAAAAGGGTATGACTATGATATTGGCCCGAACGGTGAGATTTACCGCGAGCAGGATAGTGATAAAATCCCTGGCGGTTGGGTAGATGCCATACGATATACACTAACCTTTGATGGAGCCATCATTCCTTTTCTTCGTATCAACGGGTTAGCAAAACTAGCGAACGGCGAAAAGCCGTCCACGCCGTATGAAGAGACGCTTACTACCTCTATTCCAGAGCAAATGCAAGCGGCGAAGATTGTTGTTGATCAGAAGGATGCTATTATGCCTAGTATGTTTACTGGTACTCCTACGGAGACGCAGCTATCCAAAGGCGATATGCTAAGCAAGCTGGAGAAGGAAGTACTGAACAAAATCATTTATAATAAAACCTCGGTTGATGAATTCGATGCTTTTGTTGAAAGATATAATTCTTCAGGCGGAGCGAAAATAGCGGAAGAAGTCAACAAATGGTACGATGAAATTAAGTCAAAATAAATAACAGCAAGAAGGGCGGCTCATTTATGGGCTGCCCTTCTTGCTGTTATTTAATTCAACTAGGTCTTATCCCGAAAATCCTGAGGGGTCATACCATGCTGCTCCTTGAATACCTTAATGAAGTATTGTGAATTTGAATAACCGAGCTTATCCGAAATTTCGTATACCTTATCGGTTGAATTTCGGAGCAAAGCAACGGCATGCTCCATCTTCACACTGAGAATATACTCACTCAGGCTGCTGCCGCTCAGCTGCTTGAACAGCTTGGATACGTAAACAGGATGGAGGGATACGCAATCGGCTATCGATTGCAGGCTGACTGTCGACAGATGAGATGAAATAAATACTTGGATCTCTCGAATAATTGCTTGTTGTTGACTAGAAACGTCTTTCTCCAGCTTCTCCTTTAGTGTTAAGGCAAGCTGTTTTGCCCATTCAATAAGCTGACAAAGTGAGCGGAACGTTTGTCTATACATAAGCGCATTTCCCGCTACATCTGACAGGAGAACATTGTTTCTATGAGCTATGTAATGGAAGGAGGACATGAGCACCGTACTTATTGCATCCAAATGCTCTTCCGTTTGCTCGGATAAAGCGCTGAAAGCTTCCTCAACTTGGTTCAATCTGTCTTCAAATCCGTCCCATTGGCTGGTTTCCAGCAGATGGATAAACGTAGGCGGATCATATAATACGTTCATGGATCGAACGTAGGATACTTGTGACGGCTGCTCGGCAAGCGCTAGAAAATAGCCTGTACCGTTTCCGACTTGCTTTCTGATTGCTGTGACTGCATTCTCATGCATATGGCGAAGATCACTACTGAATTTTCCCGGATAGGTAAGGATGACCGATATGCCGCCCCCCAAGTATTCATTCACATTACGATGCAATTGGAGTGAACGACTGGTAAGCTCCTTTAATAGACTTTCAGAGTTCTGAAACCCGTCTGTTTGTTTTGCTTTGAGCGTAAATATAAGATAATCATAAGCATCTCGGCAATGCCAAGTCTCGAAGGAGTCCTCGAGCAGCTCGCAAGCGATGTTTGTCACTGCATATTCGAAAAGCAGCAGGCTGTTTTGTCCATAGCGGTTGAAATGCTCCTCCAGACGAATGACAAGAAGAAAGACATCATCGTCTTTCCCATAGGTCAGTGAGAAGCTGGAAAGCTTGTCGACAAGAGCCTCCTCCGAGTAGTTCTTGCCTTGCAGCAGCTCATTAAGGAGCTTGTCCTTCATGACAGGAAGATGCTCCCGGAACGTGAATAAAGCCTGCTCGTAGGATGCGGTCTGCTCCATCTCCTCTTTCATGATATTTATCGTTTCTTCAAGACAGAGGCCGAGCTTATTATGATCAAGCGGCTTAATTAAATAGTCTACGACCCCCTGCTTTATCGCCTCCTGGGCATATTCGAATTCCGCATAGCCAGTAAGCAGAATGCATTTGATTGCCTTATTAAATTCTTTAACTCGTGAAATGAGCTCTAGTCCAGTCATTCCTGGCATGGCAATATCTGTAATGAGAATATCAATAGAATTCCGTTCAATGACCTGCAGCGCCTCTATGCCGGAATAAGCTGTATATACCTTTTCAACCCCATATTTGGTCCAGGGGAAGGCAATTTCTAGATCATCGACGACATAGGATTCGTCATCAACTAATAATACTTGTAGCATGGTTGTCCTCCTGCTTTTGAATTGTAATGATATAACAAGTTCCTTCGGCTAATTTAGATTGAATAGTCAGCCCAGATCTCTTTCCAAAATATAGCTTGATACGCTGGTGTACATTCCTCATGCCTGTACCTACCTTATTCTCAGAAAATATGCGTTCCTCAATATGTTGATTAACGATAGAGAGTCTATCCTCCGCTATTCCGACTCCGCTATCTTGAATCAATATACGCAGGGACTGCTCGTCCTCCTCCGCACTAATCTTGATATGACCGGGATGCAGAGAGGGTTCTATGCCATGCTGAATGCAATTCTCGACAAGCGGTTGAAGGATCATTCTAGGCAAGCGATACATACACATGGATGGTGGGATTTCAATAGAGAAGGTCATCGACCGTTTACGCAACTGTAAAATGGACAAGTAGTGCTCAACGAAGACAAGCTCCTCGTTAATGGTAGAATCGATATTTTCAATTTTGTGAACGTATCTGCAATAAGCTCCGAGATGAAGCGTCATCGCAGTTACGGATTCATGGTCCTCGATGCTGGCTTTACTCTGAATATAATTCAAGCAGTTATACAAAAAATGGGGATTAATTTGAGCTTGGTATTGCTTAAGTCTTGCTTCGGTAACTTCCAGCTCTGCAACGAGCACCTGCTCAATGAGTCGCTGCGTATTCTCGGCCATACGATTAAAGGAGTTGCCAAGCATTCTGAACTCGGTTGCATGAAGATCGATGACACGACTAGAAAAATCACCGCGATCAAATTTGTCAATAGCCTTCCTTAGTACAATAACAGGTGTCTGCACTTGCCTGCGCAGCACGAGGCTATACATCAGTGAAATAAGCAGCAGCACAATGATGGAAAATATAAAAAGAATATTATTTTGAGAAATAGGCTCAATGAACTGACGCATAGGGTGGTAATCTATAAAGTACAAATCAAGCAAGTCAGATTTCATATAGTTGAGCAGGTATTCAGTTCCATTGTCGTCGACCGATAAAAAGCCGCTCTTTCCCTCAATTAACGGAATAATTCGGCCTGTCGTATCCTCCAGTAGAGGGGAATTACCAGTTTGGATAATCGTTTTGTTAAAAGAATCATAAAGCAAAGGGGTTCCGGATGAGTACTGCTTCATCATTTTAAGTAGATTATCCAAAGACACTCTTGTTTCAATAAGCAATGGACCGATATGGCTCCGGGTCAAATTAGAATAATATCCAGTACCATCCTTCTCCCAGTGCACGACCCACTTATTCAGCCGTTGGGAGGGCGGATTATAGGTTGAGAAGGATAATGTACTGTCGGAAGAGACGGTTTCCTTCAAATCAGGGTAGTAGAGAGTGATCGTGTTGTTCCAGGATGTAGAGGCACTGTTGAGAGCGAGCTTGTCAATAATAGCTAATTTCGCTTCGTACTTGGAATAGGCATCCCCGAATTGCAGGACATAGGGATATCCTCTGACCGAATGGTCTTCAGACATGGTCGTCGTATTCATAAGGACTTGCTCGAACTGGGTGGAGAGTTGTGAGGTCATGAATTTGACTTCACCAATTTTGTTTTTCTTTAGTTCTTCTTGGATGTCCGTTACATTAAGCCGATATATAATCCAGAAAATAATGATGATTAAGAAGAACATGAGCAGTAGCCCTAGCATCAGCTTTTGAAATATAGAAAGACCAGCATTCATGATTAATATTCCTCCGGAAATTTAAATAGCAGCACCTTCTATTTTACTATATTTTAATAAGCATGGTGGGAATTGTACTAATAATTAGGCATTAATCAGCTTATTTTGCGCACTAAATAAAAGGCTGCGCCAGTTTCAGCGCAGCCTTGTGGGAATTAATAATTTAATTAGTTCTATTTAGCTGTATTTCGTTTGTAACGAATATAACATAGCTGCATTGATGTTTTCTCCATAGGTCTACTTAATGCCTACCTTAGGCAAAGACTTGCCTTGTATAACGAGGCCAACACCCTCCGCACAGACGCCATATTTTTCCCAAGGGCAGGTCATACATAGATGACTGATGTCCTCAGGCACCATCGTTTTAGCTACGCGGTCACATATGGACTGCCAGCTTCCTCGCTCAGCTACTTGGAGCCCAAGCTTTGCGAGTATCGCTGCATCCAAGCTGTAGACGGTTCCCTCGCAATGATAGGCTTTGTCCGGCGGATATGCTTTGCAAACATCGTCTGGGCCTAAAATAATTTCAATTTCAGTTTCAGGCTTTGCGAGCAGCAATTCGTAAATGGCAGTCATATTGACGCAGAAATCATCCGAATAACCCATACCTCGGTAGCCTAGTAGACAAAGCAGATGGTGTCCTCGTAATCGAATCGTCATAGAAGTACCGCTCCTCATGCAAAAAAATCCTATATGTTAACCATTTTATCATAATAAAAGGTTTACATATAGGATTTTATCTAGCTATTCATTAAGTTAATGAGCGAATAAGAGAAAACGATTTATTTTCCTAAATATTTTTCTTGAATGATGTTCAAATGATGAGTCTCATGTCCGGCAATAATGTAAGCGAGAGCTCTAGCGGAGATATTGCCGCCATTAGCTACGCCAATGCGAAGCCATGCTTCATCCGACAAGCCGCGCAACAAAGCGAGAGTAGCCCGGCGAACCGAGATGTAGTCCTCGATAATCTGTGATAAAGACCATTCTTGAAAGGTGGCGCCGTTCATAAATTCGTCCTGATCATAGCCGGCAAGAGGTGTCTTGTCACCCCGTGCGATTCGAAGCAAACGGTAGCTCATGACGCGCTCATTATCCGAGATGTGACCGATGACTTCCTTAAGCGTCCATTTTCCTTCCGCATAGCGGTAATTAGCCTGCTCCTCGGGAATATCGGAAAGCAATTCAGTTGTGCTTGCGAGCTGTTTTGTCAGCCATTCCGTAACAGATCCTTCGCCTACTAGGCCGATATACTGTTCATAATAATCAAAGTATTCATCCCGTGACGGTCGTTGTGTCATGCGTAAAGCCTCCCATTCATATTGAAGAGCATTTATTTTCCAAAAGCTTTCATTATTTTTATCGGCTATCCGCTGCGTTTTTTATAGCGGTATTGCCCTGGAGTAATTCCCTCTTGTTTGCGGAAGGAACGGATGAAGTTTTGCGGATTATTGTAACACAGCTTTGCAGCGATGTCTTTAATTGGCAGCTCGCTATCAGCGAGCCATTGTTTTGCCATTTTGAAACGGTACATCGACAAATACTCGCTAAACGAATAATTCGTCTCCTTACGGAAAACGCTGCTTAAATAATTGGCATTATAGTGAAGCCGCGATGCACATTCTTCTAGCGTAAGATCGGTGTCGTACAAATGCTGTACGAGGTCAATGATCTTCTCCGAAATGTTGTGGTACTGCGCCTCCTGACGATCCTTGAATATGTTGATCATTGGATAAACAACGCTAGTCCAGAACCAATCATCGATCTCGGCAGAGGTATGCAGCTCAAGCAGCTCCTCAAGCAGGGAACCCTTTAACGGATGGATTTGATTAAGGCTTACGCCTGATTCCTGCATAACGATCAACAGATTATTGAGCAGCCGGGCAAGCGGAATTTGATATTCCTGCGGCGATAGCTCCACGACAAATACCGCCTGCAAAAAAGCTCGCAGCAGCTCCTTTGATTTATCCTTCTCGGCCAGCTTAATCGCATCGATAAGCTCATTCTCGATATGCCCTGGGTAGTTGAGATTCAAATAATGTTTGCCGGCATTCACATTCTCATACTGAATAATGATGCCTTCGCCTAATTTCATGCGCTGCTTCAGTGCCTCAAGGCCTTCTCTGTACGCTGTCGACAGCGATGAGAAGGAGTCGAACGGCAAGCTCATGCCAATGCTGACCTGCACGTTTAGGTAGCTTGCGATCTGCTGCTGCAGATGCTCCGTTAACGCGTATTTTGCATTGTGGAAAGCTTCCTTGCCCACTTCTGCGCTGCCGATAATCGTCACAATCGTTTGATCCATAATGATCGGGGCAAGTCGCTGCTCGAAGGGAATAAGCTCCTCGATGATGTTATGGACAGCGAATAGGAGCAGCTCCAAATCACTTTTGGAGTAACGGCTGTTATCAGGAAAATCAATTTGCAGCGTAATCGCGGCCATCGTTTTCCACTCTTTTAGCTGAGAGCCATAGCCGAATTGAGCCAGCTTCTCCGGAATTTCACTTGACTTGATGTTGCCTTGGAAGGCTTTCATGAAGAAGAAGGTGCGCACTTGATGAATATGYTGCCTAACCTCTTTTTCAAGCTCGGATTTGGACTGGAATAAATGGGTGACGCGTTCGCCAATCGCTTGGAATTCATTTGTTTTCCGCTTCTGAATGTCGGTTAGACGCTCGCCGATTTGATTCAAAAGCAATTGAATTGGCGAATACATATGCCGTGAGCCGATCCAAGCGAGCAGCATGGATAGCGTGAGCATAAATAGACATACATAAAGTGTATACGTGCCAATTTTATTTGATTCCTTCGTCATGCCGGCAATGGACGTGGCAGAGAGATAGATCCAGCCGTTAAGGTCGGAACGGTAATAGGTGACGGAATAATCCTTCTGTTCAATCGATTGTGTAAACTGCCCAGAGGGCTCAGTGAGCTGTCCCATATGCAGTCCGCTCTCGAGCACAGGCTTGCCGATTAATGCTTGGTCGGGATGGAGCAGAATACGGTATTGATCATCCAAAATCATAATGGTCGAAAAAGGGTCCTCATCGCTCTTTAGCAGCTCCTGCAAGCTGCAGGTCGGAATGTTGGCGAGCGCCAAGCCGTATTTTTCAAGCCCATTGGTCGGCAGCTTCTTCACGAGGCTGATGCTGTAGCTGCAAGCAGCGCTTTCCGCGGCTTCCTCACTATAAAACCAGCTGGACGGGTTAAGCACCCACGAGGTTCCTTCGGGCATTTGCATAAGGCTGGACAGCTCATCGAAATAAGCATATTGTTCAAACGAATATAGTCCGGAATTTTTGATCATCCAGTTATGGCGCTCATTGATCAGGATGACATCCTCAAGCTTGGTGTCAAAGGATTGCATATGGCGGATCTCGTTCCGCAGGTCATCATACATCACAAAATCGTTGACGGTTAGCGGCTGATTCATCGCTTTTTTGAGCACGGTCGAGTTAATAACCTGATTCAGCGTGTGGTTGACAGTCGTCAATTTCTGCTCTACATTGGAGTTGATTTGCATGATAAGCTGCATTTTCCCACGGTTTACATTTTTCTGAATTTCACTGGAAGAGGTCGCATACGAGAATGCGCCGATAAAAATGACGGGAAGCGTGCTGAGCAGAAAGCCGAAGATCGTCATCTTGCTTAAAAAGGTTAAAGATCGCACAGCTATCAACACCTTGTCTAGTAATGAGCGAGCATTAGCTTTATTTTAGTAAACGCATACATTTTGAGCAATAATCATCTATCGCGCAAATAATCATTTCCTTAGATTATGAAGAGAAAAGGCTGATAAGACAAGGGGGATTAAGGTGGTAATCCATTCACGGAACATAGGAGTACGCGCAGGCTGTCGCTTTTTTATCGTGCTGCTTATCCTTTTCATTTGCGCTTCATGCACCGCATCTTCTGCTCCAAATGAGCGAAAAGACGCAAACACAAAAACGACGATCTCCATTATGGCACCGCTGCACTTTCCCCATCCGCCAAGTGAAGAGATCATTGCGCTCATCGAGGATTTAACAAATGTGAAGCTTGATATTAACTGGGTACCGGACGGCATCTACACAGATAAAATGAACACAGCCCTCTCCACAAATTCGCTGAAGAAGGCGACTTTCGTGAAGCATACCGATTATATTTTTGTGAAAAATGCCATTCGCTCGGGCTCATTCTGGGAGATCGGCCCTTATTTGGAGCGGTTCCCGAATTTAAGGCATTTGAATAGCGGCATTTTGGGGCAATCCGCAATAGATGGCGGCATATACGGGCTTTACACGGAGCGGCCATCGTCTAGACAAGGCGTTATTATAAGGGAAGACTGGCTGGATAATCTCAAGCTGGACAAGCCGGGAACGATTGAGGAGCTGTATGAGGTCATTCGGCAGTTTACGCTCGGTGACCCGGACCGCAATGGGATAAAGGATACCGTCGGGCTGGCTGACCGTAATGATTTGGTATTTGGGGCCTTTAAGACGCTGAGCTCTTATTTCGGCACGCCGAACAACTGGGGTATCGTCGATAAGAAGGTAGTTCCAGAGTTCGAAACGGCAGCCTACATGGATACGATGAATTTCATGAAGAAGTTGTATGATGAGCAGCTCATTAACGCGGATTTTGCGGTAACGAGCAAGGAGATGCAGCGGGCTAACATTATACGAGGTGCAGCAGGCGTATATATCGGCAGCATGACCGACGTGCAGCGGCTCTCGGATGAAGCGAAGCAGATCAATCCTGCTGCGCGCTTCACCTTGGTGAATCGCATTCAAGGACCGGAAGGGTATCGTGTCTGGTCGATTCCGAATTATAACGGGCTATATTTATTTTCCAAAAAGGCGATTCGGACGGAGGAGGAGCTGCTGGAGCAGCTTGCGTTCTTCGACCGTACGATGGATAAGGATGTTGCCAATCTTATGCGGTATGGGATAGAAGGCAAGCACTATCTTATGGAGGGTGAAGAGGTTCAACTGCCTGAAGAGACGTCGCAGCTGCGCGTAACAGAGGTCAACGCGCTTTATCCGCTTATGATTGCCGATCTAAGCAATCCGAATGTACTTAAGGTAGCAGAGAAAGAAACGATGTGGGAGATGGCGGAGCGTCTCAGCGCAGATAACGATAAGTTTCTCGTGACGGATAAGGTTATTGGCCTTGAATCGAAGACTTACGATGAGAAGAGCATGGAGCTGTACAAAATCATTTCCGACGCGACATACAAATATATTCTCGGACAGATTAGTATGGAAGGATTTTATCAGGAGGTCGAACGCTGGAAGCGCAGCGGAGGCAGCTTAATGATTAGCGAGTATACGGATGCATATTTCAAGAAGCAATGAGCGGGCCGGATTCCAAGTAACAGCATATTAAAAGAGAAGTAGGCAATATCATTATTTATAGAGCAGCTAAGCAGGTTATTTATTCCCTGCGTGGCTGCTATTTTTTTGCTTATAAAAAATAGAAGTGAATTCATATGAGCACAAAGAACTAGGTATAAATATCGATTTTAAAATAAAAAAGATATATTATTGTCGAAAAATCCCGTAAATTGTTTAGAAATTGCATAGAACAGCAGTATATAATAAGAATCTGCTTAAGTATTGGCAGAAGTGAATAAGACGACATGGAGTGTGACGTATGATGAAACCTGATTTTTTCCAAGAAGTACATAAACTCGGATATGATAACGAATGGAGATACCAGCTGCTTATACGAGGTCTGCGCAACATACAAGAAGAGAAAAAGACCCAAGGTTTTTTTAAGAAGCTGGAGAGAAGATTCGTGAACAAATATAAGAAGATCAAGGTTTCTGCTTGGAAGTAAAGGGCGCCATGAAATAAGTGCCATTTCATATAAACTACATGATTTGAGGGTGAAGAGCGATCTTCACCCTTTTTGTGTTGCGGTATTTAGTCAAAAGTGTCACCAGAAGCGGCAATAATCATTAGCTCAGATGCCTCTAAAACGATATGCCATATGAACAAATGATTGTTTCGGCACTCTTCTTCCAGGTGGTAGCTTGAAGAGGTAGCAACCAAAACGATATATGGAGGTCAACGCTGTATGAAGAAAAAATCGTTTTCGATTCTGATGGGCGTAGTTTTAACATTTAGTTTATTGCTCGCAGCTTGCTCAAGCGGCAGCAATAACGGAAAAAATAGTACGCCGCCAGCAGCAACCAATGACAGCGCAGCAAAGACGGAAGAGACAGACAAACCGGCAGAGCCGGAGAAGCCGACTGAAATTACGATCATGCTGCCTCTTAACATCGCAGAGACACCGCCAGATACAATCAAAAACGAGCTGGAGAAGCTGACGAACACAAAACTAACGTATCAATTTTTTCCGGCAGACACGTATGAGGAGAAGCTGAACGCATCCTTTGCGACGGGTTCGCTGCCGCAGGTTACTTATTTGAAGAACCAAGCGACCTTCGTTCAAATGAAGGAAGCGATCAGAGACGGTCAGTTTTGGGAAATTGGCCCTTATTTCAGCGAGTTTCCTAACCTGAGCAAGCTGAAGGAAGAGATTTTGAACAATACAAAAGTGGATGGCAAGCTATATTCGCTATACATCGGCAGACCGCTGGCTCGCCAAGGCATTATTTATCGCAAGGACTGGGCAGATAAGCTTGGCCTCGCCGCACCTGCTAACGTGGATGAGCTGTTTGCGATGATGGAGAAATTTACGACAGGCGACCCGGATGGCAACAACAAGCCGGACACGATTGGTTTAGCTGACCGGAACGATCTCGTATATGGTGCGTTCAAAACGGCCTCCGCATGGTTCGGCACGCCGAACAACTGGGGTGAGCGGGACGGCCAGCTTGTTCCAGAGTTTACGACGCCTGAATATGCAGCCACGATGGATTTTATCAAAAAAATTCGCGACGCCAAAGCGATGAACGTAGACTTTGCAGCGACAAGCAAAACAGATCAAGTCAATATGTTCACGAGCGGCAAGGCAGGCGTATACATCGGCTCCATGCAGGATGTGGACTCACTAGTGAAGGACCTTGTTAAAAACGTGCCGACCGCAGTCGTTGATACACACAGCATGATTGCTGGACCAGACGGGAAGCTGGCATCATGGTCCATTCCGGGCTACAACAACGTAGCGTTATTCCCGAAATCTGCGATTAAAGATGAAGCCGAGCTGAAGAAGATTTTGGCTTACTTCGATAAGCTGATGACGCCGGAAGTGGCGAACATGATGTTCTGGGGCATTGAAGGCACTCATTATACGGTAGTGGATGGCAAGGCAAAAGCATCGGCAGATAAAGAGCTGACGGAGCGCGAGGTCAAAGGCTTTAAGGACAGCGTTATTGGTGAGCCGGAAACAAACGGTATGTACGATGGTTTCCACGAGCTTCCGGCGAGAATTCATGCGGAGCAGCTCATTATCGAGAACGAGAAGATCGCCATTGCCGATCCTACTGCGCCGCTTGATTCGAAAACGTATACCGAGAAGGGCACGGAGCTTCAGGAAATTATAAAGGATGCCACTTACAAATATATTTATGGATCGATTGATAAGGCTGGATTCGACAAAGCGGTTGAGGATTGGAAGAAGCGCGGCGGGGCTCAGATTATCGAGGAATACAATGCTGCTTACAAAAAATAAAGAATAGCCCATAGAGGCTGCTCGCATGCTCGAGCAGTCTCTATAACCTCCCGTGGAAAGGAAGAACCCATATGCAAGAAGCTCATCAGGAAAACGCGGTTCAACTGGCAAGGGTACCTCAGCCTAGAACGAGCGAGCTTAAGAAGCGGCTTTGGAAAAACAAATGGCTCTATGTCATGCTGCTGCCGGGCGTACTTTTCTTCATTATTTTTAAATATATTCCGATGTTTGGGCTTGCTATTGCCTTTCAAGACTATAAGCCGTTCAAGGGTATTGGCGGGAGTGAATGGGTGGGCTTCAAGCATTTTGAACGTTTGTTCACCGAGCCTGATTTTTTGAACATTTTAACGAATACACTGCTGCTGTTTGGCATGAATTTATTATTTTATTTTCCGATCCCGATCCTGCTGGCGCTTATGCTGAACGAGGTTCGATTCTCTTTTTTCAAACGGACGTTTCAGACGCTTGTGTATTTGCCGCATTTTATGTCTTGGGTCATTATTGTGTCGATCAGCTTCGTCATGCTAACGTCGGACGGCGGTATTGTGAACGAGCTGCTTGAGTACTTTGGATTCGAAAAAGTCAATTTCCTGCTCAGTCCCGAGTGGTTCAGACCAACCTATATCATTCAGGTGATCTGGCGGGAAGCGGGTTGGGGAACGATCATATATTTGGCGGCCATCGCCTCCGTCGATCCTGGCCTCTATGAGGCAGCACGGATGGATGGAGCGGGCCGGCTTAGACAGGTATGGCATATTACGCTGCCTGCCATTCGTAGCGTTATTATTATTTTGCTCATTCTAAAGATCGGCGATGTGCTTGAGCTTGGGTTCGAGCATGTGTACCTGCTGCTGAACTCGATGAATCGTGAGGTTGCTGAGATTATCGATACCTATGTCTATACGGCTGGACTTAGACAGGGGAAATTCAGCTACAGCACGGCGATTGGCTTCTTCAAATCCTTTATCGGGCTTGTGCTTGTAATGACGGCCAATAGGCTCGCGAAGAAGATGGGCGAGGAAGGCATCTATTAGGATAAGGCGCTCGAAGGTTAAGTCGCCAGAAGCTTCACTACAAAAACTTAAGGAGGATTCAGCATGGTAGAGGATAAAACGTTTAGCGGGCGGCTATTTTCCATTGTGAACTTCACGCTCCTTGCCATTATCGCGCTCGTTACGGTGCTTCCGTTTCTGCATGTTGTTGCCGGATCATTCAGCACAAGCGCCGAGATGGCGATGAAGAAGTTCATCCTCGTGCCAACGATTTGGAGCTTTGATGCCTATAAATTCATTTTCTCGACCAATACGATTTTTCGTGCCATGACGGTATCGACCGGCGTTACGATCGTCGGCACCCTGTTCAGCATGTTCACAACAGCGTTGATGGCCTATGGCTTGTCGCGAAGAGATCTCGAYGGACGCAAGGGAATTATGTTTCTCGTTGTATTTACGATGCTGTTCAGCGGAGGGCTCATTCCGACATTTCTTGTTGTGCGCGAGATGGGGCTGATCGACAGCTATGCAGCGCTCATTATCCCGTCGGCAATCAGCGCGTTCAACCTTATTATTTTGAAAAACTTTTTTCAAAATATACCCGAAGGGCTTGAGGAATCGGCCAAAATCGACGGCTGCAACGACTTCGGCATCTTGTTCCGTATCGTGCTTCCGCTATCGATGCCCGCGATCGCTACCATTTCATTATTTTACGCGGTCACCTATTGGAATACGTATCTCAGTGCGATTCTGTACTTGGATGACAGCGCCAAGTGGCCGATTCAGGTGCTGCTCCGCCAAATCGTCGTGCTGGCTAGCGGCCTAGACTACAGCTCTGACCTGGATGCAGCAGTTCCGCCGCCGGATCAGACGGTGAAGATGGCTGTCATTGTTGTAGCGACGCTGCCTATTCTGATCGTATATCCGTTTTTGCAAAAGCATTTCGCTAAGGGTGCGATGCTGGGCTCGATTAAAGGTTGATGTTGTTTGAGCTTGAACTGTAACAGTGGAAAATGGAGAGGAGTACTGTTTGGATGCGAAATGATGTGAAATTGACACCTATCGATTGGGCGAGAGCCGCTTGTGATTCATTAATGGACACCTATTTGCCAGAAAAGCTTCCTCCTGCTGGCCGCTGGCATTATCACCAAGGCGTGTTTCTTTGCGGGATGGAGATGCTGTGGCAAGCGGAGGGGGATGAACGTTACGCTGCTTATATTAAGCGCTACGTAGACAAGCTGGTGGATGAATGCGGCAACTTTGATTTTGCCCGTGACGAGCTGGATGCTATCCAAGTGGGGCTGTTATTGTTCCGTTTAGATGATCAAGGCGATGAGCGCAAATACCGAATCGCAGCCGATAAGCTGCGCAGCCTGTTCGACACGCTGCACCGCACCTCGGAGGGCGGCTTTTGGCACAAGGATAAATATGCCTACAATATGTGGCTGGACGGCTTGTATATGGGCGGAGTATTTGCGCTAAAATATGCGAACGCMTACGGAGAAATAGCGCTGCGCGATATGGTTCTGCATCAAGAGCAGCTGATGCGACGCTATATGAGGGATGAGAAGACGGGGCTGCTCTATCACGCTTGGGATGAGAGCAAGCAGATGCCTTGGGCAGATCCTGAGACCGGCTGTTCGCCAGAGTTTTGGGGTCGGTCACTTGGCTGGTATGGTCTTGCAGTCGCTCAGTTTCTTGATGAAATAGCGGAAGGCGAAGCGGGACGTGCTGAGCTGGAAGCCGTGCTGGCTGATTTCTCTCAGTCGCTGATTAAGTATCAGGATGGAGAGAGCGGACTCTGGTATCAGGTCGTGGACAAAGGCCATTTGGCTGATAATTGGCTGGAAACTTCTTGTACTTGTTTGTTCGTTTATACGCTAGCAAGAGCCTACAAGCTTGGCCTTGTAGGAGATGAGTGCTTGGATGCGGCAAGGCGCGGGTTTGAAGGGCTTGTTCRAGTGGTGCAGTCTGACGAGCAGGGACGTTTCATCCTGCCGGATATTTGCATCGGCACCTCGGCTGGCGACTATGAAAACTACGTCACGCGCCCAACGAGCCAGAACGATCTGCACGGCGTCGGGGCTTTCATTATGGCATGTGTTGAGATGGAGTCGCKTGTTGATCGGAAGGAGTAGCGTATAAAAGAGAAAGCTCTGCGGCAGAATGAGCCGCAGAGCTTTGTTTAAATGTGCGCTTAGCACCTGTTATCCTTAATAAGCTAATTTAAAGCACCTGCTCCAGGAAACGTGCAGCTCTCTCGCTTTGCGGCTTAGTGAAAAACTGCTCAGGCTTCGTTTTTTCAACAAGCTTGCCGTTATCTAGGAAATAAATCGTGTCCGCAGCTTCACGGGCAAACTTCATTTCATGCGTAACAATAAGCATCGTCATGCCGCTGTCGGCAAGGCTGCGAATAACATTAAGCACCTCTTTGACCATCTCAGGATCAAGCGCAGAGGTTGGCTCATCGAACAGCAGGATGTCGGGCTCCATCGCTAAGCTTCTTGCGATCGCAACGCGCTGCTTCTGTCCGCCGGATAAGCGGGATGGATAACTATCTGCTTTGTCCGAGAGACCTACGCGAGCTAGCAGCTCCATCGCTTTCTTACGGGCTTCCTGCTGCGATACTCCTTTGACCTGAATCGGAGCAAACGTAATATTGTCGATCACGGTCATATGCGGAAATAGGTGAAAGTGCTGGAATACCATGCCGATCCGCTGCCGCACGCGGGCAATATTTGTTTTGGGGTCGGTAATGGCTGTTCCATCTATTGTAATTTCGCCGGAAGTTGGCGTCTCCAGCATATTTAAACAACGTAGAAAGGTGGATTTCCCTGAGCCGGATGGTCCGATTAGAGCAACAACCTCTCCTTTTTCAACGGTTGTTGTAATACCTTTTAGCACTTGGTTTTTGCCGAAGGTTTTAGTTAAGTCGGTTACATTAATCACTGCGGCGCAGCCTCCTTTCAAGCATTCGAGCAAAGGATGTTAAGACAAGCACAAGCACGTAATAGATTGCAGCTATAAATAATAACACTTCAATGGAGCGGAACTCAGTGGAGCGTACTACATCTGCACGGCGCATCAAATCGGATACCCCAATGACAGATACGAGTGACGATTCCTTAAGCAAAGCAACACATTCGTTCACGAGCGCCGGCAAAATATTACGAAGCGCCTGCGGGAATATAATGCGAAGCATCATCTTCCGGTACGGAATGCCGAGTGCAATGGCAGCTTCGCGCTGCCCTTTGTCCACGGCCATTATGCCGCCGCGGATCGTTTCTGACAAATAGGCAGCTGAATTGAGTCCGAAGGCAAGGCCGGCAGCCATTAACGCAGGTATATCGTAATTGAATAGCTGCGGCGTTGCATAATAAATAATGGTCAGTTGTACAAGCAGAGGCGTGCCGCGGAATATAGATGTATAAGCGGTTGCGAACCACTCAAGCGGCTTAATGCCGGATATTTTGAATAGGGACAACACTGTACCCCACACAAGTCCGAACAATGCGGAGACAAGGGTGAAGAGCAGCGTGACATATACACCCTTTAGAATATAAGGAGTGTATCCCTTCAGTATACTGAAGTCGATGTTCAAATTAAGCAGAGAGTTGGATTGTTCCTTCTCAGCAGTAAACCATTTCTGCACGATTTCATCGAGCTTGCCGTCGTCCTTCATTTTTGAGAGGACACCGTTAAACTCGTTCACAATAGTGGACTTCTTAGGAAATGCAATGGCATAACCATTTTCCGCCGATTCAGCTGGCAGGAAATGCATCGCCAAACCCGGGTTAAGGTTGGTCATCTCAATGGCGACAGCGTCTTCTACGATAGCCGCATCGACACGTCCGGAGTTCAGCTCTTGAATAAGATCTGGAATCTTATTAAGCTTCTTAAGCGTGGCTCCTTCAATCGTTTCTGCGTAAAGATCCTGTGTGGAGCCAAGCTGCGTCGCGACTAGTTTACCCGATAAAGAAGCTTCTGTTTCGAGCGGTGCAGACTTCTTTGAGACAATCGTATTGCGGGCAGCGTAATACGTATCAGAGAAATCGACATTTTGCCTGCGCTCATCCGTGGCGGACATTGCGGACATGACGAAGTCGACTCGGCCGGTCTGAAGCGCAGCAACAAGCCCATTGAAATCCATGTGTGTGATTTCCAGTTCGTATCCGAGCTGACTAGTGATATACTTGGCTATATCGATATCTAATCCAACGAATTCGCCGTTGTTTTTGGCATCGACGCTTTCGTAAGGTGGATAATCGGCGGATGTGCCCATTATGAGTTTCTTTTTTTGACCATTAACTGGAGTGCTTGATGCACTCTCTGCACTAACGGAATAAGCGCTGCTTTTCCCCATAGGGAAGGCTTGTCCAAGTCCGATTAGCAGAACCGTAAAGACGATAAGCGATAAATAAATGACTTTGAGCTTTTTTCGATTCATGGTGTCCTCTTTCTTCTAAGTTGATAGGTTTAACAGGCTTATCTGTCATCACGAGATGAGTGTATATGATAAAATAGCTCCGTTTCAGCCGTATGCGCCTGTAACATTAGAAATTATATGGTGTTCACTATCCTTTGTAAATAACCAATGGGCCACTTTTGTGAAAATTTCAGCATATTTATTAGTACCCACTTATATTTATGCTGAATAATTTATGCGAAAAGACTGCATTTATTGAAGAAATTAGTGCCTGCCATTTTTGTTTGCATATTCGAGATTTTGACAGTCGTCATTTGATCAGAATTACTGTTATAATATCCAGATAGAAAGAAAACTATTTTTAGATGAAGGGAGGTGAGTACATTGTTCGAGCTTGAACTGCATGACATCATACCGTATCTCATTTCAATCAGCCTACTTTGTTCATTAGCGTATGCTTACGCTTCGCATCTGCATTCTGGTGCCTATGAGTACTGGGAACGGAATCAGGTTGTAAGTATAATGTATAGTTTGCTGCCGCAGGTATTGATTCGTTCAATACCGCTGCATCATTGGTTAGTTCGCAAGGTAAAGCGGAAAGAATCGCCAGATGATGACATAGCAGACTGTTCCAACTCGTTTGTTCAGCTATTTTCAAACAAACGAGGAGGATTTTTATGCAAACGAACAATGTATTCACTTCTTTAAAATACGGACGTGTATTAATGGCCGGTTTGATGCTGGCAGGGCTGCTTCTAGTAAGCGGCTGTAGTACGGCTAGTGGTACGATTGATGGAAATACACCGGGTATTTTTAACCACTATGTCATTTACCCATTATCAGCGGTGCTTCAATATCTGGCTGATATGTTTGGCGGAAATTACGGTTTTGCGATTATTGGCATTACACTTATGATCAGACTTGTTCTATTGCCGCTCATGATGCGCCAGTATAGATCTCAGAACCAGATGAAAACAAAGATGGCTATCCTTCAGCCGGAGCTCAAGCAGCTCCAAGATAAGTACAAAAACAAATCAGATGCAGCATCCAAGCAGAAGCTGCAGCAGGAAACGATGCAGCTTTACCAGAAGCACCAAGTGAATCCGCTCGCTATCGGGTGTTTGCCAATGCTCATTCAGATGCCGATATTGATGGGTCTATATTCCGCAATCAAGCTTACGCCAGAGCTGGCAGATCATTCGTTTCTTTGGTTTAAGCTAGGCTCGCCGGATATTGTGCTGCCGATTATCGCAGCGCTCGTTTATTTTGTACAATTCAAGGTTTCGCAGACGACGCAGCCCAATGCGAATGCTGCACAACAGAAGCAGATGGCTTTCATGGGTTACCTGTCTCCGATACTGATGGGCGTATTCGCTCTATCGGCACCGGCAGCTATCTCACTTTACTGGGTAACAGGTGGGTTGTTCATGATTGCGCAATCTTATTTAGCCAAAAAAGTGTACGCGCCGAAGGTGGATGTCGCACTCGAGGGCAGCGCCTAAACTTGAAGGAGACGATCAGATGTCAGTCGGTGTACTCGCTCATTTATTCGGAAGCTTGCCGTACAAGGAGCTTGCTCCTAAGGTTGCGGAGAGCGGCTTCAGCCATGTGCAGCTAGCTTTGTGGAAGGCGATTAGCGATGTCGATTTCAGCAAGCCTGGGAACTTAAGCCCAGGTCTTGCGAATGCAATCGGCGAGCAGTTCGATAAGCATGGCGTTTCGATTTCAGTGCTTGGCTGCTATGTTCATTTATTTGAACGTGACGAGCAGCTGCGCCGTGCCAATGTGAATCGCTTTAAGGAGCTGCTGCGCTATGCGAAGTATTTCGGAGCGCCAATGGTAGCTGCGGAAACGGGACGGAATGAAGGTGGAGACTACACTGACCGAGATTGGTCCGTGATGAAGGTGACATTAGAGGAGTTAGTAGAGGAAGCTGAGAAGTGGGGCGTCTTTGTCGGTCTAGAGGCGGCAAACGACCATTTGATTGGAACGGCTCCTGAGCTGGCTCGGATGCTGGGGGAGGTTCCTTCCTCCAATATCGGTGTCGTTATTGATCCTGGCAATCTGCTGACATCTTCTAATTTTACGAGGCAGGATGAGGTCATTGGGCAAGCGTTCGAACTGCTCGGTGATCGTATTATTGCGGCTCATGCGAAGGATCGCATGCTGCTCGGGAGTGGCGAACTGGCTACCGTAACTGCTGGCCTCGGACAGATGAATTATGAGCTGTATATGAAGCTTTTGAATCAATATAAGCCGCATGTACACATCATCATGGAAGAAGCGAAAGAGCATCAGATGGCGGAGTCAAAGGCTTATATAGATGGAATTCGTGCGCGGGTATAAGGGCTTAAACGCAAAAAAAACAGTAGACCATGGGACTCCCGAGGGCTGCTGTTTTTGTTTTTTTATATTGGAAAAGACGGTTTAGCCCGTCCTATTCAGTTGGAATTTCATCTACATTACCTGAAGTCGGAACATTTCGAAGCAGCACAAGTAATTTTTTTTTGGAATCGGCATGAACTACTCCGCGAAAAACCTGATGTTTTGTGTGGATGTCGAGTGAAAATTTCGTATGAAAAGGATCTGTTTCCGTCAATTGATAATAAACAACATCCTCCCAAGGAATGACTGTTTTTGCATGGTACACGCCATCTTCACCAATTGAATAATTGATTTTACCGCCAGAGAATATGGTGGTGAGCATAATGGGAAAAACATACGCAAACCAGTGCTTATAAACGATATCCGTTAAACCAAAGATAAGCAGTATCCATAAGGTCGTAACGATAACTACATACGACAGCACTGTGAGAGTGAATTTTTTGTCGGGAATAAGGAAAGATGGATTATATACCTGAACATTTTTTTTGGATTTTTTAAATATCCGAAATTGTTTATGCTCATTGTAGAAGGACCAAATGAGGATCAAGCAGCTGAGGATGTTCAATAATAATGTAAACAAAAAATCGATGTGCAATTCGGTCGCTCCTCGTATATTTGCTGTAGTTGTTAGTATAAAGGGATATATCCGATAAGGTAGAGGAGGTACTGAGAGCAGTTGAATAAGAATTGTTACTCTTCCATTGATTATAGGGATAACAATACTTTTGTACCAAGGGACTAAATTCCTATTTCATTTAAATTATATTTGATTTAAAAGAGCGCAAGCAACGAAATATAGTTTGGTAATTTCCGAAAGAGGTTTTGCGTGCATTAACTAAACGCTAACAACTGTTTATCGGTGGAATCTAAAAAAGAAATAAATAGTGCAGAAAATGCCGTAGCCTTATCACTTCCAGGTTAACGGTATTTTTATGTTGGCTTAATTGAAAATTGATTTGAAATCCTCAAATATGTAAGAATGGAATAGGGATTTATTGTAACTATTTTTGAAAATATACTATGATGAAGAAGAAAATATCGAAAGAAAAATTAAATGATGAGTAAACCTTACTACAGAGCCAAGGGAGGCACATTGTGAGCCATAAAATATGGATGGGTAAGCAGACTGATTGCTTATGGAAAAATCATCAATGATGTTGTGACGCTGCTTGCTGTGCTGGAGGAAGCCGAAGCTTTTGAGAAGAGTTTCATAAAAGAGGGCAATCTACCGAGGTTGATGCTCACTATTGGTGCAGACGAGCTTCCCGCTATGGTGAAGGATGCAGAACAGCTTGCTGAGCGGCTGCTGCCCCTTGCGGAAAAAGGCTTTTATTCTGAAATGGTGAAATTTTGTGATGAGAGTCATGTCAGTGTGCTGCCAGCGACAATTAGCAGAGTATTGCGGTTCGCGTTATCGAGCAATCATAAGGGATGATAATTTAGATTTTTAAGAAAACCTCTAGTCTACCGAAACGTAGCTGGAGGTTTTTTTGCAGTCCTAACTGCTGATAGAAGCTTGTTTGGATTTAATGATTTTTTTGCCTATAAATCCTATCAAACCTAATCCAGCAAAAGCGAACATGATGCCCTTGTAGTCGTATAAAAAAATACGCATAATAATAAATCCAGCCAATCCACCGTAATAGGCGAATTCAAATATTTTTTTCATTTATATATCCTTTCTTGAAGAGTAGTCTCCAATCGGTCAAATCACTAGACATCATATTTTGGTCATATTTGGTATAATACACTAAATTTTATAATTTATATAGTGCTAACTATGACTTATGCAGTTCGCTGAATGAAGTGGGAATTGTGAGAATTTATGCTTGAATAAACCGACCACCAAGGGCTTTAAGCTGAAGAGATATTTTTTTGGGAAATTTGCTTGTTTTAGTTGCCCTTTTACCACTCGTGTGCCAATTACGTCAGTAACGTTATAAGGGGATTGTATCCTACGAAGTAAATATTTCTCTCAAACGTGTCTAGCGCACACTACTGCTAAAAGGATGAAGAAAAGCATAACGTCCGTTGCCTGCTCCCCAATGTCAATTAATGATGATATACTTATCTAACACAAATGATATTGATAATCAAAATCAATTATTAGCGGTAAGTAAATTAGAAAAAAGTGAAATAAGGGAGCTCGGATAGATGCAGGAAGAAGCAGAAGCAAGCCAGGTATATACACCAGAGATGATCGATACGATGGCCCGTATTTGGACACGTTCGGTCATTACATTAATAGATGTACGCTTTCAGAATATAGAGCCCCAATACCCGTTAGAGCAGTATAAAATGCCTAGTAGCATGTTTATCTATGCATGTGGAGGAGAAGCGGAAATTCAACTGAATGAAACTACATTTGGAATGGAGCGCTTCGGTTTAGTTCACGGCGGGAAGGGGAGCCTGCTCAGTATTTCGCCTAAAGGGGGAAATGTGAAGACCTTTATGATGTTTTATAAAGCAGAATTACCTCTTTTTTTCAATAAGTATCTGCAGCAATTACTGGAGCAAGTGAATCCATTTATTCAACAGTTTGGTTATACGCCAAGTAATCCCATCTTGCTGCTCGATTGGTTTCAACAGATGATGAATGGCTGGAACCGCGGTAAGGCGATGGATCAGCTGCAGGCCAAAAGTTTTCTATTTCAACTGATTCATGGGGTGTACAGAGATTTTGAGGGTGGTGAGATTAGGTATCTCCAGCCAGATCCAGCCTGTTCTGCCAAGATATATCTTGATAAACATTACAGAGAGCCGATTATGTTTCAAGAGATTGCCGATATGTTTGGCATTAGTGGTGGGCAATTGACGCGGCTGTTTAAAAAGAAGGAAGGGATGAGCTTACAGGAGTATCTCATTCAGAGAAGGATTGAAGCTGCGTGTCATGACTTGAAGCATACAGAAGCAACCATTAAAGAGATCGCAACAGGATCTGGTTTTGCAGATGAGAAAAACCTGTTTCGGATGTTTAAGAAGTATTACAAGATGACGCCAAGTGATTATCGGAAAATAAACGCACTATCCATGCAGGTTGATGGTATTGATAACGATTCTCATCTTCATTACAATAAGATGGAACTAGCGAATCTAGTCAAGTCTTATAGAGAAGGGGAATCAACCATGTTTGGACAAGTAAGAAGTAAAGAAATGATTTTGGCGGCGGCAATGAGCTTGATGCTGTTGTTGTCGGCATGTACATCGGGGACGCCAGCGAATAACGGAGGAACGGTGAATCAAGCGCCTGCACAGACACAACAGACGACACAATCGGAAGTCTCGGAGACGAAAGCTTCAGAAGCAGTCTCGCAGACCAGAACGATATCTACAGTAAAGGGTGATGTTGAGGTGCCTAGCAACCCTCAGCGTGTTGTAGTCGATTATTTGGTGGGTGATGTGGTGGCCCTAGGTGTAACTCCTCTAGGTGTGGCAAGAGCGGCAAGGGGCGAGACGGAACCTGTGTTTGCTAACCAGATTAAAGACGCCATTAATATAAAAGCGGAGCCGGAAGATGTCATGACTCTTGAGCCTGATCTAATCATTTTAGCATGGGGTGATGAAAATTATGAAGATTTATCCAAAATTGCCCCGACAATTTATGTCCCTTATGGTGATATGACTACAGAAGAGCGGATAAATTTTATTGGTGATGTTTTGAATAAGCAGGAAGAGGCTAAGGCTGTTTTGAATGCTTATGCCGGAAAAATCGAAGAGGCGAAGCTAGCCCTTCAGAATGCAGGTCTTTCAGACGTGACGATTACGATGGGAGAATTCAGTGATAAAAGTAACTACGTTGCTGGAGCCAAGCATGCGGTTGGCGAGCTTGTTTATAATGAACTTCAAATGCAGGCACCGTCAAAAGTTCAAACTGATATTATTGACACTGATAGATATTGGGGAGATATCTCTATGGAGGTCTTGGACGCTTACATAGGGGATTATCTGATCTCCATAGGAGATACGGAAATACCTGCTGATAATGCGGTTTGGAAATCACTACCTGCTGTGCAGAACAATCATATCGTAAAGGTGGGTACATCGCTATCTTGGTCCACGGATATAATGACTTCCAGTGCATTGATCGATCATATTGTAAATCAATTGCTGAAATTAGCTAAATAAGGTTTTTAATATAAGAGCAATGTTTCAAACTAGATTGTCATTAGGTGAGGAAAGGAACACATGATGAAAAACAAGCCTGAACAAAAACGCCGTGGAGCAATAAACTTCACCATGTACATGGTGGTAGGGCTTGGATTAACGGTTCTCATGTCGGCGGCATCGATTAGCTTCGGTGCCGCCGACATGAGGTTAGCGACTGCATGGGAGGCTATTTTCCGATTTGATCCAACTCTGACTGAGCATCAAATTATTCAAACCCTACGTCTTCCTCGTACCGTAGCCGATCTGATTGTCGGGTGCAGCCTTGCGGTATGCGGGGCTATTATGCAGGGGACGACGCGCAATCCGCTGGCCGACTCTGGGCTGATGGGAATCAGCTCTGGGGCAGCATTCGCGATTGCACTTTGCCTGGCCTTTCTGCCGGGTTATTCGTATGGGCTGATGATGCTGTTTGCTTGTCTGGGTGCAGCGCTTGCGACCGGGATGACCTATTTTTTCGCTTCACTGGGCAAGCGCGGAATGACGCCTCAGCGGTTGGTTCTGGCAGGACTCTCCATATCCATGCTGTTTGGTGCACTCAGTCAGTATTTAGCGATTAATTATAACCTTGGTCGAGCATTAGCATTTTGGACGGCAGGCAGTACAGCGGGGACTAAGTGGGGGGAATTGCTGATTATTTCACCGCTATTTGTTGGTGGCGTACTGCTGGCGCTGGCGCTGTCTCCTTCCGTTACACTGCTCAGTTTGGGGGATGATGTGGCAAGTGGACTCGGTATTCGCAGCGGATTGGTCAAGGGTCTATCGACGATTATCGTGCTCGTGCTGACTGGATTGGCAGTTGTCATGGTTGGCCCTGTTGGTTTTGTTGGTCTGATTACCCCGCATATTGTACGATACATGGTCGGTGTCGACTATCGGTATATTATTCCTGCTGCTGCGCTATATGGTGCGTTGCTGACCGTATCGGCCGATCTGGTTGGCCGATTGATCAATAAGCCTTTCGAAACACCGATTGGCATTATATTTTCTATCATTGGTGTACCGTACTTTCTCTTCCTGGCTCGCAGGCAAAGGAGGGAATTTGAATGATCAAGCAGCGTTATACGGTGCAACGGGGCATCATCGTCAATGTAGTGCTCTTGGTGCTCATCCTTATGTTTGCTGTCCTTAGCGTGAATTCTGGCAAAATGAATCTTTCGCCGCTAGAAGTGCTGAACGTTCTTCTGGGAAACGGTACCGACAAGCAAAATCTGATCGTGTTCGATTTTCGCCTGCCACGAATTGTACTGTCGATCTTGGTAGGTCTGGGGATGGGAGCGTCTGGGGTCGTGATGCAGAGTTTGCTGCGCAATGACATGGCTAGTCCGGGGACACTTGGAATTAGTTCGGGATCGGGTTTGTTTGTCCTATTCTTCGTCGTATTCATTGCATCGACAGGAAAGAGCGCCTTTATTGCCCTGCCATTGCTGGCCTTTGTTGGGGGACTGTTGGCGGCAGGATTGATCTTCTTATTATCGTATCGCCGTGGGCGAGACATCTCGCCAATCGGTTTGATTTTAACCGGTGTCGCGCTCGGAAGCGGGTATGGGGCGCTGACCACCTTCCTGACGCTCAAGCTGGATGATTCGCAGATGAACTTCATGCTGCACTGGATGGCGGGAAGCTTGTGGGGCGATGATTGGCGCTATATTTCCATACTAGCACCATGGGTCTTGATTTTACTCGGCTATATTTTCTATAAGGCTCGCATGCTGAACACCCTCTATCTGGGCAATCAGACGGCACAAGGGCTGGGCCTTGCCGTGAAGCGGCAGTTTTTGGGGTTGTCGATCGCTGCTGTTGCTTTATCCTCTGGCAGTGTGGCCGTGGGTGGAAGCTTCTTCTTCGTTGGCTTGATCGCACCGCATATGGCAAGAAAACTGGTCGGGCCCGATCACAAATTGCTCGTTCCGGCTGCCAGTCTGACCGGGGGATTAGTCGTGGTTCTGGCTGACACGATTACGCGCACGGTTAGTCTTGGGGGAGATGTGCCGACGGGAATCGTTATTACGGTCATCAGTGTTCCTTACTTTCTTTATTTACTAGCGAAGGCCAATTAGGAGGACGCCATGGAATGTATTACAGCGCAACAAATCGATATTGCCTATAATGATACACTTATCGTAAAAGAACTGGATTTGCAGATTCCGCGTGGACAGATTACCTCGATTATTGGTCCCAATGGATGCGGCAAATCAACCGTACTAAAGGCAGTCGGTCGGCTGCTCAAGACGAAACATGGCACGGTTTATTTGAATGGTGCCGATATCCACACACTGTCCACCAAGGAAGTAGCCAAGCAGATGGCGATTCTGCCGCAGACGCCGACCGCACCGAGCGGTTTGACAGTCGGTCAATTAGTCGCCTATGGGCGCTTTCCTCATCAACGGGGCTTTGGCAAGCTTTCCAAAGAGGATAAGCAAGTAGTCGCTTGGGCCCTATCGGTTACACAACTTACAGTGCTTGAGCATCGTGAGGTCGATACGCTCTCTGGCGGTCAGCGTCAGCGCGTATGGATTGCGATGGCGCTCGCCCAGCAGACCGATCTGATCCTGTTGGATGAACCCACCACTTATCTGGACTTGGCGCATCAGCTTGAAGTGCTGGAGCTGCTCTATGAACTGAATCGCAGTCAGCAGGTGACGATTGTGATGGTGCTGCATGACCTGAATCTGGCAGCGCGCTTCTCCGATTATATGGTAGCGATTCGTGAGGGCCAGGTGGTGGAGCATGGCTCGCCAGAGCGCGTAATGACGGTACGGACACTGCGTGAGGTGTTTGCCATTGATGCCGAGATTATGCTGGAACCACGAACGGGGCGACCGGTGTATGTGACGTACGAGCTATTGCGTGATAAACGTAGAGAACAAGGAGCGGATCAAGGAGCAGATGAAGCACTCCTAAGAGCTAAGGAACAGAAGGAGGCAATTGCCACATGAAAATCGCATGGCGTGTCCTACTGGGCGCCCGGAAATACTGGTTACAGTTAGGCATTGGATTTGCCGGTGTCTTAACGGCTACAATGGCAGGGTTTTATTTACCCTGGGCGCTCCGCTCGTTGACACAATTGGCGACTGAAGGTAGCAGTCAGTTTGCCTCAGAAGCGCTGACGATTGGTTTGTTGCTGCTTGGAGCCACCTGTCTGCAAGCCATCGGAACATCACTGGCAGGTTATATGAACCATTATGCCGCACTTCATTATGTGGCGGATTTAAGAACAAGATTGTATAGCAAATATCAGCAGATGAGCTTGCGCTATTTCCATCGAAGCCGGACGGGTGACTTGACCGGGCGCGTTGTTAATGATGCGATGGAAGCGGAAATTTTCATTGCCCATGCTATTCCTGAATTTATCATCAACGTACTGACTTTTATCGGAGTAGGCATCTTGCTCTTGACGATCAATGTGAAACTGGCACTGATCAGTCTAATCACGATTCCGTTGCTGCTTGCGATCACGATATGGCAAAGCAAGCGCTTGTCGCCGCTGTGGGGAGAGAATTCCAAGGCGCGGGGAGAAATTGCTGGCAAGGTTCAGGAAAACTTGTCGGGCATGAAGGAAATCCAAATTTTCAATCGGCAGGAGGAGGAGCGGGGCAACGTTTCTCGTCTGGCTATGAAAAATACTAAGGCCTATTTGCGCGCTAGTCTGTTCTATGAAACCTCTGTACCGTTGTTGGCATTTGTGACCGCGCTGGGTACCGTGTTTATTGTGATAATGGGCGGCAGACTGATGGCAACAGGCGAGGTAAGCATTGCTGATATCATCGGATTCATCGCCTACCTGGGTATGTTTTATCAACCGGTAAAGTCCTTTTCCGGCTTGGTAGAAATGGGAGGGCGAGCCGCCGCTGGTCTTAAACGGGTATATGATGTGCTGGAAGAAGAGGAAGACATACAGGAGAAGCGAAACGCAGTTCGTTTGCCTCGTGTACAAGGACAGATATCCTTTCAAAATGTCTCATTCGCTTATCAAGATGGTGCGCCTGTACTAGAGAGGCTGAACCTCACTATTGAACCCGGAAAGACCGTGGCGCTTGTAGGAACAACCGGCGTAGGAAAGTCGACATTGGCCAGTCTCGTTAACCGTTTCTACGATCCAAAGGCCGGTTCGATTCGAGTAGATGGCATCGATATTCGTGATGTGACGCTCTCCAGCCTACGTGACAATATCTCGATGGTGCTGCAGGATACCTTCTTGTTTGATGGCTCGGTGTATGACAATATCGCTTATGGCTGGAAGGACGCGACCCAGAAAGATGTGATTGATGCAGCGAAAGCGGCTAAAGCGCATGATTTTATAGCACAGATGGAGCAAGGCTACGATACGGTAATTGGTGAACGCGGTGTGCGTCTGTCCGGAGGGCAGAAGCAACGGCTCTCGATAGCACGGGCGATTCTGCGCGATGCACCGATCCTCATTCTGGATGAAGCGACATCGGCGCTTGATACCAAGACCGAGCAAGAGATCCAGCAGGCGCTGGACGACATATCCAAGGATCGCACAACACTGGTAATTGCCCATCGGCTATCGACGATCCTTCATGCCGACCAGATCGTCGTGCTGGAGGGTACAGAGATTGCCGAGATGGGTACGCATAAGGAACTGCTGCGAAGTGGCGGGATTTATGCACGATTGTATGCGACGCAAGCCTCTTGAATGTACTATGGTGCTAACAGTTGTATAGACATATTCCTTTCCCTCCCTGGAGCGTTCGCTCCGTTCATTTGTCAATGGTAGGGAGCAGGGCTTGATAAAAACATGAAAACCCGCAAAAAACCTTGATTTTATAAGGCTTTTCGCAGGTTTTCTTTCCTCTTCTTAGATTTATCTTCTGCTATCAACTATAAAAAAAATAAACTGATTGTTATTCCTGCAGCACTCACCCATGTTATAAACTTTTTTGATTAATCGTTATATTCATGAAAAAATAGGGCGAACCCCACTAGACATTTGCTACTGGGATTCGCCCTATTAGTTATTTATAGTACGTTCAAATGAGGAATAACAAGACCGCCATAGGCGAATGCGATAACGATGACGATGGCAGGATGAATTTTGCGGAACTGCATCGCCCAGAAAGCGACTGCTGCAATAATGAGCGATTGCACAATTCCGATCGATTCGATAGAGCTTTCAGCCATTTGCCATGTAAGCAGCAGCATCATTATGGCAATTACGGGCTGTACAAGCAGCGTCATTCCTTTGACTACAGGCGATTGACGATGCTTCTGCAGCACCTTAAGAAGTAGAATGAGCGCAACAGCGGATGGAACAATCGTTGCAGCTAATGCGGCAATTAAGCCGATCCAGCCGCCGACATCGTAGCCGACAAAGGCGGCAATTTTAGTCGCAATCGGACCTGGGAGTGCATTGCCAAGCGCCAGTATGTTTGAGAATTCTACTGGTGTCGTCCACTGATGATTCGTTACAATCTCCCTGTACATAAGCGGAATGGAGGCTGGTCCGCCCCCGTAGCCAAGCACATTAGCAATAAAAAATCCGATAATTAAATTAATCCATTCCACGTGTTACGCCCTCCTTCTGCTGGCTGCTTCGGAGTTGCTTCTGCTTTTTTTTGCGCTGAAGGGCTGCAACTGTTTTTAGATGAAAAGCACCGTAACCAAGAAATAAAAGAATGACGATAGCAGGATGAATATGAATGCCTTGCAGCAGTCCAAATGCTAATGCAAAAAAGCCAAAACCGACGTATTTGCCAAGTCCTTTGACGGCACGTTCTCCGAATTCATAGGCCATCATGCCAAGCATGACAGCGATGACAGGCGTTACCGCACCGATCATACCTTGTATGAAGGCCGCGCTGCTGAGGAATTGAACCGTCGTTAATAGCAGAATCATCGCAACAGCAGAAGGGATGATATGGGCGAGAACAGACACGATGGCACCGAGAGTACCTTTTTCGCGATACCCTAAATAGGCGGCAATCTTTGTTGCGATCGGACCTGGCAGTGCATTAGCAAGCGCAAGAATTTCGCCAAATTCCTCATCTTCAATCCATTTATAGTTCGTAACTGCCTCGTATCGAATCAGCGGGATAACGGACGGGCCGCCCCCGTAGCCAAGAATACCTGTCTTCATCATCGCCCATGAAAGCTGCATGTAGCGGTTATTCATTATTTTGCCAGCCATCATCTACAGCCTCATTCCCATTCGACTCTTGTAACGATTGATTAACACTTGACAATCGACGCTCATAATGCCGGGCAGTGTGTAAAGCTTATCTTTGAGAAAATGCTCCATCTCCTGATTGTTGCGAAACAGACCATGCATATGCAGTTTACTCGGTCCAGTCATATGGTAGAGGCTTGTGACAAACGGCTCTGTCGAAAGCTGATCAGCAACGGCGTGCAGATGCTTAGGCTCTACCTCTACATTGAAAAAAGCCGATACATTTATACCGATTCGCTCAGGGTTAATGACGGCCGTGAATCGTTCGATGACGCCGCCGTCCATCAACGCATTAATCCGAGATTGGACAGCTACTCGCGATAATCCAATCTCCTTCGCTAAGTCTGTGTAAGATATTCTTCCATTAATATTGAGCTCAGCAATGATTTTACGATCGATATCATCAATTTCCATGATTTTTGGTTCATCAATAAGCTTTTCTTGCACTTGTTCATCAGCTCCAATTTTATTTCATTATTTTGCAAGGTGTCTTGTAATACCGAGTTTTAATTACCATATGTATAAATATATACACATCACCATTCGTTTTCAACACAATTAATAAAAAGAAGTTACATTTTTATTGCCTATCATTCTCTGAGGTGGTATTTTAAAAGAATACACAATGTTATATTATCTAACATATTAATAATGAATTGCGAGTTTGATTAGAGTTATATCCATTTTTAGGGGTGGTAGATATGAATCAATCGGTCATCGGAACCAAAACTATGGTTGTCAGCCCTCATTATTTAGCTACTGCAGCTGGCGCTCGTATGCTTGCGCAAGGTGGGAATGCTTACGATGCAGCTGTCGCTGTGAGCGCATGTCTCGCCGTCGTTTATCCGCATATGACAAGCCTTGGAGGAGACTCCTTCTGGCTCGGCTATCATCATAGTGAAGGAAAGGTGCGCGGCTATAATGCCAGCGGCCGATCTGGTTATAAAGCTAGTATTAGTGCTTACGATGGCTTGGCGGCGATTCCGAATCGGGGCATTGGCAGTATCGTAACGGTGCCCGGCATGGTAGATGGCTGGGATGCGGTTCACCGAGAGTATGGCAGACTGGACTGGGCGCAGGTGCTGGCACCCGCTATTGATTACGCCGCGAATGGCTTCCCTATGTCGAATGATCAATATCAAAATACGGTTCATAATGAAATCGTTCTTGCAAGAACACTCGAAACAGCAGATATATACTTGCCAAACGGGCAGGTGGTTAAGGTTGGCGAGCGATTTAAGCAGCCTGCGCTTGCGAAGACGCTGCGCCGTTTAGCTGAATTTGGGCGCGATGAGTTTTATAAAGGCGAAACTGCAAAGGAAATGACGAGTTTTTTGGGCAAACAAAATGGTCTGCTTGCCGAGGATGATTTTGCGGATCATCATGGCGACTGGGTGCTCCCGATTGAGGGCACTTACCGAGGATATACGCTTCATCAGATGCCTCCCAATTCACAAGGCTTCTCCGCTATTATGGCGCTTCAAATACTAGAGCAGTTTAAGCTCGGTGAAATTGAACATGGCTCCCATAATTATTATCATCTATGCGTCGAGGCACTAAAGCTAAGCTTCCATGACCGGAACAAATATTTATCAGACCMTGCATTTACGAGCATACCGCTTGAGCGGCTCTTGGATAAAAAATATGCGGCAGCGCTAGCTGCTTCAATTGAGTTAAATCATGCTTCATGCGAGAAATCAGAGATGCTGGGCAGCGACACCGCCTATGCAGCAGTTGTAGATGAGGAAGGGAATTCCCTCTCTTTCATTCAAAGCTTGTACTTCGAGTTTGGATCGGGCGTCGTAGCGGGCAATACGGGTGTTTTATTGCAAAACCGCGGCTCGTTTTTCTCGCTTGATCCGAATCATGTAAACAGTCTGAAGCCAGCTAAAAGGACATTCCACACCTTAATGCCAGCGATGGCATGTCGTGATGGCAAGCCTGCTGTGCTGTATGGCACGCAAGGCGGCGAGGGCCAGCCTCAGACGCAAACGGCGATATTTACCCGGATGATTGATTATGGCATGGATCCTCAGCAAGCGATAAATGAACCTAGATGGGTATGGGGCCGAACGTGGGGAGAGCCAACGCAGGAGCTGAAAATAGAAGGACGTGTTTCTGCAGACGTACTAGCATCGCTGGCGCAGGCAGGTCACTCGGTAAAGAAAGTGAAGGACTTCGACGGCATTATGGGCCATGCTCATGCGATTATGCGAGATGAGCAAGGATTACTGCAAGGCGGATCGGATCCGCGCTGCGATGGCGCAGCAATGGGATGGTAAAGAGGAGGCGGGGATCTTGATGAAGCAAAGCTGGAATGCGTATGCGACGGAACAGCTTGAGATAGAGCCTTTAGCTGAAGGTGTCTTAAGCGGTAAAACGTATGCGGCAAAGGATGTATTCGATATTGCTGGGCATATCTCTGGTGCAGGCAATCCTGATTGGCTGCGAACACATGACGAGGCGGATAAGCACGCTTCGGTCATAAATCGGCTGCTTAGAAACGGAGCGACATTAAAAGGAACAACCATTACAGATGAATTGATGTACAGCATTAACGGGGAAAATGCCCATTATGGAACACCGGTGAATCCTAAAGCGTTTGGCCGAATACCCGGAGGCTCCTCCAGCGGATCAGCTGTTGCGGTGTCGGCAGGATTAGCAGATTTCGCTATAGGTACGGATACGGGAGGCTCCATTCGAGTGCCATCCGCCTATTGTGGAATTTATGGAATACGGCCTACGCATGGTGCAGTGGATACGAATGGGCTTATACCGCTGGCGCCTAGCTTCGATACGGTAGGCTGGATGGCCCGAGATGCGCAGACACTGCTTCAAGTGGGCAGTGTACTGCTTGATGAACAAGGGAGCAGTAAGGAGACATTCACGCGAATGGTGTTTGCGAAGGATGTATGGGCATTGACGGATGAGCACACATCTACAGCTTTGTCGCAATATTTTCCAATGCTGCATGATCTAGCCCGGAGGCATGAACAAGCCATCATTGCGCCAAACGGGCTGCGAGAATGGGTGAATGCTTTTCGTATCATTCAAGGATTAGAGATTTGGCGTGAGCATCGGGACTGGATATTGCGCGAGCAGCCTGCCTTCGGACCGGGCATAGCGGAGCGATTTGCTTGGGCGAGCACGCTGCGGGAAGAGGATAGTGGTACAGCTTTCACCATTCGGGATGAAGCGCGGGCGCTTATGGATGGATGGCTTGGAGAGGATACGGTGCTCGTTGTGCCGACCGTGCCTGCGATAGCGCCGCTGCTCGGATTATCGGGCTTGGAGGTTGAGCAGCGTCGTGCTCAAACGCTCGAAATGAGCTGTTTAGCAGGGCTGGCAGGGCTGCCGCAGGTTACGGTTCCGATTGCAGGCGAGCTGGGTTGTCCAATTGGCCTCTCCTTCATTGCGGGAAGAAGTCAGGATATGAGGCTGTTGAAATGGGTCGCTGATCACGTCTCGATACGAATAAAGCCATTAAGCTAAAGAAAAGGAGCTGCTGGCAATGAAAATATCAACAGTAAAAAGGAATGGCAAGGAGCTCGCTGCGATACCAAGTGCAAAGGGCCTTGTTCTTATAGAAACGATTAATGAGGCGGAGAATGCCAGCTGGAGTACAGAGCTGTTCGAGCTTATTCGTTTGGGCGAGCTGGAGTTTTTAACAAAATGGTACGAAGGAGCAGGGAAGGAAAAGTTGAAGCGATTGCCGGCGATTCCTTATGAGGAGGTACAGTACGCTCCGCTATACCGTCACCCTCGCAAAATTTGGGGTATCGGCATGAACTACGTAAAGGATGCGGCAGAATTAGCGTTGGCGGACCCAAATGAAGAGCCAGTCAGCTTCATCAAGCCGGATACGACGATTATCGGCCCGCTTGATGCGATACAAATTCCAGAGGGAGTTGGGAAAATCACAGCAGAAGCTGAACTCGGCATTATTATCGGAAAAACCTGCAAAAATATATCAGAAGCTGAAGTGTATGACGTCATTGCCGGGTATACGACGACAATTGATGTTACGGCAGCTGATATTCATGCTAGACATCAGAGGTTTTTATCGAGGGCCAAAAGCTTCGATACCTTTTTCAGCTTCGGGCCGGAGTTTATTACGAAGGATGAGTTTCCTGATTTGTTAGAGCTGAATGTGGAAACCGCAATTAATGGTGAGGTCGCACATCGCAATAAGGTATTCAATATGAAGTTTCGCCCCTTTGCAGCTGTTGCTTTTCATTCCAGAGTGATGACGCTGCTGCCGGGCGACATTATGATGACTGGAACACCAGGTGCTGTCATTATTCGCGGCGGAGATATAGTAGGCTGCCATATCGATGGTTTCGAGCCGCTGCTGAACGCTGTTCAATTTTAAGCTTGCTCAGAGAATGAAAAACTGCTATATATAAGTAAGTAAATAAAAACTTGTTTGGAGGAGAGACGATGATCGACGTATTCCCCGCGGCATCGCGGCATTCGGCGGATCTAGGCTGGCTGCGCAGCCACCCAAGCTTCTCATTCGGAGCTTATCATGATCCGAATCGAACAGGCTTTAGTGTGATGCGTGTGTGCAATGACGATTATTTGGCTCCGGAAAAAGGTTTTGGCGCGCATCCACATAGCGACATGGAAATCGTATCTATCGCATTGAATGGTCGCATTAGACATGAGGATAACATGGGCAACTCTGTCGTGTCCTCGTTTGGCGAGGTGCAACGGATGTCAGCTGGCACGGGCGTTATCCACACGGAATTTAACGCATCAGAAGATCAAGAGCTGCGCTTGCTCCAACTGTGGTTCATGCCGCAGGAACGAGGAACGAAACCTTCTTATGAAGCGAGCCGATTCGATGTAGACAAGCTGCATAATGCACTGCTTCCTGTCGTTTCAAATCAGGTTTTGGAACAGGTTGCCTCGATAAATCAGAATATGACGATTTATCTGAGCAAGCTGGAGCAAGGAAAACAGCTCGAATACGTTGTCGATCCGGGACGCAAGCAATTTATATATATTATTGAAGGTGAACTGTCGGTTCACGGCGAAACGCTAATGACCGGTGATGAGGCACAAATTGAGGCAGCTGAGGAGCTTACACTCACCGCTGCGGCTCCAGCCTTTTTTATGCTGATCGATTTGCCTTAGCTTTCGAAGTAAGTTTGCATTCGCAAACTTTAAGCATACGCTTTCGAAGTAAGTTTGCATTCGCAAACTTTAAGGAGGGATAAAAATGAAACAAACGTTTCTTGTTAAACATGCGGTGGGTGGACGGATGTTTATTGATTCGAATAAGCTGGAAGTGCCCTATACGCTTGTTCCACAGGGGGAAGGCTGGCGATTCACGGTTTCTGTGCCATGGAGCGAAAGTATCGAAGAGCTGCTTGCACATAAAGCGGAGCTGAACGTGTTTGTTTTCCAAGAGTTTGATGATAAGCCCACGTTAAAGACGTGGTATTACGTCAAAGACGGTCCAGTTGAATATAACACTGATGAGAACAGTCTCACGATTGTAGCGGATTCTCATATCCCCTACTACCCTCACGAGTATTCGGTTTAAAAGCACAAGGCAATCATGTGCAATTATCAATTTGCTGTACACATAGGCCAGTCAGACATGCTTCCACATGTAGGGCTGGTTTTTATTTGTGTCCATACATGTCGGAGTTGTCCAGCTGCTGAAAGAAATGACCTTCTCTGCAAAGCAAGAAAGGTGCTGCCACCCTGCGGCGACAGCACCCTATCGAAGCCTTATCCAATCATTTATTTATTGGTGCTGTGCTGCTTATTTACAAGTCTCTCTGCAGGGTTGCCGTTGCCGTTTCTTCTTTTGTTGAGTTCGGCTTTACGCTGCGTAGCCTGTACCTTTTGGACAAACTCACTTGTGCTTTCCAATTGTATTTCCTCCTCGTTTTTTTGGCATTCTTTCCAACTTCCTTAATTAGAATATCCAACATTCAAAAAAACTGGCGTTAGCGTCACTTATTTTGAGAAAATCGATTGATTGTAGCATTGGGCTCCCTTATGATACCGATATGTACTACCCTTTTGATAAAGTCATTTACGTTAACTATATAGGGAAGATTTAAATTTGCACTTCAATTGATCGTACGAGCGGAGCGAGAATAATCATGTTTAGAGTCATAGCGAGGGCGCAAATGAAAGAAGGCTTCGAGATGGAAGCCATCGAAGCGGCGAAACAGTCAGATGCTGTACAGCAGCTAATAGAGCAAGGGGAGATTATGACGGTTGGCTGTTTCCAATGGGAGCGAAATGTGTTCATTTACTGTGAGTGCATCCATCGAGTGCTCGAGCCCGAAGAGCTGCTTCCAGAGATGGCTGCTTTTTTGGAGAATTGGCCCGGACAGTCAGCTGCGCGAAAATGGATTCCGATGATTGATGTCTTCCATTTCAACGAACCAGCCAGCTTTGATCATTGGCTTCGCAAAGAAACAGTTGAACGGCGTGTTGGAAGAGTGGCGCATTTAAAGCCGGATATGGCAGCAAGCTATATTTATTTTCATTATCAGCTCCAAGAGGAGCGGGCTTTCCATGGGCCGAAGTATGAAATCATTGCGATGCATGAGAATTTACTGTTTGGTTATCAGGAATTTCCTGCCGTCGTCGAGGAGCCCATATTGCCGGGGAAGCTTAGTACGACAGGGACTCCTGCCAATTGGAGCGATTCTAGAATGGATCTTCATTTTCAACCTTGGGAGGATGGGCATTTGTATTTCAAACCGATTGAGCAGCTGTTTGCGCATTACTGCCACTCTCCAAAAAAAAGGCGCTAAAATATAGGCTGATATTTGCCTTTATTGGACGAAATATGGTACAATAAAATCAATTGCAAGTTTGAAGCAAATATTCACAATACACTGCTGTTTATAAATGATAACTGCCCCTTACTCTAAGTTCGAGGCAGTTTTTCCTTTTTTATCGCGAAGGGGGCTGACCATATGTACAATCGTAAAAAACCGCTTGAAGAAATTCCGGAAGAAAACACGAAGGTATGGACATGCGAGACGGAAGGGTGCAACAGTTGGATGCGCGATAACTTTGCGTTTGATCACGTTCCTACTTGTTTAATCTGCCATGAACCAATGGTCAGTGGCGAGAAGATGCTGCCCGCGCTCAATAACTCCAATAGTGACATGAAGACGTTGAAGAAGGGTACACCGATTATGTAGGTGTCTTTCTTAGACAAAGAGAAGCTGAGTTTTGCTCGGTTGGTTAACGCCAATTGAACGAAGCTCAGCTTTTTTTTGCCTTTGAATCAGTTTATGGAGCGACTTTAATCCCTTAGCAAAAGCAGTTTCCCGCTAACTATCCCCGCTGTAATGATGTTTCCTATAGTCGTTCGGAGAGCAGTTCGTACGTTTCTTGAAGACGCGGCTAAAATATTTCTCATCCTGAAAGCCTACCAGCTCTGCAACCTGAGCGATCTTTAACTGCCCGTTCGCCAAAAGCTCCTTTGCCCGCTTGATCCTTACCTCCGCAATAAAATCGGATAAATTGCCATTCGTCTCCTGCTTGAATTTGCGCGAAATGTATTCTCTGCTTAAATAAAAGCGCTCGGATATATCCTGCAGCGTGATCTCCTCGTGAGGATGCTGTTCAATATAGGCAGCGATGTCCTCAATGACACTGCGTTCCTTGTCATGTTCAGCCAAACGCAAGGAAACATCACACGTTTCTATAAAAACGCCCTGTTTCCACAGCTCGTAATCAAAAAATCCATTGGCATCCAAGGATAAGAGTGCCTGATCCTCAATTAAATCTGATTTGCTTCCAGTTTTGTTTTTGTCGCTTTTGTATTCCCATATAGATTTGGCGAATTCGAATTGCTGACGCCAGTTCATTAGCTGCTCTTGCGAGATGAATCCTGCTTGATCAAGTGAATCGAACCAAGGCTTTAAAGCGCGGCGGATTTGTTCTTTGTTGCCGCTCTGCACAGCAAATTTTATTTTTTCTTCATGCTCGCTAAAGAGCAGAAGCGTGTTTTTGTGCTGATGGACAGCTGCCTCAAAAGTATGGCAATACGAATCGTTAACGAGCAAATTCCGGCGCAAAAGCGCATGCTTCGCTTGTTGATAAGCGGTGGCTGCTGATGAAGGAAAGGCTGTAGCATGCCCGAGTCCAAAATGAAACCGCGTCTTCAATATCACAAATATCGCATCGTTCATTTCCTTGATTAACGCAGGCGCCAGCTCGCCATCTCCCCAAAACAGCAGCAATAGCTCCTGCTCCTGTCCGCGGTGGCGAAGCGCGAAGCCGATTTCTTTTTCCTTTAGAAATTCATTGCAAATATTCGTCAAAGAGAACAGCAGCAAATCGAGTCCTGAGGCAAATTTCTCTCTGATGAACGTTGAAGCAAGCTCAAGCTTGACCAGTGCAACACGTGCACGAGGTATAGGCTTCGTAATCCCTAACTCCAGTCTGAGTGTTTCAGCAAAATTAGAGTAGGAGCCAGGTTCGTTGATCATTGCTGAAAAATATTGCTCCAAGTACATCGGCTTAAGCTGATTAAGCTCGATATTCATCCTCGTTTTGCGGCATCGCTCCTGCTCCTCCAAGGTATAGCAGCTCACTGCTTTCGCTAATGCACTAACGAGCTGCTCCGCATCAATGGGCTTCAAAATATAATCGATTCCGCCGTATTTGACCGCATGGCGAACGAGGCTAAAGTCGTCATGGCCGCTAATGACGATGATTTTGCTGGCAGGCGCATGTTCGGCCGCCCATTGCAGCAGCTCCGTGCCATTCATATTGGGCATCATCATATCGGTAAAAATAATTTCTGGCCGTTCCGTGCGAATTAATGCAGTAGCGGCGATACCGTCTTGTGCCTCAAGCAGTGTATCGATGCCGTAATCATCCCAAGGGACGAGCAGCCGTATCGCTTCCCTCACATGCTTCTCATCGTCAATGATTAATGCCTTCATCGTTCATTCTCCTTTGCCAGCGGAATATGAATCGTAACGGAAAAGCCATGCGGCTTCACGTGACGCAGCTCCATAGCAGCTGTTTTGTTAAAATGCAGGCGCAGACGCGAAAGCACGTTAGGCAGGCCAATGCCGCCTTCTTCTTGATCATTCGGCTGCCCGGTTCCGATTGGAGGCATTTTCTCCAGTTGAAGCCGCACCTCTTGCAGCCGATCCTCGGACACGCCGCAGCCATTATCTTGAACAGTAATCGAAAGCCATTCCCCTTGTTTATCCAAACCGCTGGTAATCAGAAGCTCCGAAGGCTCCTCCGATGATTGCACAAACCCATGCTTAAAAAAGTTTTCGAGCAGCGGCTGCAAAATCATTTTTGGAACGAGTATTTGCCTTGTCTGCTCGTCAATTAGCAGCTGCACATGGAGAGCTGTATCAAAACGCTGTTTCTGCAGATCGAGATAGGCCTGAACATAGTCGAGCTCCCGGCGCAGCTCCACGACCGAATCCATGGCGTTCATTTGATAGCGCATCATTTTCCCAAGAGACGTAATGAGTGAATACGCTTTGGTGTCGCCGTGCTGCAGTGAAACGGTACCGATCGATTGCAGCGCATTATAGAGGAAGTGTGGATTCACCTGAGCTTGCAGCGCTTTCAGCTCATTGGTTTTATTGGCAATCTCAAGCCGATATTCGGTCAAAATGAGATTGTTGATGGTCTGCATCATCGAGCGGAACCGCCTTGCGAGCAGGCCGATTTCATCATTGCTGTGTATGTCGATCGATACATTCAAATTGCCCGTCTCAATCTTGTTCACGTAACCGATTAAGCGAATCAGCGGCTTCGTAAACCGAATTGAAATGAACAAAGTGGCTAACACGACAATGGCTAGAAAAGCGATTCCGACTGCTGTATTAATGCGGGCAATCCGATCAGCAGCGCTGAAGAGATGCTTGTAGGGCGTCTGTTTGATTAAATACCAGTCCATGTAAGGCGTCTTAATCCGATCATAAAAAATCATGCCTTTGAACGTTTCCTCTTTCCAGTCAAAATGGCCGCTGTCTTGCCCAGAGCCCAAAATCGTCCCCAGCCAGCTCTGTTTAGCAGGCGTACCGATTTCGTTTTTATCTGAAGAAAGCACGATTTGACCATTGGAATCCGCGATATAGAAGCTTTCCTCACCGCCGTCATAGAGCTGGCGATTTAAATCCTCTAATACATTCAATCTTACATCGATAGATAATTCAGCAAGCAGCTCATCACTTGGGGCGAGGAAGATCGGACGATGGAGCGTAAATACCATTTCCTCGCTTGCCGAAGATTTGAGGTCAACGAGTCCGTAATTATGGCTCATATGTGTAGGCTCTATATATGCTTTCTTAAAGGTTTGTGGAATGGGAACATTATTTCGCCCAACCTTAATGTCGTCATTCCATAGTAGATACGTTGCGTTTTGGTTGACCGCATAAAGCCTTACTTTATGAAATTCACTGACGCTTTGATACATGTTGTACAAATGATCCTTCAGCAGGTTGCGATTGCGAATGACGTCGGTAATATCGTTCGGGAATACCTCATCCTCCATGCTGTGCTCCAAAATATAGTACAAAGAGCGCGGAACGTTCATTGCGTTGTAGACAGCGAGCGACTTCTGATTGATGTTGTTCATGTAGTTCATAATGTTGGTTTTCCCGAGCGACAGCAGTCGATTGTTGCGAGCAATCGCATCCTCTGTAATCGATTTGGTTGTCGCATTATAAGAGATAATCATCGAGGTTGCAATCGGCAAAATCGTAGCTGCGAGCAGCAAAAGCATGAGCTTTTTGCGAATCGTGTTAAATGGCTTAATCGTATTCATGATCACAATCGCCCGCTTTCTGTCTAAGTCACTCTTGCATAAACACAGTAACCGATCCTGCTGCGGATGGTCAATATAGTCCACCTACCTTATCATCATCCTCTGTGGTTTGATGGGGGACTCGGTTTTATACTGTGAATATCAACAGATACATTGACACATAGGGAAGAGAAAGGGGACGAGAATGATGTCCAAAAAAATCAAGTGGAACGAATGGGTACAGCAAACGGTATTTGTTGGACCGGGACTCATTGCCTTTATATTGATTGTGCTTGCGCCATTCGTGATGGGTTTTTACTACACCTTTACGGAATGGAACGGGATGGACCTCGGCAACGCCAAATGGGTAGGAATGAAAAATATAGTTAAGATTTTCTCGGACGATGAGCGTTTTTGGAATGCATTCTGGTTTACGACTAAGTTTACGGCTGCCGCGGTTATCGTCACCAATCTGCTGGCATTTCTGTTATCTCTGCTGCTTACGCGAAACCTGAAGAGCCGCAACATTTTGCGAACCGTATTTTTTCTGCCTAACGTAATCGGGGGACTGCTGCTCGGCTACATTTGGTATTTTATATTCGTAAGGGGCTTTCGGGCCATCGGCGAAGCGACGGGCTTCGGATTCTTTAACCTTCAGTGGCTAGGTACTCCAAATACTGCCTTCTGGGGCATCGTTATCGTATTCGTATGGCAGACGGCAGGGTATATGATGATTATTTATATCGCAGCTATGATCAGTGTGCCGAAGGATTTAATCGAGGCCGCCAAAATCGACGGGGCAGGAGCTTGGCAAATGCTGCGTTCAGTCACCGTGCCGCTTATTATGCCAGCCATTACGATCTGCTTGTTCCTTACGACATCAAACTCGTTCAAAATGTTCGATTTGAACCTGTCGCTGACCGCTGGCGGTCCTGGCAATGCAACGGAGTCGATCGCGCTAAACGTTTACCGCGAAGGGCTAGTTAACAACCGTTATGGACTTGGAACAGCGAAAGCGATGATTTTCTTCTTCGGCGTAGCTTTAATTACGGTCACGCAGGTATGGTTCACGAAGAAGAAGGAGGTGGAGGCGTAATGGAAAACAAACAGCGCTATACACCTCTCATTTTATTGCTCGAAATTATAGGTATCGCGGCTGCGCTCATTTTCTTGGCACCGTTCTACTTTTTGATCATCAACTCGTTCAAGGAGCTCAAATTTATTTTGCTCAACGCCGCTTCGCTGCCGGAGAAGCTGGGGCTGGACAACTTCAAGCGCGCATGGGTTGCTATCGATTTTCCGACGGTGTTTCTGAATTCGTTTATGGTGACCTCGATTAGCGTCCTTATGCTTGTCATCGTCAGCTCCATGATGGCTTATCGCTTAGTTAGGCGTCCGACGACCTTTAATAAAATATTGCTGACGGTGCTTATTGCTGCCATGATCATTCCGTTCCAATCGGTTATGCTGCCGCTGATGCGCATTACGTCGATGTTCGAATTGCGCGGACATTTGTATGGTATCGTTATATGCTATATGGGCTTCGGCATTTCCTTGTCGATGTTTCTGTATCATGGGTTCATTAAATCTGTTCCGCTAGAGGTAGAGGAAGCGGCGGTTGTGGATGGCTGCTCACCTTATGGCGTGTTCTGGCGTATCGTGTTTCCGCTGCTGAAGCCGATCACGGTAACGGTCATTATTTTGAACGTGCTGTGGATTTGGAATGATTATTTGCTGCCAGTGCTCGTTATAAATGATAAGCTGACTACGATTCCGCTCGCCGTGCAAAAGTTTTTTGGCCAATATTTGCGCAAGTGGGATCTCGCAATGGCTGCACTCACGCTTAGTACGATTCCGATTATTTTGTTTTTTTTATTTTTGCAAAAGCACATTATTGAAGGAATTACAGCCGGTTCAGTTAAAGGTTAACGATAAAAAGTTTTATTATGGAAGTTATCAACATTTTACACCTAGAAGTACAATATATTCGGTGTTGTGCCACGTTGTTGCACAATTATAATGACGATGTAAGCGATACAAAAACGAAATGATATATAAAATTTGCGGGAGGTCATAAGATGAAAAAAGTTTCCTTACTTATGCTAGCTGCTATTATGCTCATCGTTCTGGCAAGCGGCTGTGGAAGCAACAACGGCAACAGCGGGAAAGCAACAAATGCACCAAAAGAAACTGAAAAAAACGGTGGAACAGAAGCGACGGCAGCGCCGAAGAAGGACGTTACCATTAAAGTGTTTCAATTCAAGGTAGAGATAGCTGATGCACTTGCCAAAATGGCTGCTGAATACGAGAAGGAAGCCGGCGTAAAAGTGGAAATCGAGACACACGGCGGCGGGGAAGACTACAGCGCATTGCTGAAAGCAGAGCTGGCTGCCGGCGAGGAGCCGGAAATTTTCAACTCAAGCGGCTGGGCAGGCTTCGATCCTTACGTGAACCGTGCGACGGACTTGACTGGCGAGGCTTGGGCAAAGGATTTGGTTGAAGCATCGAAAGCGCAAATTACGCGTGACGGCAAGCTGCTTGGCATGCCGATGAACCTTGAAGCTTATGGCTTCACCTATAATAAGGATCTATTTGCAAAAGCAGGCATCACCGACCTGCCGCAAACGCTCGAGGATCTAGAAGCAGCAGCTAAAAAGCTGAAGGATGCTGGCATCATTCCATTCGCGCTTACTTCGGAGTGGTGGTCGATGGGCATTCATACGCTAAATATCGCATTTGCTAACCAAGCTGATCCTGCGGCATTTATCGAAGATGTAAAAGCGGGCAAAGTGAAGCTGAAAGATGATCCGATCATGAAGCAGTGGATTCGCCTAGTGGACATTATGTTCGCGAATGGTCAAGACAATGCGCTGACAACGGATTACAATACGCAGGTAGCGGAGTTCGCAGCAGGCAAATATGCCATGATTCAGCACGGCAATTGGATTCAAGGCATGATTGATGAAATTGATCCAACGCTTAACCTTGGCATGATGGCTGTCCCTCTTCAAGGCAAGCCTAACGTATTTACCGGCGTACCGAACAACTGGATCGTCAACAGCAAATCCGACCAAGTGGAAGAAGCGAAAGCCTTCTTGAACTGGATGGTTACTTCGGAAACAGGCAAAAAATTCATTTCAACCGATTTCAAATTTGTACCGGCATTGTCCTCCATCGAGCCGAACCCAGAAGCGGTAGGCAAAATCGGCGGCGACTTCGCAACCTTCGCGAATGCTAATCCTGAGCAAGTGAAAAGCTGGAACTGGGATCGTTTCCCTGACGGCATTACACAGCAATGGGGTGCAGCAATGCAAGAATATCTCGGTAAGCAAATTACTAGCGATCAATTGCTTGAGAAATTCGACAAAGCGGTACAGGATATCGTGAAAAAATAATATTTTGAGCAAGCAGAAGATTATGATGCTCCCGTATCTTCTATAATAGAAGAGGCAGCTCCTTAGGTTATTGACCTAAGGGGCTGCCTCTTATTCGTGAGAGAGCTTACCCGTACACGAGATTATACGATGTCTCTATCCATCGCCTCGCAAATCAACATGGCGAACAGGCTGTTGGACCAAGCGAACCATTCTCGCGAGAATACGGACGGATCGTCCGGATGGAAGCCCTCGTGCATAAAGCCCGTATCTGCATCTGTATTCACGAGCATATCGATAAGCTCTTTTATTTCTTCATTATTATCAGCAGTCAACGCTTGCATCGACAAAGCCATATGCCATACATGCCCGGCAGGCGTATGAGGGCTGCCAATGCCTTTGGCAAATTTGCCTTCATAGTAAAACGGATTTTCATGGCTCAGCGCAAACCTGCGTGTGTTCTGATAAATGGGATCGTCCACAGGCGCATAGCCGAAATAAGGAATAGACAGCAGTCCAGGTGTACCCGCATCATCCATAAGACAGTAGTTTCCATACCCATCCGTTTCATAAGCATAAATTTTGCCGAATACCGGATGATTGACGATGCCGTACGCTCTGATGCCGAAGTCGATCTCCTGCCGCAGCTTCTCTGCTCTTGCGGCCAATTCTTTGTCGCCATACACTTGATCCGCAATATCCCGAATATAGCCCAAAATAACGACGGCAAACATGTTGGAAGGAATGTTGTAGCCGAACAGGCACGCATCATCGCTTGGACGGAAGCCCGACCAAGACATGCCTGTGTAGTTGACCGGCAGTCCTAACCCGTCATTTTGCAGCGTTTCGGTTTCTTTAAAGCCTGGACGCACGAAGCGGTAAGGGGATTTCTCTTCATGCCGCTGCTCTGTTTTGATTACATGGACAATCGAGTTTAAGGCTTGATAGCAGGCATCGTCGAAAATATCGCTTTTGCCCGTTTCCTGCCAGTACATATAGGCGAGCTGAGTAGGGAAGCACAAGGAATCCAGCTCATATTTGCGCTCCCACATCCAAGCTGTCATATCGGATTGATCGCCAGCATTATAATGTTTGCCGCTTGCCGTCTCATTAAATGCGTTCGTATAGGGATCTATATTAATGTAGAACATTTGACGGCGAATTACGCCGCTAATAATACGCTGAAGTTCAGCATCCTCCTTGGCATAAGGGATGTAATGACGAGCCTGCTCCGTAGAATCCCGCAGCCACATCGCCGGAATATCTCCTGTAATGACAAAGGTTGTGCCATCGTCCATCAGCTTGATCGTTGTCTCCAGCGTATTTGGAAAACAATTTTTGAACAGCTTTTGCAGCTTGGGACGATGCGCAAGGCGCTGGTCCGCCTCAGCCAATACGTTAATAATGGAATCTGGTAATTTCATAAGGTTTGCCTCCTGATTAGTTCAATTGTAATGAGTAGGTTATAATTTTTGCTTTTCCAATGGTTTGGCGTACAGAGCTGTTCTGAATGCTCGCGGCCTCTTGGCGGCGTTCCAAAATATCGCTTTGATAAATATGATCTACGCCAAAATTAGCTTCAAACGCCAGCTCCTGCGGCTCGCCCGCAAGGTTGTACCAACGAATAATGACATCGCCGCTTTGCTGCGAAACTTTAAAGGCGGACAAAGCGAACCCTTTGCCTTCCCACTTCAGCGGCTCATAGGTTGCCGGGAGCGAGCCTTGTTGATTTCCGGTTTGCAGGTGGAACCAAGGCGCTTGGAATTGGTAAGCTTCCACAAATGCCTCCGAAGAAATAGCATCGCCGGCGTGCGGGAATAGGGAGAACTCTACGGTATGCTCGCCAAGGCACTGCGCCTCTGGTGTCGGGAATACTCCCCAATCTCCCAGCTCAGAAACAGAACGGAGARGCGTAACCGCTATGGTATTCGATCCATCGCGAAGCACTTCGTATTCGTTAAGGCCTTTATTAGCGACGCTTAAGCCGTGTTCGCCGTCGGACACACTAACAAATGCATGTTGATGCTGGGCATTGCTTGGATTTATCCACTCCTCCGCTGGCGTCGTATCACGGGAAGCGACCTCGAAGATCGAGTCAGCCAAATGCTTGTTCGACTTCAGCCCAGTAGGGAACAATACGCGAAGGCGATGATCCTTGGCTTGATTATTGAAGGATGCCTCCAGCTGCAGCCCTCTGCCGGATTGCTCTAGACTAACGCGAGTGACGATGCGCATCGGCACCCTATGCTCGACTCGTTGGGCTTGCCGATCGCGGAAACGGACCATTTTTCGTTTTTCAGTGGTGAATGTATCATCAGCTCTGGCTGGAATTGCCCATTCATGAACAATCTCGTACGTGACCCGATAAGCTTCATTCTCAACAAGGGTTATAGTTGCCGGAATACCCTTGGTCGTAAGAGGCTGTTCTCCCTCAGGCTGCCGGAATACATATTCATTGCCAATGTCGCCGCAATCCTCGTAAATGCCAAGTCCTTGGAATGTTTTCCCGGTTACTTTATCCGTTAAATTATAAGAGCCGTCTGCTTCAAAGCTTACAGCAATATATTGATTTTCCATGCCGCTTGGGCTGGCGATTAGTGATGTGTTAGCCACTAAAGCCGGGGCTGCAGCGGAATCATGCCAAGCATAAGTTTTGAAGCCAAGTGCCGGAACCCGGCTTGCTTCAAACGTTAACTTTATTTTGCGAGCCATATAAGGCTGGCGGAATTTATCCTTCGGCAGCTCATAACCAAAATGAACGCCTAAATCCTCCACTTTGGCAGCAATCGCATAACCCTCGTCATCCAGCAGAGCCCCATTCTCCAAATGAAGCGGAAGCTTCTCAAGCCGTTCAGCAATGGCAGCAGGGTTAGGCCCTTCCTTGAAATAAGCTTTGGCAACGATGAGTTCCGCGCTTACTGTACCGCTGCGCTCCCAACCCGTCATGTTGAAAATAGTAACCGGCACGCTGGATTCTCCCCATGCTTTAACTCCGCTCGTATCGATCTGTCCCGCAATTGCACTCAGGCTCTCCGCTACAATGGATTCGGCCGTATGGCGGCTCTTATCGAATCGCGTCACCATTTCCTGATGCACTTCGTCTACGCTGCAGCCGCAAATACTGTCATGAGGATGATTTTGCATAAGCGTCTTCCAAGCATAGGTCAATAGCTGATGCGGATAGCTTTGGCCGCCGACTAGATGTGCAAGTGCAGCTAGAGGCTCAGCGCCTTTCTCCAGCAAGGTTTGCCCCCGCTGATTGAGCTGCTTCAAATAAACCCGAGCGGAAGCCGTGTTGACGAGCGTGCTCCACCCGTCTGTATGCTGGCTGCGCAGCTCGCCCTCGACCGTCGTCAAATGAGAAGGCAGCTGTCCCTTCAATGCCTCGATATATTGCTCAAAGCTGGAATGAACAAAGGTAACGTCCGGGAAAAGCTCGCTTGCCGTGCGAATACCCTCGGATAAGTTGGTTTGAACAGGCTGATGATCACAGCCGTTCATGAATAGAAGCTCTGGCGTAGAAGCGTATTTGCTGGCATCGCCAAGTCTTTTGGTCCAATAGGCTTTTGCTTCTTCTGGATCTGTCGGCACTTCCATCCCGTTGTTGTACCAGCTCGCGAATAGCAGTCCGAGCACGGATGAACCGTCAGGAGAGGTCCAGTGCATTTCTGAATAAGGAGATTCATAGTTGGAGCCGGTCGTTTCACCAACCATATTATCGAAGCCGGTCGGCTTAACGCCCCGTCCAAACACAGCGGTATCAATATCTGCTTGCTTCAGCATTTGTGGAGCCTGCCCCATATTTCCGAAGGAATCGGGGAAATATCCAAGCTTTGAAATAACGCCATAATAAGCAGCGTCTTGATGCCCAATCAACAAGTTGCGGACATTCGCCTCGGAGCTTGTCAGAAATTCATCCTGCAGCACATACCATGGACCGATAATAATTCGGCCTTCTCGAATGTATTTCTCGAGCACTTCTCTTTTCTCAGGATGAATCTGTAGATAGTCTTCAATAATGATCGTCTGTCCGTCCAGATGAAAGCTGCGGAAGCTGTCATCCTCTTCCAAGATGCGAAGCAAATCGTTCATTAGCTCTGCGAGCAGCGTATGGTGGTATTCGTAAGGCATGTACCATTCGCGGTCCCAGTGCGTGTGCGAAATAAGATGGGCGGTTTTGTTTGTCACGGTCAAAAGCCTCCTGAATTGGATTGGAATTGTATGCGTGTTCATAAGGGATAATTAATAACGGCTGTTTAGAAACAGGCATTCGTAAGAAAGGTTCACACATTTATCCGCAAAGCACAATATGTATCACTTGCACCCCATTTTTGGACAGCATATCTAACACATTAAGAGCATTCTGATGAGTGAAAATAGGACAACTGTCATTGTGAAAAGCCTGTAAAACCCTATGGTTACGGCGTTTTCGAATGACAATGCAGATCATACATATTTACCGTTGATGGTGAAAATGACTACAATTTGGAATGTAAGCGCTAGTCAATTACAATGCCGGTTGCCGGTAGAGTGAAGCTGCGAATAACAACATAGAGAGAGGAGGATTCGAGAGAGATGGAAGGAAACGAATTGCAAGCTGTTCCATTAAACAAGAAGACAAGCGGAAACAAGTCGCTCGCAAAAAAGATGCTGCAAAACTGGGAGCTCTACTTATTTATGACTCCTGTCATGCTGTACTTTCTTATCTTCCATTATGGTCCGATGTACGGTATCCAGATTGCTTTCAAGAACTTCATTCCGACAAAAGGCATTATGGGAAGTCCGTGGGTAGGCTTCGAGCATTTTGAGAGATTTTTTAACTCCTATTATTTTTGGGACTTATTGTGGAATACGTTCAGCATTAGCTTATATGAACTGGCCATCGGTTTTCCGCTGCCCATTATTCTAGCGTTAGCATTTAACGAAATTAAGAACGGCTACTTTAAGAAAACTGTGCAAACGGTTACTTATGCACCGCATTTTATTTCTGTCGTTGTTATGGCCGGGATGATTATCACTTTCTTGTCGCCATCATCGGGAATGCTTGTGAGGCTAATCGAGCTGGTTGGCTTGGAGCCGGCTGCTTATCTTACGGATCCTAAATGGTTTAAGACGGTGTACGTCTTATCAGGCGTGTGGCAAAGCGCGGGGTGGGGGACAATTATTTACCTTGCAGCATTGTCTGGCGTAGACCCTCAGCTTCATGAGGCTGCTATCGTCGATGGCGCAAGCCGATTCAAACGAGTGCTGCACATCAACTTGCCGACAATTGTACCGACCATCACCATTTTATTGATTTTGAACATGGGCAATATTTTGGGCGTTGGCTTCGAGAAAATTTTGCTGCTGCAAAATCCATTAAATATGGGGTCATCGGATGTCATTTCTACATTTGTTTACCGAACCGGGCTAGTAGATGCACAGTATAGCTTCTCTACAGCTGTGGGCTTGTTCAATTCAGTCGTGAATGCGCTTTTGCTTATCATGGTCAACAAAATTGCGAAACGCACAAGCGAAACCAGTCTTTGGTAGGAAGGAGGAGCAGAATCGTATGGTTACAGCAGTAAAAGAATCAAAGGGCGATAAGCTGTTTCTCATTTTGAACTATATTTATTTGCTACTAGCGCTAATCGTTGTGTTGTACCCGGTGCTTTATATGGTCAGCGCTTCGATAAGTGATCCGAAATACGTCAATTCAGGTGAAATGTGGCTGTTTCCGAAGGGGATTACGTGGGAAGGGTACAAGCTGGTATTCGATAACGCGAAAGTTTGGAACGGATATCTCAATACGATCATTTACACGGTCGTGGGTACGCTGCTCAATCTAGTCGTTACCTTGCCTGCCGCGTATGCGCTGAGCAGAACCGACTTCATCGGGCGCAAGCTGTTCATGGGCATCATTCTAGTTACGATGTTCTTCAGCGGAGGCCTTGTGCCAAGCTACTTATTAATTAAAAACCTAGGCCTCATTAACAGCATGGGTGCGCTTATTTTGCCAGTCGCTGCTTCAGTATGGAATATCATCGTGGCGAGAACCTTTTTCCAGTCTACGATTCCGAAGGAGCTGCAAGAGGCTGCACATATGGATGGCTGTACGAACTTGAAGCTATTTGTCCGTATTATTTTACCGCTATCCTCACCGATTATTGCGGTTATGGCTCTCTTCTATGGAGTAGGCCATTGGAATAGTTATTTCTCTGCATTGATTTATTTGAATGACGAGGCGAAATATCCGCTTCAAATGATTTTGCGTCAAATTCTTGTGCTGCAGGAAATGACAGCAGAGACTACGGGTGCCGCGGTTAGCGGTGAAGTAGCAATGGCGATGAATTCCAAGGCAGATGCGGCTTCTTTGGTCAAATATGCAGTCATTATTGTATCGACGCTTCCTATCATTGCCGTTTATCCGTTTTTGCAGCGTTACTTCGTACAAGGCGTCATGATTGGCTCTGTAAAGGGTTAGTTGCCTTGTTCGGAGCTTTTCCGAAGGACTTTGTGAGATAATGGACGAAGGAAATCATTCCTTCGCTTATTATATAGCATCATTTAAATAGTACAGAAGAAAAAAAGGGAGGATTTAAGAATGTACAAATCAAGAAAAGCAGCGTCCTTGCTGCTTGCAGGTGTGATGACGGTTACATTGCTTGCGGGCTGCGGCTCGAACGGCGACAAGGAAAAAGGAAATACGACTGGAGCGGGAGCAGGAGCAGCTGCAAACGTGAATAAGGAAGGTTTTCCAATCGTTAATGAGAAGCTTACCTTAACGCTAATGGCGCCGGACATCGGTATTCAGAACTGGAATGACATGCCGGTAATGGACGAAATGGAGAAATTGACGGGCATTAAATTTGAGTATTTGAATGCGCCTAGAGACAGCTTTGATACGAAAAAAAATCTAGTTTTTGCAAGCGGCGATTATCCTAATGTATTGTTTGGCGCAAAGCTAACTCAGGCTGAGGAGCTTAATTATGGTGGACAAGGCATTCTTATTCCACTGGAAGACCTTATTGACGAATATGCACCGAATGTGAAGAAGCTGCTTGAGGCTTACCCGGATATTCGCAAATCCATCACAGCACCGGACGGGCATATCTACTCCTTGCCAAGATTTGATTTAAACCAGCCATGGTACCGCAATCCGCTTTGGTATAACGGCGACTTTCTGAAAGCGCTTGATATTAAGAAAATTCCTGAAACAACGGAGGAATTGTACACTTATTTGAAGCGGGTCAAAGAAGAGGATCCGAACGGCAATGGCCAAAAAGACGAAATTCCACTCGCTTCCTCCTCGAAGATGAGAGATTTGCGGACGTGGATTCTAGGAGCTTTTGGCGCATATGAGGAAGAAATTTATGTAGATGACAAGGATGTTGTTCATTATACGCCTATGGAAGAGCCTTACAAGGCGTACCTGGAATACATGAATCGTCTTTGGAGTGAGGAACTGCTCGATCATGAGTCCTTCTCTCAAACGGATGATCAGAAGAAAGCAAAAGCTAAAAACAATCAAGTCGGATTGTTCTCGGAGTGGCATGCATACTTTACACTTGGCGGCGAGCCAGACACCGAAGATGTGCTGTTCAGCCCTGTGAAGAGCGATATGGTAGCAGCTCCTGCAATTGCAAAAAATAGAGGTTATTCAACAGGCGCCTTCGCCATTACGAGCAGCAACAAAGCGCCGGAAGCATCGATGCGTTGGGTCGATTATTTGTACTCCTATGATGGAGCAATGCTGTTTGACAAAGGACCTGAAGGTACGCTCTGGAAATACACTGACAAAGCTTCAATGACGAAGGAATGGCTGCCTGTTCCAGGCGGTGGAGATCGTGAGGAATACCGCTCAACACTTACGCCTAACTATGGTATTGCCGCGCCTATGGTTATTAGTGATGACCTTACAAAGGGCTTGAAAACAGAGTTCGATGAGTGGGTAAGCAAGGAAAATAAAGAAAAGCTGTTGGATCGCGGTGCAAGAGTTCCGTTTCCAGCATTGTTCTTAACTGCAGAAGAGTCGGCTGAGGTTACAAAGCTTCGCTCTGACCTGAGCACGTATGTTATGCAAATGGAAGCTAAGTTTATTACAGGTCAAGATTCGATTAGCGGTTGGGATAAATACGTTGGCACGATCAAGAAAATGGGTGGAGAACGGATGGCGGCGATTTATCAGACGGCATACGACCGCTGGAAAACGAGCTAACATCCAAGTAAATAAGCCAACTCTTGCACCGGAAACGGTGCTTAAGAGTTGGCTTTGATTATGAGCATGATGACAATGATGGGCTTTACTCCACATGGTGGACTTCGGGAGCATTAAGCTTACGGTATTGCCCTGGGGTAAGGCCTGTTTCTTTCTTAAATTTACGAATAAAGTTCGGTGTATCCAAGTATCCGACTTGCTCAATAATGTCTTTAAGTGGAGCATCGGTGCTCAGCAGCAGGCGCATGACCTCATCCATACGGCAGCGCGAAATATATTGTGAAAAGTTGAGGCCTGTTTTTTCTTTGAAGCTGCGGCTCAAATAGGAAGTTGAGATCGCGTATTTCAAGGCGATATGCTCCAGACTGAGCGTGTAATCCGCATATTGTTGATCCACGTACGCTACGATATCGTCCATTAAAGAATGCTGCTCGTTCTCGGTATTTCGTTCCACCTGGTCGCAAATTTGTTCGGCAAGCCTGTTCAGCTTTTGTTCGGTTTCTTCGAGTGTATCGAAGGTTGCCAAGGCAGAAATATGCTGAATAACGCTGTGCATGCCCATTTCAGAGGCTGCCCGCAGCAAGGCATTTAGCAGGTCATAGCAAAAGCAGCGCAGTAAGGATACCGATAATGACTCGTTTTTCATATCAAGGATGATGCTGCTAATCATTTGTCTGGCTACGATTGCGTTTCCTTGCTTTAAGCTTTGCTCTAGCTTGAGCAGCGATTTTTTGGAGATCCAGAAGGTCTCTGTATCAGGCGAGCTGAGCTCTGCCAAGTGTTCAAAGTAAGTGACGTGGCCATTACCGCCTGCCAATCGGAATTCCAGCGCGGTAGCCGCTTCGATAAAGGATTGATTAAGCTCTGCCAAATTCTCGTATGGCGTACCAACCCCTAGCGATGGCAGCAGCTGCGAGTTTTCCATAATCATGAGCTTTATGGACTCAACGATTTGTTCAATCTGCTCCTGCAAAGGTACGGACTCTGATGGTATAAGGCTAACCATGAACGCAAATTGCTCTGCTGGGGAGAACTCGATCCCATAAACTCGCGAATGGAGATCCGGCAGCTCCAATTCATGGAGCATTTCCTGCATCTGCTGGCGTTCCTGACGGGAATTTTCGCCCGTATTGGAAGCATTCCAAGCCAAAATAACAGAGAAATAATACCCTTGCCCCTGCGGAAGCTCAAGTCCTGCATCCAAGACTAGCTGCTCGATCTCTGGGTCGTCAGGCTTGCCATGCTTGAGTAGAAGCAGTAAGCACTGATTGCGAACATAAGGCACCTGTATATCTATTCGAGCATTATAATCATGAATGGTCTGCTTGATCCAATCCCATTCGTTGCTGATTTTTGCTGAATCTAATGCAGTGCTTTTGCTCTTTTGTTTGGCGAACTCCATTAAATCTTTAATGGGATGGTATTGACGCTTGGCCAATAACATAGCTGCGGCAATGCCCGTCAGTACGACGATGCTGAATACAAGTAGAATCAGAGTCTGAATGTGAACGACACGGCTGAAAAATTGATGGCTCGGCATTGCGGCGACGTAAGTCCATCCATTTTCTTGCGATAGCACAGCAACAACAGACTGCTTCTCGCCGTTCAGTGTCAGGCTGTGAATGCCTGGCTGCAAAGCAGAGAGGATAGCTAAGTCACCCTGCGGCATGCTTGCTCCATGATTATTGGCCGTCAGCATTTTGCCGTCCTGATCAAAGATATAGCTGCTGCCGGAAAAGTTGTTGAGGATGGAATCCATGACTCCGGTCAGCTTGGACTCTTCCATCAAATAGACAACGGTTCCATAAGGAAAAGGATCATTTGGCATAATCGGAACGAGCAGCGTAAGCATAGATTCCTTGCGGTAGTTAACGTTGACCTGCTCAGCAGGACGCATAATCGGACCTTTGGCTTCATTTAGGTCATGAAGTAAATCCTCTTTACTCACTTGATTAAACTGATAGGTTTGGCTGAATAAAACATCTACATTGGTAAGGCCGCGAGATGAGTAAATAGTGGAATCCTCATGGAAATATAGGAATAAATCTTCCAAAATGCTGCTGTTGGCTTTGTAGGTAGAAAGTTGACGAATAGCTTCCCAGCCGAAATAGGGATCACGAACCATATAAGGCGTTAATTGCTCGTCGTAAGCTATTTTGCTGGCGATTTCCTGAAGCTCTCTCATCCGGTCATCAATCGTCATTTTCACTTGATTCAATTGATTCACATTGGACTGTTCTATCTCTGAGCGAAGACCAGTGACTGCGTTTTCATAAACGAATATGGTAACTCCGGTCAAAGGGATTAGGAAGATAAGTATGTACGACAAGGCGTATTTTAGAAGTAAGCTTGATTTCAAATGATTCCAATTTATTTTGGCTCGTGACAACGAAGTTGACTTATTTGTGAGCTTTGACACGACTGTGTTCGCCTCCAGTACGTAATTGTAATCCATGTTCAATCATGACGCTTAGTCTTCCATTATGCAATAAATAGCGGATCATGGAAAGTAAAGATCCATAAACAATAGAGAAATGATAGGAGCGAGAACCATGAAAGCAGTACTATTTTATGACCCTACTTTTCCGTTAGACGGCTGTGCGCCAAATACAGAGGCACTTCAAAAGCTGAATAGTCTGTTTAAAGTAACCGATGCGGAAGGATTGTCAGCAGCTCTTAAAGAGGACGGGGTAGACTGCCTCGTTCATTTGCACGGATCGTATTTTCCGAAAGCATCATGGCCGGAAATACTCGCTTTTGTAAAGCGGGGCGGGGGATTGATTCATGCAGGCGGAGCCCCTTTTAAACAGCCGGTGAGCCGGGATGGCGAGCAGTGGGACGTCCAGCAGGAGATGACAGCGTACCATCAGGAACTATTTATTCATGAAGCGCTTGCTGTCGATCATACGCGCTCGACTGAATTGTGCCACAATCAGGAGCTGCCTTTGCTGCAGGGCAAGGAGCATTTGTTCACGATTGAACCTACGTTTGGCCTTATTTTGCATGTGACGCATGAGCGGGATCAGCTGAATCAGGCTACGGGCTCGCAGGGACCGATGAATGCACACATTCGTCCGCTTCTGAAGGGAATGTCGGCAGGCGGCCGGGAAGTATCGGCTCCTGTCGTTCTGATCGAGCATAACAAGGGCGACTTTGCAGGCGGACGCTGGTTGTTTGTGAATCAACAGCTGACTGACCGTTTCTGGTCGGGCGCAGGTGCGGATGCTCTTGCAGAATGGGCGGCATTTTGTGCGAGGGGTGTAACTGAGCTTTGGATTAAACCGAGCTACGCTGTTTATTATGAAGCAGAGAGACCGCATCTGACGCTTCAAGCACAGCAGATTAAAGCGGCATACGGCTATGAGCAAAGCAGCAAGCAAGAGAACTGGTCGATGGCTATTTCTATTTATAAGCAAGGAGAGGCTAAGGCGGTATGGGAGCATCAGTTGAGCGTGAGCGTTGGAAGCGAAATCGAGTATATGAGTTTTAGTGTACCGCTCGCTATTGAGCCGGGCTTGTATGAGATTGTATGTGAAGCCGAAGCTGAAAGCGGAGAAAAAAGAGTACTGCGGCAGGGCTTCTGGGGGTATGACCGCGATTTGCTGGAGAGAGGTACGCCGCTTGCAGTTGGTCGGGATTATTTTGAGAAAAATGGCGCTCCCTTCCCGATTGTAGGAATGACGTATATGACCTCGGATGTTGGCCGGAAATTCGTGTCTATGCCAAATGCCGCGATCTGGGATCAAGATATGGCGACGATGAAGGAAGCCGGCATCAACCTGATTCGTACCGGTTTATGGACGGCGTGGCGGCATCTTATGTTCGAGGATGGACATGCATCGGAAGAGCTGCTCAGAGCTGTAGATGCTTTTATTTTGACAGCGGCTAAACATGAGATTGAAATGACCTTCAGCTTCTTCGCCTTTGCTCCCGAAGCTTGGGAAGGCAAAAATCCGTATCTCGATCCAAGAAGCGTACAAGCACAAAAACGGTTTATTGCAGCGATCGTATCCAGGCATAAACACACGTCCAATGTACAGTGGGATTTGATCAATGAGCCTTCATTATTTGATCATATGCGCATTTTCTCAGGGCCTCGCTCCATGCATGATCCTTTTGAAAAAGCAGCCTATGTGAATTGGCTAAAGCAGCGGCACGCATCGATTGGCAAGCTGCAGGCGCGGTGGAATATGACGAGCACGGAGCTGCCGGACTTTGAAGCGATCACCTTGCCGGAGCAAACGGACATCGCGTTTGATATTCAAGACGTGAAGAAGCTGAAGAAAAACACGCGCTGGCTGGACTATACACGGTTTACGATGGATATGCATAACCGCTGGGTAGGGGAGCTTACGGCAACGATTCATGCCATTTCCCCGCGTCAGCTCGTGACCGTTGGCCAAGACGAGGCGCTTGGCATGGGGCCGCGTCCTTCCCCGCTAATTTATGCGGAAAGCGTAGATTACACAACCGTACACACTTGGTGGCTGAATGACAGGCTGCTATGGGACAGCGTATATGGCAAAGATCCTAGCAAGCCGACCTTGATTCAAGAAACGGGCATTATGTATGTGGAAATGCCGGATAACCGGGCGAAGCGTTCAGAGGAAGAGCTGAGGAACATCTTGGAGCGCAAATATGCATATGCTTTTGCCGCAGGCGGCGCAGGTGCGGTGCAGTGGCTGTGGAATACAAACTATTTCATGGACAACGTTTGCGAGTCGAATATCGGTGCACTGCGGGCTGACGGGACACAGAAGCCGGAAGCGGATGTATCCTATGATTTTGGCAAATTTATTGGGCAGATTTCGAGCTTGTTTGAGGAACGCCAGCTAGAGGAGATTGCGGTAGTGTTTCCTTACTCCAATGATTTTTCCAGCCGCCGTTTTGCATGCGAAGCGACAGGGAATTTAACTCGTGTGCTGGGCTACGAGATGAAGCTTCCGCATCGCGGCATTGGAGAGTTTCACTTGGAAACCTTGCAGCGCGACAAACCGAAGCTCATTATCGTTCCGAGCGCTCACAATTTCAGCGATGCTGCGCTGACGGAGCTGCTTGCGCATGTTGAAGCGCATGGAGGCACGCTGCTCTTCACCGGACCTATTGGGCTGGATGAATATTGGAAGCCAACCTCACGGGCGGAATCGATTGTAGGACCGTATCGTTTGAGCAATATATCACGGGAGGAAACGCTGCAAATTGGCGAGCATACCTTCAAAGCTTCTTTCGGAGGCAAGAAGATTGGCGAGCTGAACAAAGAAATTGCTTTGGACAGCAGCGGAAGCTATTCGGATGGCATTTCAACCGTTCGTACCGTAGCTCACGGATTAGGCAAAGTCATGTGGTGTCCGCTGCCGCTGGAGCTTAACGAGCGTACGGATACCCTTATTGCGCTTTATGAGGCTGCGCTGCATGAGGCTGAGGACTTGAAGCCAGGAATCGTATGGGAAGCAGGCGGAGACCACCCGGGGCTCTTTGGCAGCAAGCTGCAATTTAAGCAAGGAAGCCTGTATACTTTTATCTCGGAAGCGGGTACGGATTGTCCTGTTACTGTGCGTGACGCAAAAACCAACAAGAGCTACAGCTTCGTGCTGGAGAGTGAACGCTCGGTTCTATTTGCGACGGATTTGGAAGGCAATGTGCTGGCGTCCTATCGCGATATTATCGTATGAGCTTTGTAATGGGGTTAGCTTAGACAACTGCAATGTTTATCGAGAGGCTGCTTCAAAGGTAGATAAATCTACTTTTGGAACAGCCTCTGTTTCTTTTTAGGTGGTTGTTTTCAAAAAAACAGCTTCACTAATTTTAACTGAACGAGGTTAAACAAACATAAGCCTAGTTTCTAGCTCTATTTTTGATCAATGAGCTTGTTTGTTGAAAATAGGTCTATATTTTAGTTCTATTTTGGCAAAAACGTCACTTTATCAAGCTGATTTGCTGGTGATGTGGAAGTTTAAGACTAATTTCTAGCTCTATTATTGATTAATGGGCTTATTTGTTGAAAATAAGACTATATTTTAGCTCTATTTTCGTTGAAACGGTTTCATATCATACTGATATGCGGGTGATGGGGAAGTATAAGACTAATTTCTAGTTCTATTTTTCATCAATGGGATCGTTTGAAGAAAATAAGGCTATATTTTAGCTCTATTTTCCCTGAAACGGCTCTAAATCATGCTAATCTGCGGGTGACGAGGAATTTAAGGCTACTTTCTAGCTCTATTTTTGAACAGTGGGGTCGTTTGATGAAAATAGGACTATATTTTAGCTCTATTTTCGCTGAAACGTCTCCAAATCATGCTGATTCTCGGGGTTGATGAAGTTTAAGTCTACTTTCTAGCTCTATTTTTGATTAATGGGCTTGTTTGATGAAAATAAGACTATATTTTAGTTCTATTTTGGCTGAAACGTCTCCAAATCATGCTGATTTGTGGTGTTGATGAAGTTTTTAAGTCTACTTTCTAGCTCTATTTTTGAAAAATGAGCTTGTTTGATGAAAATAAGCCTATATTGCAGATCAATATTAGTTGAGAAGAGCAGGGGCAGATGAGAGCGTGCCGCATGGCTTTTTATCTTTTTGAATAGCACCTTCTTTTTGTGCATCGGTTCCTTTCTGTCTAAGAAGTTGCTTATTATGCACGTTTTCTACTTATGGTTTCGGCATAAATCGCTGCTATCGCAAATAAAATGGTAGATGGTGGGTGACAAGCTGAGGCGAGGCGGGGATCTAATGAACAGAAGAGGGATCATTAAAGGTTTGGCTATTGTTTTATTGCTGCTTGTAATCGTCTATATCGGAGTAGCGGCGATTCCGGATAAGCAGCTGGAACAGCTGTGGACTAGTGAGCAAGGAGAGATTATTGAGATAGCGATCGCAATTGGCATGATCGGGTTTGGGGCCCTGCTAATCCTGATTATTGTATTCGATCTGCCAGCTGGCAACAGTCACATAAGCAATCGCAGCCATGAAGTGGTTGAAGCCGCTAGAGCGAAGACGGAGTCAAGGCCAGAGGTTGCCGTAACGCCTGCATGGGAGCCGCCACCCGTCCCTCTAAAAACACCTTCAATCGAGCAGATCGTTGGAGCCGCAAACGCTGCCGCTGAGTTAATAACGAATAGCCGTAATGCTGTCATCACGATGAAGGTCATTACCGGTCATGCGCAGCATATTGGTGAGCGTGAGGAGCAGCAGGATGCTTATGGCTTCTCGTCACTCGAAGATGAAGAAGCTATTGAGCGTCACGGCGTGCTTGCTGTGCTTGCGGATGGCATGGGCGGCTATGCTATGGGGAAGGAGGCGGGGCAGCTTGCCGTGCAAACGATGCTGAATGAATATATATCAAAATCAACAGAGGAGTCTATCCCGCGGGCATTGGAGCAGTCGCTGCATCTTGCCAATCAAGCTGTATATGAGATGGCGCTAAGTCATGAACTCGAATGGAGTGTCGGAACGACGCTTATTGCGACCGTCATCCATCAAGGAGAGCTGTACTGGATATCTGCCGGCGACAGCCGTATTTATTTGTTTCGAGGCGGAGTGCTCATGCCGCTAACGAGGGATCATATTTATGCGAATCGGTTACGGGAGTATGTTTTGGCGGGCAATCTAACACAGGAGGAAGCCGAGTCACACCCGGAGCGCCATTTGTTAACAAGTTATTTAGGTATCCCTCGCATAACAGAAATCGATGCCAATCAAGAGCCGCTGCACCTTTTGACGGGCGATTTAGTTATATTGTGCAGCGATGGGCTCTATGACGATTTATCAGATAAGCTGCTGGATGAGGCGTCGTGCTTATATCCTCCGCTTGCCGCAGCGTTTATTTTGCAGCATGTGCTTGCAGAACAAAGGCCTTACCAGGATAACGCAACGATAGCCATATTAGCTTGTGTGTAGGTTTATGGTTAGAAACGCCCAGATAGTGGGTAGTATAAGGTAGGTGATATGAAGAAGGAGGTCTTTATAATGGATAATGAACATGATGTGCGGCATGCTAAAAGCCTAGCAACGGAAAAGGATATCGATCCTGATTTTGGTTTGTTTACGGAGGATGCGAGTGGCGCAGCTGTGCCTCATGCATCGGAGCTGCTGGAGAAGCAGCATCCCGATGCACACGTGCTTGAATCTCATATTCCTGCTTCGCTGGATAATCGTACGAGGCTGGACGACGAGGTCGATACGCCAGAGGAAATTTCTGAGGAGCTGGCTTCGGTGCCCGATGCGGATGTTATGGCGAAGGACAGTCCGATCGATCCTGCGTCTCCCGGTGAGGAATTCCACGGCATTGACCTATTGAATGGTGTCGGCAATCACCCTGAGGATGAGACGGAAGAGCTCTAACTACTGATCCGCATAGATTAGCTGGAGAATAAGGCTTCCATAATAGACGTCTATGTTGTATTCCATACAATATTGACGTCTATTTGTCGATTTAATACATGCGATAAGTACCTTCGCCAAGCGAATAACAAACATAACTGTTGTGCGATGATGATGATGCTTATGTTACAATAGAGGAACAAATGTTCTTTATGGGAGCGGTAGAAGGAAAATATGCTGATAAACGATACGGTCACGATATCGGTGAGAAACTTAGTCGAATACGTATTTCTGAGCGGCAGCATCGACGTAAGGCTAAATGCCATCGATACGATGCATGAGGGCACGAAAGCGCATCAGAGAGTACAGCTAACCTATGGTGAGCAGGATCAGAAGGAGGTCTATGTCAAAGCGGATATCCAGTTGGATGATCTGCTGTTTGTCGTGGACGGACGCTGTGATGGACTGCTTGGGACAGACCCGATATTGACCGTAGATGAAATCAAATCGACTGGCGGTGACTTGGATCGTATAGCAGAGGACGGTTATCCTGTCCACTGGGCGCAGGCGCTATTTTATGCCTACATGTATGCTAAGGAGCATGAACAGTCCGCAATGCGTGTACAGCTTACCTATGTGCAGACGAAAACAGAGGAAGAGCGGCGGTTCATGCGGGAAGTCAGCTTCGTAGAGCTGGAGCAATACGTTTATGAGATTACTGCGCGATATGCTCCCTATGTGCAGCAGCTCCGCAAGCATGAGCAGTTAAGGAATGAGAGCATTAAGGGGCTTGCTTTCCCGTTTGAGACGTACCGAGCAGGGCAGCGCAAGCTTGCCGGAGCGGTCTACAAATCAATTGAGGAAGGCGTTCGTTTGTTTGCGAAGGCGCCGACGGGTATAGGGAAAACCATATCGACGACCTATCCAACGATCAAAGCGATAGGAGCAGGCATGCTGCAGCGTTTTTACTATTTGACAGCAAGGACGACAACAAGAGCGGCTGCCGAGGACGCCCTGATTTTTATGCGCGAGAAAGGGCTGCATCTACACGCTGTGACGATTACGGCTAAGGATAAAATATGCTTCCAGGAGGAAGTCCGCTGCGAGAAAGAGCATTGCCCTTACGCGGAAGGCTACTATGATCGGATTAATGGGGCCGTGCTTGATATATTGGAGCAGGAAACGATTATGACGAGGCCTGTTATCGAAGCCTATGCCCATAAGCATAAGGTTTGCCCATTTGAATTTTCGCTGGATTTGGCGTATGCATCGGATGCGGTTGTCTGTGATTATAATTATATTTTTGACCCGCGCATTTCATTTAAGCGTCAATATGCGGAGATGAAGAAACGGACAGCGCTGCTGGTGGATGAAGCACATAATCTTGTGGATCGAGCGCGGGAGATGTTCTCTGCGGAGCTGACGAAAGCTCCGTTTCTTGCGCTGCAGCGAGAGTTGAAGGGTGTGCATAACGAGGGGTATCGCACCGCCAAGGCAATCAATGATTATTTCATCGCGCTGCGCAAAAGCAGCGATGGGGCGCCGCATTTGATTCAGCGGCAGCTGCCGGAGGAGCTGGTCGCATTAGTGGATGCGTTCGCGTCGGCTGCGGAACAGGCGATAGCTATAGGTGTTAGCGGAGACAGCACGCTGCTGGATACTTATTTTGCAGCGCAAAATTTTGTGCGGACAGCTAAGTTATTTGATGATCGTTATGTCGTCTATATCGAGCTTTCGAAGAGCGATGTTCGGCTTAAGCTGTTTTGCCTTGATCCCTCTCAATTGCTGCAGCAGGTCGGTAAGGGTTATCGCTCGCATATCTATTTCTCTGCAACGCTCTCTCCCGTCTCGTATTATATGGACATGCTGGGAGCGGGAGAAAATGATTATACGCTCGCAGTGCCGTCTCCTTTTGCGAAGGAACAGCTTGATGTAGTCATTAATCCGCTTTCTACAAGGTACCATGACCGCGATCAATCTAAGCTGCCGATAGCGAAGCTGATTATGGAGCTGATGAGTGAGCGGCCGGGTAACTATTTTGTATTTTTCCCATCCTACGCTTACATGAATGCTGTTTATGAGACGTATATGGAGCTGAAGGAATGGTCTGTTCCAACAGGAGCGGCCTCGGATGCAGAGGTACTGCTGCAAACGCCCGATATGGCAGAGGAAGAGCGGGATCGTTTTTTAGGTGCATTTCAGGCTGGGAGCGGGAAGTCCTTGATCGGTTTTGCGGTGATGGGCGGCGTGTTCTCGGAAGGCGTTGACCTCGTCGGAGACAGATTGGTCGGCGTTATCGTTGTTGGGGTAGGTTTGCCGCAGCTTGGTGTAGAACGCAATATGCTGAAGGATTATTTTAACGAGCAGGGCAAGAATGGGTACGATTATGCTTACGTATTTCCGGGAATGAACAAGGTGCTGCAAGCTGGAGGAAGGCTCATCCGCTCGGAAACCGATCGCGGCACACTCGTGCTCATCGACGATCGGTATTTGCAGTCCCAGTATCAACGGCTTTTGCCTGAGGAGTGGAAGGGATAATCAATTGACAGAATCGGACTCTGTTTTTGGTTTGCGGCTGAGAAATGACGGCAATTGCACGGAACCAAACCTTTTCTCGACATATGCTGCAGCCGATAAGGTGATTAATAACCCGAGCAGCGATCCGCATACGGACAAGGGAACGACCCAGAATAACGTGGGATGTGTAAAAAAAGGAATGAGTGCGACGGCCAAAATCGGAGGCGCGTTCCATTTGAAGGTTCGGATGCAAAAAATAACGATGATAAGCGTGAGAAGCAGCGAAAGAGCGCTCGCGTTCCAGTGGGCAAATAAAGATCCGATCAGCGAGGAAAGCACGGCGCCAACGGCGATTTTGCGTAGTTCGGCTTTCTCGAATGGACGCGAGATGAAGAGCAGGCTGAAGGCACCCAAGGTAGGGAAAAACAAGGTGTGCATACTCGGAATATGTAACGAAATCCAGTAAATTGTGATGATATATAAGCAGATTGCATAAGTTCTAATACGCATGCTGTAAAATCACCTTCTTTCAAAAATAAGTGGCTGCTGCGAGCCATTTTACATTTTACCTTCTCCGTTCTTGTACCGTCAATCGCTGATATATTCCATTTGCCATCTTGCTCGGCATAATTTGTTTTTTTACCAATCGGTATTGACAGTAATTTCTATGGATGGTAAAGTGACTAATATATTTTAGCGAGAGGAGGGTTACGTTACATGAACACTTACGATTACAATCAATTTGCAGCGAAGAATAACCATCATTTGAACATGAATAACGTAATCCATCCGCGCGTTGTTTCACTTTGATTAAAGGGTAAACCCCATCATCAGAGGCGCATGATTACGTCATCGTAATTATGCGCCTTTTCTATGACCTCGCGAGACTTGACTATGTTCTAAGTCGCGTTTTTTTGAGGGGAAGAAGCGTGTCGTTACGACGACACGCTTTTTTTGTGTTCTCGGGAGTAAATCGAAGGTAAACGAAGCTTGGATGGATAGCGGAAGGTGTGGTAGAGAAGCATGTTTAGTGTACTCAAAAAATTAAGCTGGTTTTTTAAATTGCATTGGAAGCGTTATACGGTTGCTATAACACTTCTAGTTCTAACAGGAATTATTGATGTCATCCCGCCTTGGCTTATTGGCTATACGATTGATGGCATACATCAGGATTTACTCGGTCAAGCCGATTTTAATCGCGTGCTTTACGGCTGGATCGCACTAACGGTAGTAGGCTATGTCATTACGTACATATGGCATTACAAGCTGTTTGGCGGAGCATTTGTGCTGGAGAAGTTGCTGCGCTCACGATTAATGGGACATTTTTTACGAATGACCCCCACCTTTTATGAACGCAATCGGACGGGCGATCTTATGGCGCGCTCGACCAATGATTTAGGAGCGGTTGCACAGACAGCCGGCTTCGGTATTTTGACGTTAATCGATTCGACCTTATTTATGATTACGATTCTAATTGTTATGGCAGGCTTGATAAGCGTGAAGCTTACGCTTGCGGCATTGCTGCCGCTGCCGCTTATGGCGCTTGCGATGAAGCATTATGGTAAAAAAATTCACGAACGTTTCATGGACGCGCAAGACGCATTTGGCGATTTGAACGATCAGGTGCTGGAATCAGTATCGGGTGTTCGGGTTATCAGAGCCTTCGTGCAGGAAGAAGCAAGCGAAGCACGTTTCAGCGCCAAAACAAATGAAGTGCTTAACAAAAATATTGCTGTTGCGCGCATCGACGCGTTATTCGAGCCGACGATGAAAATACTCGTTGGAACAAGTTATTTGATCGGGCTTTGTTATGGCGGATATCTTGTATTCCATAATGAAATTACGCTCGGGGAGCTCGTATCCTTCAACGTGTTTCTTGGTATGCTGATCTGGCCGATGTTTGCAATCGGTGAGCTCATTAACATTATGCAGCGCGGCAATGCTTCGCTCGATCGTGTAAGTGAAACACTTGGCTATAAGCCTGATGTTGCTGATGCAGCAGCACAGGTGAAAGTAGATGAACCAACGTCCGTTGAATTCAAAAATGTGACGTTCCGTTACCCGTCCTCCCAAGTCGACAACTTGGTTGATCTCTCCTTTGCGTTATCGCAGGGGCAGACGCTTGGTATCGTAGGCAGAACAGGCAGCGGCAAGACTACATTGCTGAAGCAGCTGCTTCGGGAATATCCACTTGGACGCGGCAGTATTCATATATCTGGAGAGCCGCTTGGCAGCTTGAAAATCGATGACATGCTGGGCTGGGTCGGATATGTGCCGCAGCAGCCTATCTTGTTCTCGAAGACGATTCGCGAAAATATTTTCTATGGCCTAAAAGAAGGTACAGACGTCGATTTGCAGCGAGCACTCGAGCGGGCTTCGTTCGCCAAAGATATTAAGTTTTTGCCGGATGGACTTGAGACGATGGTAGGCGAGCGGGGCGTGGCATTGTCCGGCGGACAGAAGCAGCGTGTAAGTATTGCGCGTGCCCTTATCGCCGATCCGGAAATATTGCTAATGGACGATGCTTTGTCAGCTGTTGACGGGAAGACGGAATCCGAGATTATTGAGGGCATCCGTACAGAAAGAGCAGGCAAGACGACATTCATTACGACGCACCGGTTATCCGCAGTACAGCATGCAGACTGGATTATCGTTCTCGACGAAGGACGAATTGTGCAAGAAGGCACGCATGAGCAGTTGCTGGAGATGGGCGGCTGGTATCGCGAGCAGTATGATCGTCAGCAGCTTGAGGCTATTATTGAAACGTAATAAATTGGAGGCGTGAAGAGCAATGGGCAACACAGGAAAACGATTGTTTCAATACGCCATGCTTTATAAAAAACCGATCCTGCTTGCGCTTCTTCTGCTCGTGCTTGCTGTATGCGCAGAGCTTGCAGGACCGCTAATTGCAAAACGGATGATTGACCAGAATATTCTCGGCATCGAGAAGAAATGGCATGAAGTCGAAGCAAAACAAGAGTATGCGGTTCTTTATAAAGATAAATGGTATAAGCGCGAGGATCACTTTGCCGCTTCGGAACAGAAGGGCAAGGAGGTTCGCGTGCTGCAGGTTGGACGCAAATTTTATTGGCTGGAGGATGCGCTGGCATCTGATCAAGGCAAACGTGTCGTAGAGGGGAACAACCTTGCGGTGACAAATAAGGAAACGGGCGAAACGGTCTCGTATCCAGTAACACAGCTTACATCACAAGAGCTGTATTCCTTCTATAAGCCGGAGTTTCCGGCGTTAATGAAGCTAGCAGCTATGTATTTCGGATTTTTGCTGCTCGTAGCTGTCTTCACCTACGGACAGCGGCTAATGCTGCAGACGTCAGCGAATCGTATCGTGCGCAAGATGCGTACGGATATATTTGCACACACGCAGCGGCTGCCGGTCAATTATTATGATAATTTATCAGCTGGGCAGGTTGTCTCGCGGGTGACTAATGATACAGAAGCTATACGCGAGCTGTATGTCGCAGTGCTGGCGAATTTCTTTACAGGTGTTATTTATATGGTGGCTATTTATGGAGCCTTGTTCTTGCTTGATATGCGCTTAGCGCTTCTGGCTCTGCCGCTTGTGCCAATCCTCATCGTTTGGATTATCGTTTATCGTAAATTCGCTGCTCGTTATAACCGTATCATTAGATCAAAGCTGAGTGAAATTAACGGAATGATCAATGAATCGATACAAGGGATGACGATTATTCAGGCGTTCCGCCGTCAGAAGGAAACGACGAAGGAATTTGAGGAAATGAATGAGCATTATTATAAATATCAAAACAAGCTGCTCAGCCTCAACTCGGTGACATCGCATAATCTAGTCAATGTTATACGGAATACATTGTTCCTCATTGTACTCATTATGTTCTGGGGCGATTCACTCCGCGGAGCGGTATCGGTCGGCGTGCTTTACGCATTCATCGATTATATGAACCGTATGTTTGCGCCGATCGTTGGTATCGTAAACCAGCTATCCAATCTCGAGACGGCACGCGTATCTGCAGAGCGAGTATTTAAGCTGATGGACGAGGAAGGAATCGATGTCGTTTCCGGCAAAATGGACCGATATAAGGGCGATGTTAAGTTCGAGGATGTTTCTTTTGCTTATAAGAAGGATGAATATGTGCTGAAAAATATTTCCTTCCACGCTCAACAAGGCCAGACGGTTGCGCTAGTAGGCCATACCGGCTCAGGCAAAAGCTCGATTCTTAATCTGTTGTTCCGTTTCTACGATTCGAACGAGGGCAAAATCATCGTAGATGGCACCGATGTACGCGATATGCCGAAGCAGCTGCTAAGGCAGCATATGGGTATCGTTCTTCAGGACCCATTCCTATTTACCGGAACGATTGCATCGAACATCAGCCTTGATAACCCGGAGATTAGCCGCGAGAAAATTGTACAGTCGCTGCGTGACGTTGGCGCTTACGACATGTTCAGTCAGTTCCAAGGCGGCATTGATGCTCCTGTTATTGAGAAGGGAAGCACACTGTCTGCTGGTCAAAGGCAGCTGATTTCCTTTGCAAGGGCACTTGCTTATGATCCCGCTATTCTTATTCTCGATGAGGCGACAGCCAGCATTGATACCGAGACGGAAGCCATCATTCAAGAGGCGCTTGATGTACTGAAGAAAGGCCGCACGACGTTCGTCATCGCGCACCGCCTGTCGACGATTCGCAGTGCAGATCAAATTCTTGTGCTTGATCGCGGCGTCATTGTGGAGCGAGGCAGCCATGATGAACTTATGGAGCATCGCGGCAAATACTACGCGATGTATCAGCTGCAATTCGGCGCAGCATCTGCATCATAGAAAACGGCAAAAAAAGGCTAAGCGAGAGTCATCCCGCTTAGCCTTTTTTATTTGGGCAGATATTATCGTTTGTTAGTACATCAGGTCTTGAAGCGGCTGATCGCCTCATTCAAGGTAGAAGCTAAATTACGCAGCTGCTCGGAGGAGCTTGCAACCTCCTGCATGGAAGCAAGCTGTTCTTCTGACGCCGCAGCGACACGCTGTGAGTTTCCTGCGGAATTAGCCGTTATGCCCTCAAGCGCATCTAGCGAAGCTGCAATTTGCTCGCTGCCAGCTGACATTTGCTCCGACGCTGCGGATACTTCCTGTACTTGACTGGAAACATCACGAATGGAAGTAACGATAGAGCGGAAGGACTCGCCGGCTTGTGCCGAGATGTTTGAGCCGAAACGCGCGGCTTCCACAGACTRCTCCATTGATGAAACGGCTGTTGAAGCATAACTTCCGATGCTATGCAGTATAGTTCCAATCTGCTCGGAGGATTCCTTGGAGCGTTCAGCCAGCTTGCGGATTTCATGGGCAACGACAGCAAAACCTTTGCCATGCTCGCCGGCACGCGCCGCTTCAATAGACGCATTAAGTGCAAGCAGATTAGTCTGATTGGCTACATCGCCGATCAAGGCGAGGATGCCGCCTATTTTGTCACTCTGCTCCTTCAACTCATGCAAGGTCGTAACCGTTTCGACTACATTGGACTCGATAGTATTCATTTGATGCAATGTTTGATCAATAACGGTCTCGCCTTCCGTAGCCATTGCCGTAGTGTCCGCTGCCAGCTCAGATACAGATGAGGTCGACTCTGCAATTCTTTGAATGCCGATCGTCATTTCTGTCATCGCGCGCTGGCACTCTTGCAAGCTTTGCAGCTGTGTTTCAGAGCCGGAGGCAACTTCTTGAATAGCTTCAGTTACTTCTTCTGTCGCACGGGAGGTCTGCTCTGCACTTTGCTGCATGTTGAAAGCCGAGCCAGCCACCTCATCGGATGTTATTCGAATGCTGCCTGTGAGCTGACGAAGGCTTGCGATCATTTCATTAAAGGCGATAGAAACTTGAGCTATTTCATTGCCTCCTTTGACCGCAACGGCAAGCGTCAAGTCGCCATTCGCTGCTAATGAGGATACTTCCGCGAGCCGTTTGAGCGGCTTCAACGTCATTCTTACCAGTGCAACAATAATAAGTATGGCAATAAAGGCTAGCAGCGCTGCAATCCCTATGCTTTTCCAAAACATAAGATTTAAGGCATCATCAATTTGTTTGAAATCAACGTCGATGCCGAATATGCCGATTAATTTGCCGCTTGGGTCTTTTACGCGTGCTAAATAAGAAATCCACTGACCATATTCATCTGTAACGACTTCGGTCAAAGCAGATCCCTCATTTAGGGCATCATCAATTTTGCCAGCGAATGCTTCACTCATTTCATACTCATCTCCAGGTCCAAGGCCTGCGGCGGAGAGAGCCTCATTGCTCTGCATCATCTTTATAAATTTTTTTCCGTCGCGTTCGATTACCTCAGGCATATACACATATGCATTTGCGACGATATCGTTCTTAATCATGACGTCGAGCTGCAGCTTAAGCATCTTGAACGTAGCATTATTGGTATCACGCCCAGCGGATACTTCGTTGTATCCAAAAGTAACCAGATCATGACCAGCTTCGATTTGATAACCAAGCGTTTGTCCAATCCGTTCAATTTCATCTAAATAGGATTTTTTCTGCGTGCTGTAGGATAAATACTCGGTGACGCTAATGACAATAACGAGGAGAAGGGCTAATACGATGGAGCTGGTAACGACTAAACTTCTGTCCTTAATTCGGAACATGCAATCACACCCCATAATGAAAAGTTAAGATAAGATAAGTTATCGTCGAATTCTGTCGAAAAATGAATAGTAACGATACAGTCCATTTTTTTACAATTCAATGAATGACATCTGTTATTACAATAACAAACTTTTATTAGAGAAATACGGGGCTTTATGTTAGAAAAGTGTTCAATTACAGCATGTCTTCAGCCAACTTTCAGCGGGGATTAAAGGAGGCTTAAGTTTTATTGTCTATGCTAGGTCTTGTAACAACAAATTTGAAAGTGAAAGGTGGAATATTCAATGAAGAGAGCAAAAGCTATAACAGCGGGTGCTATTGCGCTAACGCTTGCCTTAGGGGGCGGAGGCCTATGGGCTAGCCAATATGTAAATGCGGCAGCAGCAAGCAGCGACGCGCAGCAAGAGCAAGGTACACAAGCAGATAGCGGCGCAGCTAAGAAGGATCATGAAGGCAGACATGGCGGTTTCGGACGCGGTTTTCAACAAATACAGGAAAAGTTACTAACGTACTTAGGGCTCGATGAAGCGGCGCTTCAGACTAAGCTGCAAACGTCAACGCTGGCAGAGGTTGCAGTCGCGAGCGGGAAAACGCGAGCTGATCTTAAGGCTAAGCTTGTTGAATGGCTGGAGGCAGCTGAGGCAGCTAATCCGAAACCTGACGCAAAAGTAGAAGCAGACAAGCTAGCAGAAACTGGACAACAGCAAGCAAAGCCGGATGCTGCTGCACAGGCGGAGAAGCTGCTTGATTCCAAAGGATTAGGTTTTGGAAAGCATGGCGGCGGTGGTGAAAGAGGAGGCGGCTTTGCGAAAAACGTAGATGGCATAGCTGCAGCGCTAGGCATAACGGCAGATGTATTAAAGACGGAGCTTGAATCAGGCAAGACCTTGGCGGCAATCGCTGAGGAGAAGGGTGTTGCGATCCAAGTGATCATTGACGTGCAGGTAAAGGATCAAAAAGCGAAGCTAGCGGAGGAGCTGGCAGCGGGAACGATTACGCAGGAGCAATATGATACGAAGCTAGCTGAGGCTGTCGATCATGCAACAAAACATGTAAATGAAGAAATCCCGGCGCGTGGAGGTCATGGCAAGGGTGGACACGGCGGAAAAGGACCGCGTGGCGAACGTCCGAGTGACGATGCAGCGAAACGTGAATCCACAACGGATACCTCCGCAGCAGCAACTCCAGCTCCAACTGCATAACAGTTTTGTATGCGAAATATTCAATAAGTCCGTGTAGACTTTAAAAAGATGAAGGAGCTGCTCCGCGGTCTATGACCTTGAGGCAGCTCCTTCATGTCTGTTGTATAGCTTATTCATTCTTACCGAGAAGGAGCGCCAGCTCGTGTGGCGGCAGCGGTTTACTGAATAAATAACCTTGCAGCTCATCGCACTGCAGCTCCGTACAGAAATTCGATTCGGCAATTGTCTCCACGCCTTCTGCAACAACCTTCATATTCATGCTATGTACAAGCTCAATAATTGCTTTGACGATCGATGATTTTTTCTCGTCATTCGTAATGCCTTGAATAAAGGAACGATCCAGCTTTACGTCTGATATAGGCAGGCGCTGCAGCTGATTCAAGGATGAATAACCCGTGCCAAAGTCATCGATTGATATTTGAATGCCAAGCCCCCGAAGGAAAAGAATGGTCTCGATCACTTGATCCATATTCCGCATAAATACACCTTCAGTAATTTCAAGGCTTACATATTGCGGATCAAGGCCGGTGTCCTTTAACGCTTTGACGATCATTTCAGATAAGTTTCCTTGGTAGAAATGTCTTGCTGAAATGTTCACTGAGACGCATATATGCTGTAGTCCCTCATCCTGCCAAGCTTTATTTTGCCGGCAGGCCTCATGGAAGACCCAGCTGTCAATATCTAATATAAAACCGGATTGCTCGGCAAGTGGAATAAACTTATCGGGCGGAATCATGCCAAGCTCGGGATGACGCCAGCGAATGAGCGCTTCAATGCCGCATAGCTCGCCGGTTGCAGCATTTATTTTTGGCTGATAATGTAGCGAGAACTGTTTGTTTTGCAGCGCATTATAAAGCCCGTTCTCGATCTGCATCTTCTCTGTCATCGCGGATACCAGCGTTGGTTTGAAAAACCGGTAGCAGCCGTCACCTTGCTCTTTGGCGCTATACATAGCAATATCGGCGTTTCGGATAATGGTATCCATATCGCCGCCATCCTGCGGGTACACGCTAACGCCGACGCTAACGGTTAAATAAAGCAGCGTTTCGTCGATCATAAAAGGCTCATTGAAGGAATCTACGACGGCTTGGGCATTTGCAGCCAGTTCATCTTCATTCTCATACTGTCCGACAAATACAAACTCGTCTCCACCCAATCGGAAGACGTTGCATTCATCAAACACCGCTGCTCCGAAGCGTTCTGCTGCCTTGCCGAGTAAAATATCACCTACAGCATGTCCAAGCGTATCATTAATTTGCTTAAAGCGATTGATGTCAGCGAACATGATGGCTATCGGTTTTTTCATAGCAGCGTTCATAGTTATCATGTCTTGAAAATGGAGTGTGAATTGCAGCCTATTCGGCAGACCAGTCAGCATGTCGTAATAGGCAAGCTGATGCAGTCTTTCCTCCGATTGCTGCAATAAATAAGTTTGAGCCTCCAGCCTCTCGTTGCTTCGCTGCGATTCTTGAAACATGTGAATAAGATTGGTTGACATATGCTTGAAATTTGCAATCAATGAATGAATTTCTACAATGCTGCTTCGTGGCCATTCCAATGTGTTCATCTCCTGAAGCTTCAGCGGAAGGTTCGTTGTTGCTTTCGCTAACCGAGTTAAACTGCGAGAGAGCCACCAATTAATGAGATACGCTAGAATGACGGCAAAAAAGGCAAGCCCGATCATATAAACAAAATGAATGAAATATTTGGTAAACAAATATTTTTGATGATTTTTAATGGGAAAGTCAACGTAAACAAGCCAATCCGATGCCTGAAGTTTATCTTTATATATCAAATTTCCATCATACCAGGTCTGGAAATGCCAAGAGTATTTTTTTACGTCAGGCATAACTAAATACGCTTTTTTGTTCATGGGAGTAATGCTGCTTTCTTTGGAGAAATCAAGCATTTCACCTACAGTCTCAGGCGCGCTGGATGCAATAACTTTATGGTCGGCGTTCGTCACAGATATGATAGAATTCCCGAAATGTTTGCCAAGGGCTAGTTGAAGGAAAGCAATCTGATCTTGCTTATCTAGATCGGTGCTAACCGCCTGCCATTTATCCAATGATTCTGAAATGCGATTGATTTCGATCGAGGAGATTCGCTCGGCATATAGACTTACTTCTTTAATGGAGCTCAAGCTGTTAATGAAAATGTTGAGTAAAAACGAAAGGAATACGATACCGATGGAGAAATGAAACAGTACCTTGCTGAAGGAATTTGGTCCTTGCTGCGAGCGGGCAAACCCACTCCATTTGCGCAGTGGCATGTACTGGTAGATAATCTCAGCGAACAGTGCGTTAAATAGGCCATTCATGGCAATAATTCCTGCAATAAGAAGCAAATCCTGCGTTATGAGCGTTGAATGAAAGGAGTAGAACCAATAGATAGCGGGCATTCCGACTAGAACCCAGAAAACGGCGTCAATCCCAAACAGTTGATTCTTGTATTTGCGAAGAAGCAAGCCGATAAAGGCAGCTTCAATAAGGATGATGTAATGAAAGAGGGGCTGCTTTAATAAAAAAGTGCCTAGGAATAGGACAACTGCGCTCATTAAGAGTCCTGGCCAGTAACCGAATAATCGCAAGCCAAGAAGTGTAAATAGACTCGTTAATGAAAAGGTAATGCCATACAAAAATTGAAAATGGTTCGACTCGGCGATTAGCGCAAGAAGCGCACATAAGGCAAATGCGAAAGCAATCGTCAATTGTTTGTTGTGCTGCTGAAACAATGGGTTGCTCACCGTCGGCCTCCTGGAAGTGTGACAAAACCTTTTACGTTCAAATAAAAGGGTGCCGAAGCACCCTGACAAGGATAGGAACATAAAAAGAGTTTGATTATTTTCCCTGTTATTCGACAATTTTTTCTAATATCCTGCTTTTGTTTCAGGAAGATACTGTTAAACCTTTAAAATATCGTGATCCACATAACGTTCGCCGTTTAATTCGCTAATGATGTTAATGGCAGCTTTTGCCCCATCCCCTGCAGTAACGACTGCATGCACGCTTACGCCAGCAACCGTTCCTGCCGCCCAAATGTTATCAATATTCGTTTTACCAGCCGCGTCGACCGCAATAACGGTTTTGATACGAGGCTCGGTACCCGGTTTTGTAGAGATCCCGATATGCTCAGCCAGCTCAGTCGAAACGCCTGTTGCAATAAGTACATGCCTTCCTTCATAGCTTCCGCCGTCTGTTTCCACCCGCAGGCCGTCAGTGATGGTAACGATATTTTGTACGGTTTCCTCCTTGAACTCTGCTCCGAATTTCTCAGCCTGTCGTTTGCCTGTATCCACAAGGTCGGGGCCGCCAATTTCTGAAATTCCGTAGTAGTTCTCGAACCAAGCGCGTTTTGTCATTCCTTTGTTGTTCTCAAACACGAGCGTCTTTTTGCCTGCTTTTGCAGTAAAAATGGCTGCACTTGCTCCAGCCGGACCAGCACCAATAATAACGATATCGTACATACGACATACCTCCAATAATGGTTGGTTTGATTACTTCACTAGTATATAAACGGCAGCTTGAAAAAAGCAAATAGCTTGTCCTTCTCTTGTACACATCTGTTCACAATATATTCTAAATTAAGGCGTTGTTTTAAATAAAATCGTTTGATATAGTTCTATTATCGAACTGTTTCATAATAGAATTAATTTCGTGGATATTTAGAAACTACATAAAAAGGGGGACACCAGTGTGGATCGAGCATCATTGAAACAACTCATCGATCGCTACGAAGCGGCTAATTTTCTTGTAAACCGTCGACTAAATGCGATGATCCGCGAGTTAATGCCAGATGATCTAACGGTAGACCAGTTTGCGACACTACGTTATTTGCATTCGAAGGAAATGAGCACATCGTCCGAATTAGCGGACATTTTTTGCGTGGGGAAAAGCTCAATAACCGCGATCATTACGCGATTATTTGATAAAAACTTAATTCAAAGATTTCCAGATGAGAAGGATCGCAGGGTCATCTATTTAGCGCTAACCGAGGAAGGCAAGCAGGTTTGCGATCTCATGGAGGATAAGATACAAGTGCTGCTGGCCAAATACATTAATCGTTTTGAAGAGCAGGAAGCGAACTGTTTTATCGAAACCTTCGAGAAGCTTGCTAAAGAAATGATGAATCCATAGTTTTATTATATTTGAGGGGGAACAAAGATGAGAACCGTTTTGAAATTTAGATGGTTTGTTCTTATATTGTGGCTTGCTGCTGCCGTAGGTTTAATGCTCAGCGCGCCGAATATGGAAGAGCTTGTTCGTACGAAAGGGCAAATCAACGTGCCTGATGGATATTCTTCGTCGGTCGCCAGGGACTTGGAGAAATCGATTGGCGGAGGCGATAATGCAGGCGCCAGCAGCGGAATGCCTACCGTGCTTGTATTCCATAAGGACGGCGGTCTGAAGGACGCTGATTTAGCGGAAGTAAAGAGAGGAATCGATGAGCTGAAGAGCAAAGGCGAGGCTATTGGGGTTCTCTCCGTGACGACTCATTTTGATACCAAAGAGCTTGAGGAGCAAATGGTATCGAAGGATGGAAGCACCATCCTTGCGCTTGTGAATGTCGAGGCTGGCGACCGTGAGCTTGCTGAGCTAAGAGACGGTCTCTATGAGACGATTTCAGATGTGAAGGTAGAGCATTATTATACAGGAAACTGGCTTATTTCTGAGGATGTTGTACAAAGCTCGCAGGAAGGGCTTAAGAAAACCGAGTTTATTACGCTTGGATTTATTTTAATTATTTTGTTTGTTGTATTCCGTTCTGCGATTGCGCCGCTCGTACCGCTAGTGGCCGTTGGATTTACTTATTTAATATCACAATCCGTTATTGCGTTTTTAGTCAAATATTTTGATTTTCCGCTTTCCAACTTCACGCAAATTTTCCTAGTTGCCGTATTATTTGGGATCGGCACAGACTATTGCATCCTGCTCATTAGCCGCTTCAAGGAAGAGTTGACGCATAGCGGCGGCGACAAGACAGAAGCGATTGTTCAAACTTACCGCACTGCGGGAAGAACCGTATTATTTTCTGGCTTAGCTGTGTTGGTGGGATTCTCTGCAATCGGATTCTCAACGTTTATGCTTTACCGCTCGGCAGTAGCCGTTGCAGTCGGGGTAGCGGTACTGCTTATCGCATTGTTTACGATCGTGCCGTTTTTTATGGCGGTGCTGGGTACAAAATTGTTTTGGCCGGCGAAAGGCTCGCTTGAGCATAAGCCGAGCAAGCTTTGGGGTACAGTGGGTAAGTTTTCACTAAAACGCCCTTTGTGGGCGCTCGTTATTTTGGCAGTAATTATTGTACCTTTCCTTACAGCGTATAAAGGCACAATTTCTTTTAACTCGCTGGATGAGATTGGCGATAAATATGACTCTGTTAAAGCGTTCAACATTATTGCGGATAGCTTTGGACCTGGTGATTCACTGCCTACTACCGTTGTGGTCAAAGCTGATAAACCGATGGACACACCTGAGGGGCTTGCTGTACTAGAGCAAATCAGCCGCGAGCTTGCGAATTCTGGAGGCATCAAGGCCGTTCGCAGTGCAACTCGTCCGACAGGTGATGTAATGGAGCAATTTCTCGTGGCAGATCAAGTTACCACCCTTGAGAGCGGGCTTGGTCAAAGCGGCGAAGGCTTGGGCAAAATCGGTGATGGTCTCTCCGAGGCAAGCAGCGCGTTAAGCGAGAATAAGCCGAAATTAAATGAAGCTGTTGACGGCGCCGGTAAGCTCGTTAATGGTACGAATGAGCTGAAGGCTGGCATTGTACAGCTTGGCGCAGGTTTGAAGAAGATTCAGCAAGGGCTGCAGGATGGATCTGCAGGTGCGGGAGAGCTTAGCGAGGGCTTGAAGCAGGCGCAGGCGAGTGCGGAGCAGCTGGCAGGCGCGAGCCGTAAATTGCTTAGCAGCTACGAGCAGCTAGGCGGCGGTCTTGGTCAGCTTACTGGTGCGTATAGCGCGATTGCATCTGAACAGGAGAAACTGGCGAGCGGATTATCCGGCGTACAGCAAAGTTTGACTGCACTTCAGGAAAGTCACCCAGAGCTGCAAGCCGATGAGACTTTTAAACAAACCATGCTTGCTCTTGGAAATCTCCAGCAAGGAGCAGCAGGAATCAGCGGGCAGTTGTCTCAGCTTAATGAGCAGCTAACAGGCATTTCAGCGGGAATGACACAAGCAAATGCCGGTTTCCTGCAAGCAAGTGAAGGGCAAACGGCGCTAGCTTCGGGTCTTGGCAAGCTTGCTGCAGGACTTGGAGAACTGCAAAAAGGAATTGAGCAGGCAGCCGCAGGCCAAGGTCAAATTGTATCGAAGCTGCCTGGTGTCACGCAGGGCTTTAATGAACTATCGGATGGTCAGAAGGAACTGCAGGCTGGGTTTGCATCGCTGAACGATCAGCTGGGCGAATTGACCGGCGGTTTGGATCAAAGCGTTGACGGCTTAACGAAGGTAACCGATGGACTCACATCCGCTGGCGGATATTTGAATAGTCTAGCGGAATCGCCGAATAAGCAAATGACGGGCTTTTATATTCCAGAGGAAGCCATTGCGAACAAGGAATTTCAGGCTGCCCTTAATGTGTATATGTCGGAGGATCGCCAAACAGCGAAGTTCGATGTCATATTTAAAGGCAATCCGTATGCACAGGAAACGATGGCGCAAATCGACGGATTGGAAGCAGCTGTTCACCGCGCGATTCAAAACACCGATTATAACGGATCACAGGTAGCTGTCGGCGGTGTAACGAGTATGAATAACGATTTGAGCAATATTTCAGCGTCGGATTATTCGCGTACGGTTATTCTCATGCTCATCGGCATTTCAATTATCCTTATCCTTTTGTTCCGCTCGATCGTCATGCCGCTTTATATGATCGCATCGCTTCTCGTTACGTTCTATTCCTCGATGGCGATTGCAGAGGTCATATTCGTAAGGCTGCTTGGGCAGTCGGGTATTAGCTGGGCGGTTCCATTTTTCGGATTCGTCATGCTCGTCGCACTAGGAATTGATTATAGTATTTTCTTGATGGATCGCTTTAAAGAATACCGCCATCTGTCGCCTCAGGAAGCCATTTTGGAAGCGATGAAAAACATGGGTACGGTAATTATGTCTGCAGCTGTTATTCTAGGCGGGACATTCGCAGCGATGCTTCCTTCAGGAGTAATGTCACTTCTGCAAATTGCAACTATTGTGCTTTGTGGACTGTTCATCTATGCATTGTTGATGCTTCCATTATTCATTCCAGTTATGGTACGCACTTTCGGTCCTGCTAACTGGTGGCCTTTTATGGGACGCAAACAGGATGCTGAGAAAACGGATCGTTTGCATAGCGGTCAAACGCTTAAGGGTCATCATGTTTCGCATGATTCAACTCACTAGTTAATAAAGCAGGGTTATCCAGGGTCTTTGGTGCATGACAAAGACCTATGCGATAACCCTTTTCTTGTTACTTAACGTCCGGCCAATTCGTATGGAACCTTAGCTTCATTCGCATTTTGCACGGACCCATCGAGAAAGGCGCTGATTTGCTGCTGCTGCTCAGTTAACAGACGCTGCAGCTCTTCTGCTTGCTCTTTGCTCGCGGATGCTTCTTGTTCGGCGCGTGTTACCAGCTTAAGCAGATTAAAGGATTCAATCGATAATCCAAGCTTAATCCGAATTTTCTCATTCCGGAACGATTCGGCTTTTGGTGATGGGCTGCCGCCCTCGGCTTTATTATGCCTTGTTTTTTCAGGAAGCAGCTGCAATGCTGCACGACCTTGCTCGGTAATTTTATAGACTTTTTTGGCGCCATCCTCTAACTGAACGGAGACGAAGCCGGATCCCACAAGCATCTGAAGCGTGGGATAAATGGAGCCGGCACTGGGTACATAAAGTCCGCCAGACTGCTCCTCTAAAGCCTTCATCATCTGGTAACCGTGCATTGGCTGGTCGATGAGGAGCTTCATAAGTGCAACCTTCACGCCGCCGCGGCCAAAATAACGCTTGCTGCTGCGCGGATTGACTTTAGGCTCTTCCTTGCTATGTTGATGATGCTCTTTGGAAACATCGTTAGTAGACATCTTCAAGTTAAGTCACCTCGATCTTTATGATAAGGAAAGCTTCTGTTTTTCTATGCTTGAGGGTGAAGTGAAACATAAGGGATCGCTCATCAGCTGTCATTTGGAATAAGCTTACTCTACTTACAGCATTGACAATGATAATTATTATTATTTACAATTTATAAAATAATATTGTTTATTAAGGATGTGAGCGCGCATGTCGCAGCAACCGAATCAAACAAAGTACGGTGAAATGCTCTATATTGGCACGGAGGAAGTTAAGCTCCCATCGCTGCAGCATATGCAGTTGAACAATCGAGAGGAGCAATGCTTTGCGTTTGTGCTTCAACATAAAATAAAGGTTTCCATTGTGAAGAAGGGGCAGCACACGACTAAAAAAGCCGTTGGCGGTGAGCTGTTTCTCATTCCGTCCCATTGTGAATGTACGCTGCTTAATGAGGGCAACCATCTAGCTGAAATCGTACTTATTCGCTTCCGAAGCGGTTCGACAGCAGCAGGCGCGGAGATGCTCCCTTACCGAGACAGTATGGGATTAAAACTGCTGAGGCTGCCGCAGGCGAGAAGCTGGCTTCAGGACTTTCAAAGCGACTGCGGTACTGATGATGTGGTTTTATACTATCAGCTGCAATCACAGCTTTATGCAATGGTGGCTGCGCTCATTCAGTCCGTCCAGCAGCCGAGAGAGACCGAAGCTGATTTAATTGGCTACGTCGAGCAAGCCAAGCAATTTATGATTGAGCAGTTAAGCACACCGATGGATATGGAGGAGCTTGCAAGATCCTCCGGGGTGAGTACAAGCCGTTTTTATCAAGCCTTTCGCAGTTATACAGGACTTACACCGCTTAAATATATGACCAAGCTGAGGCTCGATGCTTCTATGCGCATGCTCTCGGGTACGTCCTCTTCCATCGTCGACGTAGCCCATTCCGTCGGCTATCCTGACGAGTACTATTTTAGCCGGCTGTTTAAGAAACATATGGGACTGGCTCCTACGGAATATGCTCAGCTTGCGAAGAAACGAGTAGCCACGCTTGTATCTGTGTTCGCGGGCGACCTATCAGCTATCGGCATGCCTACTTGCTTGTCCTTTATTCGGTTGAGCACTCATCAGCATGAACGGGTGCTCCAGCAGCTGCGTGAAGCGGAGCCGGATCTCATATTGGCAGGTATGCTGGATGAGGAAATGTACGCGGCATGTTCGGCTATCGCTCCGGTTCTAATGCTCGATTGGAAGGCTTATTCCTGGAAGGAGCGGCTGCTTGAGATAAGCAATGCATTAGGCTTGTCCACCGTAGCAGAGCGCTGGTTGTCCTATTACGAGATGAAGGTGCAAAACGCGCGTGAGCAGCTCAAAAACAGTTTAGGCGATGAGCCTATCTTAATTGTTCATGCCGGAAAAACGGGCTTTCGAATATTTGGCCCGCGCCGCCGCAAGATGAAGGACCTTTTTTATGACGATTTGCAAATGACCTATCCGAAATCGGCACACCAGATCGGGTTTCTTGATACGAGCTCGCTAAGGGAGATCGCTGAACTAGGCTGCAGCAGCGTTCTCTTCCTCGTACCAGCGGAGGCTTCCCGTGATTATTGCAATCAGCTGGAGGAGGGCTGGCGCCGATTGAGGGAAAAGGATGCGCGTAGAAGATGTATCTTTATCGGCTATCACGACCGGCTGAACTATAATCCGACCGTCCACGATGGGCTCATCGATGAGACAGTGAGGCATTTGATGAGTTACGCGCAATAAATGAGGGCGCTCGTTCCATTTTATCTGTGGTATCCTGCAAAAAAAAAGAAGAGGTCAGCTGTATTGATTGAAGCGTATGTAGCCGATAAATAGAGTAATGGTTATGCATCATTACTTTTTGATCGGGAGGGAATTTATGAAGCTCACTCAAATGGGCAAAGCACTATACCCGCTCTCGTTAATTATCATGATATCTTTCATAAGCGGTTGTACGCTTAATCCAAATAGTCCGGAACCGCTTGAACAGACACCAGCTCCGAATAAGTTGACTTTAAAAATTGTTGAGAGCCTAATGACGCCGCTGCGGACAGTGGAATTAGACAAATTAATTGCACAATTTGAACTCGACAATCCAACCATTGAGATTGTGAGAGTGACATCAGAATACGAGACCGCTGATCAGACGATCTTGACGATGCTGGAGCAGAATCAAGCGATTGATATTGTTGAGGTGCGGGACGTTACGGTACATCAGCTTGCGGAAAGTGGTCTGATAACCAGCTTGGAGAGTTATATTTCATCATGGAGCAATTATATGCTGCTTAACAATAATGCAAAGCTGATGTCTAGAGATGCAGGCGATGTTGCTTATTATATTCCGAGCAGTCTTTATCAAGTGCAGCTTTATTATCGCAAGGATTGGTTCGATGCCAAGGCGCTGCAAGTGCCAGAAACATGGGAGCAGCTCTTCTTTGTCGGCAAGCAATTGACGAAGCCGATGGAGAGGATATACGGCTTTTCCTTTCGCGGAGGCAGTGGTGCCGTTAATACGTTGTCTTCAATCGTTCAGGACTATAACGGAGAGAACGTCGATATAAGCGATTCCATGTTTAATACGGATGGCTCGACGATATTCTCAGGCAAGCGGGCAGCAGAGGCTGTTGAGCTTTACAAGAAGATTTATACAGAGATCTCAGATCCTGCGTCCATAGATTGGGGCTTTAATGAACAGGTTCAAGCATTTGTGAACGGCAATGCGGCTTTGCTTATCCAAGACTCAGACGTGATAGAGATGATCAAGGAAAAGCTGGAGAGCAGCCAGTGGGCAACAGCCCCTTTGCCTACAGGGCCTGATGGGATCTCTCATTACAACGTTGGTGCAGCCGGCTGGGGGATTGCTTCCCAGTCTAAGCATAAGGATGAGGCTTGGAAATTCATTTCCTATTTGTCATCGATTGAGAACAATCGTGCCTTTGCTGATGCCTCAGGCGTTATATCCATCTATAACAATACGATTGAAGAGGAAAAGTATTCTACAGGGCCGTATGCCCCTTATATGCTGATGGCAAATGACCCGGATCGGTTTCAGGGCGTAAGAAAACCGAGCTATTATAAAAATTACAGTCAATTTTTTCAAATGGGAACGGATTTGGGTCGACAACATTTGATGAATGTCATTTCTACGGAGGAATTGCTTAAGCAGTTCGATGATTTTTGGCGGAAGCAAGGAAAACAGGAGCGAGATTAAATGAATGGAGGATGCTGTAGGCATGTGAGTTGCAAATGCCCAGCACCTCCTTTTTTAATTGGAGGAATAGGCGAAGTGATCTCGTATGAAGCGAGTTGCACAGGGCAACATGTAAGGATAGAGCTTGTGCCTTGACCAGAGTGTAGAGCCGCATATACGATAGTAGAAGTTATCTTTTTTTATCGCTGGCTAGCGATTGCAAGACAATAAGGAGGAACATTTGTGAAGCAGTTATTGGTTGTTTTTACAGGYGGGACCATTGGAAGCAAAAAGCAGGGAAACGGCATCGATGTTAATGACGCGGGATCTTATTCGCTTATAGATGATTATATCAACAGTGCTGAGCAGCGCGATGATGTTAGAATTGATGCGATACAGCCGCTTAACTTGTTAAGTGAAAATATGACGACCGAGGATTGGATCGCGCTTGCAGAGGCTGTCCATGGGATAGATACCGACTCGTATGCTGGGATAGTCATCACCCATGGTTCGGATACGCTGGCTTATAGCGCAGCGATGATCGGTTATTTGTTCGCAGATACAAAAATTCCAATTGTGCTGACCGCCAGCAATTACCCGGTTGCCGATGAAAGAAGCAATGGGCGCCGTAATTTTGCAAATGCAATCAATTTTGTAGTGGATGCACAGCTGCCGGGCGTATTTGTCGTTTACGAGGATGACAAAGGGGATGCACTTGTTTACTTAGCAACTAGAGTTACGCAAGCGATGTCCTTTACGGATCAATTCGGCAGCCCCTACGGCGTGCCGTACGGAAAGATGGCAGACCGAGTGTTCAACTGGCTGGAGCATGAGAGAAATCCAAGACCGGAAGCGCTGAGTACTAAGCCTAAAGCGTCGTTTGCATGGGAGCCGGACACCCTTAAGCTCGATTCCAGCATCGTCTATATTCGGCCATATCCGGGCTTGAACTATTCGCTGTATGATTTTACAACGATTCGGCCGAAGGCGATCCTCCATGATTTGCATCATTCGGGTACAGCAAGCGCAATAGAAGCAGGGCCGTACTCTCTTCCTGCGTTTATTGCAAACTGTAAAAAGCTTGGCATCGATGTATACATATGTCCGATCCGAGATCGTTCGGCAGCCCTATATTCGTCGTCGCTGCGCCTTATTGAAGCGGGTGCCATTGTAATTGAGAAGCTGTCGGTTGAGGCTGCATTAACGAAGCTCATGCTCGCATATGGTCTATATGATGATAAAGCACAGGCAAAAGCTTTCGTAACGGAAAGTGTTTTGTATCACGAACATAACGAGGTGTAAGATGATTATAGAAAAGCTGGTGCTTTTGACAGAAAAAGCAGCAAGCATTTTGCCTTTTTATAGGGATGTGCTGGCATTGCCGGTTATTCGCTCTGAGAAGGACAGCTTTACTGTTCAGGCAGGCTGGAGCGAGCTGACCTTCCAAGAGACTGGTGATCAAGCTGCTGAAGCGTATTGTTATCACTTTGCCTTTACGATTCCAGAGAATAAGCTTGAGGAAGCAAAAAAGTGGATCGAAGCACTTGTTCCAATCGGTACGGAGGCAGGTCAGGATGTGTCGTATAGTGAATCATGGAACTCGCATTCTGTTTATTTTGAAGACCCGTCGGGTAATATTTTAGAGCTGATTGCCCGCCATACGATGGATAACGGTGTTGAGCGTACCTTTGACCCGCAGCAAGACATTCTCTGTATCAGTGAAATTGGCATAACGACCAGCGACGTTCCTACAGCAGTCGATCAATTTGCAGAGCTTGGCATCATGACCTATAGGACGCGCAATGACAATTTCAATCCGATCGGCGATGATAATGGTATATTTATAGTGGTTGGAAAAGGAAGACGCTGGCATTTTACGAACAAAACCGCAGAGAGCTTCCCGGTTCATGTGACCGTGTGCGGGCTGGGTGAGCTGTACTTGGTGGAAGGCGAGCAAGGCTTGTTGATTGAAAATAAAAAGTAGAGGAGCATTCAACGATGGGAGAACATTTAAAAGTAGGGGACCAGGTCCCGAATTTTAAGCTGCAAGCATCCAATGGCAAAGAAGTTGAGCTTGCAGATTACTCAGGCAAGAAGCTCGTTATTTATTTTTATCCGCGCGACATGACGCCTGGCTGTACGACTGAATCATGCGATTTCCGTGACTTTAACGGCGAGTTCGGCACGAACAACACAGAGGTAATCGGAATCAGCCCAGATGATCTTGCCTCTCATGAGCAATTCGTCGACAAGCATGAGCTGCCATTCCTATTGCTGTCTGACACCGAGCATACGGTTTCGGAGCTGTTCGGCGTATGGAAGCTGCGGAGCTGGAACGGTGAGGAATTTATGGGTATCGAGCGATCGACTTTCCTGCTTGATGAACAGGGCAAGCTTGTTAAGGAATGGCGCAGCGTAAGTGTGGATGGACATGTGAAGGAAGTACTTGAAGCGGTAAAAAGCAGCTAGCTTTGTCATTTGCGAAAAAAAAAGGCTCCTCTCGAAGCGTGATATACGCTTCAAGGGGAGCCTTTTAGTTTTATTATTATTTGGTCTTCCAAGAAGGCAGCTGGCTAACATAGCTGTCAGATAAGTTGAGGAGCTCTAATGCACGCTGATACTCATCTTCTGTCGCAGCCTGCTCCGTAATGCCGTCTCCGGCTAAGGAATAGTGCTTGCCGTCCTCATATCCGCTGCCTGACATGAATAGCTCTTTGCTGCTTAAGAATGAGCCAGTCGGGAGATAATAACGTTGTGGCAATACGTTATACGACTGATTAAACAAGTCTTGGCCGAAGTGGATATGATCATCCAAGGAAATGCCAAGCATGTTCGCGATCGTAGGCAATACGTCAACTTGACCGCCAAGCTGATCGAATACTTTGCCTTCTGTTACGCCTGTCGATGCAACAACGAGCGGAATGTTGATCATATCGGTGTAGCTATATTCATGACCATAAATTTCAGCCATAAGCGCTTTGTCATCACGATCCAGCGAGTATACTGGAAGGCCGAGATGGTCACCGTATAACAAGATTAAGCTGTTGTCCCAAATGCCGCGTTCCTTCAAATCTGCAATGAATTCGCCAAGTGCGAAGTCAGCGTAGTTTTGTGCACGGATATAGTCACCAACAAAAGTTTTCTCATAACGCTCAGGGAGCGTCATTTTGTATTTGTCAGCAGGAATGGTGAATGGGTGATGTGATGTCATCGAAATAACATGGGAATAAAATGGTTTGCCATTCTCGCTCATGCGTGACATTTCAGCAGCTGTTTTCTTGTAAAGCTGCTCATCGGAAGCACCAAAAAATACGGTATCTTCATCTCCAAAAAACTTCTGATCGTAGTAACGGTCGAAACCAAGCGCTTTGTAAAGCTCGCCGCGATTCCAGAATTCAACAACATTCGTATGGAACGTAGTTGTGTCATAACCGTTTGCTTTCAGCAGTTTCGGCAAGCTCGGAAGCTCTTTGTCGGCATAAATCATCGTTGCCGCGCCGCGTGGCGGAATATAGAAAGACGTATTCACGACGAATTCCGCATCGGATGTATTACCTTGGCCGACTTGCTGATAGAAATGCTTGAAGTAATAGTTTTCGTTGACCAGCTTATTAATGTTAGGCGTAATCTCTTTTCCGTCAATCTTCAAGTTGACGAGGAAGTTTTGAAATGACTCCATTTGAATAATGATGACGTTTTTGCCTGCTGCTGTTTTCCACAGCTGCGGAGCGGCAGGTGTTTCGATCTTTTTGACGGAATCGATTTTTTCTTGCGTGATATGGTTTGGATCAACAAAGTCAATCGTTTTGTTCTTGAAAATCATATAAGCCTCGTAATTGAGTATGCCCATTTGCTCCGCTTTGACGATCTCATTCATGCTGGCGCGGTTAGGCAAAATGTTGAACAAGCAAAGCGCAATTGAAATGCTGAACAGGGCAAGGACAAGTCGTTTGCTTTCCTTAACGGAGCTTTGTTTCTTCCAATTCACGGCTTTCTTAGGTCTAAACAACAGAACAGCCATAATGATAATGTCGATAAAGATGAGCAAGTAATAAGGGTCCATCAGTGAAAATACGCTATTTTTAACCGCGGTAACTTGGTTTACCTGCTCTAGAGCGAGATAGGTTACAATAACACCGTAATACTTGTAATACATAATGACGGCAAATAATATGAGTGTCATTACTAGATTTGCTATTAAATAGTAAATAAGTTTACGTTTCGAAGCGAACCACTCTATGAGACAATAAACAATGAGGACAAACGGAATTTCTTTTAAAATAGTAGTCCACGAAAAACCATCCTCGAAAATGACCATCCAAGCCAGATAGCTTTTGAGAAGCATAATAAATGAAAAGAAAAGGATGGGACGAGTGCTTAATAATCGTTTTGGAGTTAAAAATGTCATATAACCGCCTACCTTTCACAGCAAAAACTGGCCATCTCACAGAGGCAGCCAGGCCGCTAATCATAATATACGTTCGTTCTGTAAATTCTTATCCATTATGCTCCTAATTATAGTCGAATGTCAAAAGGCAAAAGGCTCCTCCATGTCCAATCATAATTTATTGTAAAAAACAAATTTATTAGGATTTTTGTTTATTCCTATTCATTACAACATTTCCAAGCTATTAGATTGAAACATTATTGCTGATTTAGTAGTCTATTAATTAGATGCTATTAGACAAACCATGGTTACAAGTATAATTACATGAAATATATGTAAAAAAATATGTTGGAGGCTTATCATGAAAAAAAGAAGAAGAAGGCTGCTGCTGTTTATTATTGTATGCGCAGGAATGGTGTTTGGTTACTCTTTATTTAATAAGGATGAGACAACCACGATTCCGCCAAAGCAAGCTTCCGCTGATGGTTCCGCTAACGGCGGGGAAGTGTCGGGCAGCATAGGTTCTGAGCCTACGGATAAGCCGAGCGGCGGAACTCCAACAGATGGACAGCCAACAGCTACGGATAAGCCTGATTCAAGCAATAACGGCAAGGGCTCTGGAACAGGAAAAGCAGAGCAGACTGAGGATGGAATGGTCGTTATTGCCAAACCAGAGGATATCGCGGTGCTTGTGAATAAGCAGCACAAGCTTCCGGAGGAATACAATCCCACGGATTTAGTTTATCCTGAGGTTCGGTTTATATTTGCTGAGAAAATTGAAAAACGCATGATGAGACAGGATGCAGCTACAGCGCTTGAGAAGCTGTTTGCAGCCGCTGAGGAAGACAACATCCAGTTGGCCGGTGTATCCGCTTATCGCTCGCATAGGACGCAAACAACGCTCTTTGATCGCTATGTAAAGAGGGATGGACTCGAAAAGGCAAGAACTTATAGCGCGCTACCTGGTACAAGCGAGCATGAAACGGGACTGGCGATCGATGTGTCGGGTAGTGACGGCAAGTGTGCGGCTGCCGATTGTTTTGCAGATACAAAGGAAGCGCAGTGGCTTGAGAAGTATGCGCACGAGTACGGATTTATCATTCGTTACTTGGAAGGCAAAGAAAAGATTACAGGCTATCAATATGAGCCTTGGCATTTGCGGTATGTAGGTGTGGATGTGGCCACTGAGATGGTGAAGAGCGGAGAAGTGCTGGAAGAGTATTTTGACGCGGTTCCTGTTACAAAATAAGAAGCAATAGCGCAGCGCAAGCTGTATTCGGACAAGCCTTATTGTTCATAAAGGATAGTCGCTTGCGCTGCTTACTATTGGTAATGCCCTTCGTTAGATCTTTGCTTCAAACGTTTTGCAATCTGTTTCTTCGGAGTTGCTGGCTTGCTTGCCGCGATTGCTGACCACATAAATAGAAGAGGCGCCGCAGTGATTACCTGCTGCCCAGAACTTGCATGAATTCACTTCGCACAGTACATCCTTAGCCATTGACAATTCACCTCCTCTCTATATAGGATGGACAAACGATATATCGTTTTATACTCAGGAAGGATGGATAGATATGGGAGTTAAGCTTTATTTTAATCATGACGCCGGTGTAGACGACCTGGTATCGCTTTTTCTTCTTTTGCAAATGAAAGATGTTGAACTGCTTGGGGTATCCGTTATTCCAGCCGACGGCTATTTGGAGCCTGGCAGCAAAGCCAGCAGCAAAATCATTGACCGCTTTGGCGACCCTGTCAAAAATAAATCGCTTGAAGTGGCTAGATCAAATTCACGCGGTGTAAACCCATTCCCTGCTGAATGGCGTATGCATACGTTTTTTGTGGACGCGCTGCCTATTTTGAATGAATCAGGAACGATTAACACGAAAGTATCTGCGCTGCCAGCGCATCAACATATGATTGAACAGCTTCGCAAATCGGATGAGAAGGTGACATTGCTGTTCACAGGTCCGCTTACGGATCTAGCAAGAGCGCTGGATGAAGCTCCGGATGTGGAAGCAAAGATTGAGAAGCTTGTATGGATGGGCGGCACGTTTAATGAGAAGGGCAACGTTCAAGAGCCTGAGCATGACGGAACCGCAGAATGGAATGCCTTCTGGGACCCTGAATCTATGCACCGCGTATGGGCAAGCAGCATTCCGATTTTGCTTGTTGCGCTTGAGAGCACGAACAAAGTACCTCTTACGATGGATGTACGCAACCGCTGGGCATCGCTTCGCAAGCATGAAGGACTAGATTTTGTCGGTCAATGTTATGCTGCATGTCCTCCACTTGTTTATATGGAGACGAACTCGACATATTATTTGTGGGATGTGCTAACGACAGCTGTTGTCGGCAACCCGGATCTCGTGGAAATTAAGACGGTACACAGCGGCGTGATTAAGGATGGACCTAGCCAGGGCCGTACGGTGGAAGTGGAAGGCGGTCGCCCGGTCAGCCTTGTTTATGATGTTGATCCTGTTCGATTCTTCGATTATATTACGGACCTTTCTGCAAGTGCGGTTAGCTACAATGTTAAGCAAGACTAAACCATAACAAAAAGCGCAGCTTCGAATGAGTTACACTCATTCAAGGGCTGCGCTTTTTTTAAAATATAAGAAAGTATATTATTTTCTCATCCTTATCTTATATTTCACCGTCTAAGCTGCTTCAGCGTCAGAAGGACGCCGAAGGCGTTTTAGCTTGTTTAATCCATTTCATAAATTGAACCTGATTTGCTGGCATAAAGCTCGGCGTACACCTTCTCGGCGTAAGCATCGGTCATACCCGAAATATAATCCGCAACAAATCGCGGCCAGCTCCATTTGTTCTTATGGATCTCGTAATTTTCTATCCAGTCTGGCGGAATGATAAGGCGACCAGATTCTTGAACCTTGAAACTGTCCCATAACCGTCTTATCATGATTTCACTGCGCATTTGCAAGCGCTGAACACGGAAATCCTTAATGAGGGTCACCCATGCAAGCTTCTTCAAAATCTCCATCGTGCGGAGCAACTCGATATCCTGTTGCCCATTGTTGACGAACGTGACCTTTTTCCAGCTGCGCGATGTATCGTCTATAATGCCGACTTTGCCTGCAAACAAGCTGACCCAGCGCGCTTTCATCTCCCGCCTTGTGCGCGAGGCTTCGCGATCACAGCTTACATACAGCTCCTGCCACTGCTCGAAATAGGAGACGAGTACACGTTTCACCATCGCAGGGATATCGACCTCTCCCCAGCCGATTCCGGTATTGCCTTTATCCTCGACAATTTCCTGAACAACATGGTCGATAAGTCTGCTGTCTTCAAAGAAAGTGCGATTCATTTGGATTTTACCTGCACGTATGCCGTCTTCGATGTCATGTGTGGAATAAGCGATGTCATCACATAAATCCATGAGCTGTGCTTCCAATGTTGAACAGCCTTCTGGAATTTTCCATAAATGGCGTAGCTGTTCAATCTCTCCCCACTCTGTGCTGTAAAGCCCTTTTAGACGGCCAGGCTCACTGAGGCTAAAAGGGTATTTATTAATAGCAAGCAAGACAGCTGCAGTTAAATCAAGGCCGCTTCCGCTTCCTGCCCTTTTCTCTAAAAACATCAATATTCGAAAATTTTGCGCATTGCCCTCGTATGGTATGCCATACTCCTCCATGAGCAAATGGTTGAGCACTTCTTCACCTTTATGTCCAAAAGGGGGATGACCCAAATCATGCGCGATCGCGGCAATCTCGACGACAGCGGGATCTAATATGAGCCCCGGATGCTCTTTGCGCGCAAGGAAATCATATTGTTTGCCTAACTTGCGAGCAACCTCGCGTGCAATCTGCGACACTTCGAGAGAGTGAGTTAGCCTTGTTCTATAGTAATCGCCCGTACCTGCGCCAAATACTTGTGATTTACCTTGCAGGCGGCGAAAGGCGGGAGATTGAATGAGTCTCGCATAATCTCGTTCATACTCATCTCGCTCCTCGCTTAAAGTACCGAGCGCTTTCTCGTCCAATCTAAGCTTGCGTATGTCCATCGTAAGTCCTCCAGTGCCGTTTATGCGGGTAGTATTGAAATATATTAACTCATCTAGTACATGTTGTAGATAGGTTTTTTTACGTCTTAAATTAGGAAAAATGCTTTGTTGCTTGAATTGTAGCATATAATGAGGCTTGAACATACACCGTGCTTGGAGTATGATCGCATTAGCTTTAACATAAAACTGAGGTGCTATAATACGGATGGTCATAATGCAAAATGCATCTGCAATTATTATGCTGCTAAACATTTTTTTGGYGATTACGGTTATCTTTCTAGAGAGACGCAGCGCAAGTACAACTTGGGCTTGGCTGATGATTCTTTTTTTCATCCCCGTTTTCGGCTTTGTTTTGTATTTAATATTAGGGCAGAAGGTACGTAAAAGAAAGCTGTATAAGCTGCTGGGCGATAGTCAGCGCATTATCGAGCATACGGTCGAGAGGCAAATGCGCCAGCTGCGAGAAGATGAAATTGTATATAATGATCCGGCGATGCGAAGTTATCAAGACATGATCTATATGAGTCTGAAAACGAGCTATGCGGTATATACGAGCAATAATGCGGTTGAGATCTACACGGAGGGCAATCAGAAGTTTGATGCGCTGCTTAAGGATATAGAATCAGCCCAGCATCATATTCATCTCGTTTATTATATCGTCCGAGACGATGAGCTTGGCAGAAGATTGGTTAAGGCGCTGGCAGCGAAAGCGGCGGAGGGCGTAGAAGTCAAGTTTTTGTACGATCATATAGGAAGCTCAAGCTTGCCGAAGCGTTATTTTGCGGAGTTGATTGCAGCAGGCGGCAGGGAAGCGGCGTTTTTCCCTTCGCGAATTCCTTATTTGAATTTAAAAATCAATTATCGCAATCACCGTAAGCTCGTTATCGTTGACGGACAAGTCGGTTATATTGGCGGCTTCAACATCGGTGATGAATATTTAGGATTAAACGAGCATTTCGGCGAATGGCGGGATACACATCTTAGAGTTCGCGGCAATGCCGTGCTGCAGATGCAGGCGCAGTTTCTGATGGATTGGAATTTAGCGGCTTCCGGTCGAATTGAGCTTAACGAGCTGTATTTCCCAATTATGAGCGATGATACGGGAACGATTGGCATGCAGCTTGTAGCGAGTGGCCCGGATACGCAATATCAGCAAATTAAAAATGGTTATATCAAAATGATTTACTCAGCTCGGAAAACAATCAGCTTGCAAACGCCATATTTTGTACCGGATGAAAGCTTGATGACCGCGCTGAAGATCGCTGCCCTGTCCGGGGTAGRTGTACGTATTATGCTGCCGAGCAAGCCGGATCATTTCTTTGTATACTGGGCAACTCATTCTTATTTGGGAGAGCTTCTCGCAGGCGGAGTGAAATGTTATATGTACGAGAAAGGCTTTCTTCATGCAAAAACGCTTGTCATCGACGGCAAGGTGGCGTCCGTTGGAACAGCCAATGTCGATATTCGCAGCTTTAAGCTTAATTTCGAGATGAATGCGTTTATCTATGATACGCAGACATCGGCGAAGCTGCAACGCATTTTTGAAGATGATGTTAAACATTGCACGCAGTTAACGGAACAAGTTTATGCTAATCGTCCAATCATCAATCGATTGAAAGAATCGATTTCCAGGCTGCTTAGTCCAATTCTATAGACGAACATCAGTCTAATTCAATAGACGCAAATCAGTCCGATCCTATAGACGCACATAAGAAGGGCTTCTGCTTATCTAAGATAACCAGAAGCCCTTCACGTGCTTGGTAGAGAACTATTCAATTTATTCTAACGCTCCAATCCGCTGTTTGCCTCTTCTTCGTCCTTTCGAATTTGTTACAAACCCTATCGACTTCGATCCTAATTTTATTGACCTCGATCAACTTCCTTTCGATTTGTTTCAAATCCTTGTTGCTTGTAAGTACATCTCATCCAAATGATCGACTACATCCGTCTTCGCTATTGTCCCAGCATGTCCGGCAGTGATTGAATGCTCCTTCCCGAGATTATGAGACATGCATCGCTAACCTACTTCAATGGGCTATCCCCTCTCGTTTAAGATAGGCTTAGTATACACCTTTATTTGAATTTTGTAAATATTCAGATTATTTAATTCGACAAAAAATTTTGTGTTGTTTTTTAGGTGTGATTTTGCGTGTGAGGTGGGAGTATGTACATCTTAAGGTAGTGTAAGCTGTTGATCATGGTGAGTGGAAGTTGCGCATGATGGTAGGGGATGTAGAAATGGTTGCTTGAGCTGTAAACGCGACAAAACATTGACTATTTTGCCCGCCAGCGTTCAACCTGTACTTCATACACCTCAAACAGTAACTTTTGTGACCGTCACCATTTTTGTAATGAGCGTAAAAGTCGAAGTTAATGATGAGTGGAGTTCATGCTTGCCTCTAACGAACTTAGAAGTCGTTATTATAATGATTTAGGCTTAATCTGAATTCTAACGAACTTAGAGAGCGCTATATGCTCAAAAATGAGTTAAATCATTGATATTGGAGGCTAATAGGGTTATCTGGGTTCGTTACGTTTGAAAGTGTGTGGAATTGAAGCAAATAAGACTTCTGGAGTTCGTTACAACTTTTCGCGAGGCGCTTTTGCAGAGTTCGTGTGGCTTCTGTGTGAAGTTAATGAGTTTCCATATTGATTCGACAAGTATTGGTTGTGGCTTTGAGCCGCCTTTTGGAATAAGGAGGATAAAGGAAAGCCTGTGAGGTTGACCGTATTCGACCTTCAATTTATACTTAGTCTAAAATCAGTAGTAAAAGGAATGATCTTTTTATGAATAAAATTAACTTAACGATACAGCGCAAGGCCATCTTTGAAGTTGTGCAGCAAGCCCATGATCACCCGACGGCGGCCGATGTCATTGACCGGCTTCGGGGCAAAGGCTTCAACTTCGCTTACGGCACCGTGTACAACTCATTGCGTTATTTGACAGATGTGGGTCTCATTAGAGAATTGAAGCTTGGAGAAACGGTTAGCCGCTATGACGCTCGGACGGATGAACATCAGCATATTGTGTGTACTGTATGCGGGCGCGTGGATGAAGTATTGACCGACTTGCCGAGTGAGTGGATGGAGAAGGTCGCTTTAGAGACGAAATACAAGATCGAGCATGTGCAAGTTGTATTAGAGGGGGTTTGTGATCAATGCGCGACGAAACAACCACAATGAACAACGATTATTTGAACGGGAACATGCCGCTCGACCAGAGTGCAGCCGCTGGCTATTCAGAGGAAGAGTTGCTGCAAAACGGGATGCTTTGCTCGATCACGAAGCGGGTCATGATTATTAGTCCGTTGCCAGAGAGGGTCAAAAGCTTGCTTGTCGCGCTTTCATCCGAATGCTTTGACGTGTTTTCACTGCATGATTTCAATAAAAGCATGCTCCAAAGCTTGCAGCCAGAGCTGCTCGTATTTGATGCGATTCCTGTAGCTCAAGCTGCCGCGAGCCATACGCTGCAAGCAGGTGCAGAACTGGTGGAAGCGGCTGAGCTGCATGCGGTTCCTGTCCTCATTTTAATGGATCAAAAATCGTATGATAGCCGTGAAACTTTTGCCCTTGGCGCATCTGAGCTGCTAGTCTGGCCGGCTAAACCTGAGCAAGCGATAAAACAAATCAACCGTATGCTTCTGAATAAGCCAGCAGCAGCTGCGAAGGCGGATAGCGACATTCGTGTGTTTAAAGATATTGCAGTTGATCTCAAAAAAATGACCGTTGATCGGGCGGGGCAGCGAATTGAGCTTACCAAGACGGAATATGATTTGCTTCTGCATTTCATGACATCGGACGGTTCCGTTCTAACGCGTGAATCTTTGCTTGATACCGTTTGGGGGCTGCATTTCTATGGAGGCAGCAACTTGGTGGATGCTCATATTAAGAGCTTGCGCAAAAAACTAAAGGATAGCGCCGTAGCGCCAAAATATATAGTTACCGTGCGTGGTGTAGGCTACCGGATAGCGGATATTCGTGACTAAGGAGTAAGTGCATCATTTTTATTTCACCAGCATGCTGTGGTTCATGAAATATTCATTTTTCATTCATTAGGCTTTCATGACAGTTGACCGTTGATTCGATAAGATTGTTTTATGGATTTAGATCAAGTCTAAATATATAAAATGATCGATGAGGTGCTATCATGGAAAACTATATGACAACGAACCAAGGCACGCCGGTTGGCGATAATCAAAACTCGCGCACAGCGGGGCAGCGTGGACCAACTCTAATAGAGGATTACCATTTGCTTGAGAAGCTTGCGCATTTTGATCGGGAGCGTATTCCAGAGCGTGTCGTGCATGCCCGGGGAGCAGGCGCACATGGAGTATTTCGTACGGAAGTTAGTATGAAGGATCATACGAAGGCTCTTTTTATGCAGGAGCAGGGAGTGGAAACGCCTGTATTTGTGCGCTTTTCAACGGTTATTAACGGAACAGGTTCGCCGGAGACGGCGCGCGACCCACGCGGCTTTTCGGTAAAGTTTTATACGCAGGAAGGTAACTATGATCTTGTTGGAAACCATTTGCCGGTATTTTTCATTCGAGATGCGATGAAATTTCCTGATATGGTGCATTCCCTCAAGCCAGCGCCAAATACGAATGTCCAAGAGCCTGCGCGCTACTGGGACTTCATGACGCTCTCCCCAGAATCGACGCATATGCTCACTTGGTTGTTCTCCGATGACGGAACGCCTGCTACTTATCGTGAAATGGACGGATTCGGCGTTCATGCCTTCAAATGGATTAATGATGATGGTAAGCCGACTTATGTTAAATACCATTGGAAGTCGCTGCAAGGAGTACGAAACTTTACAGCAGCGGAAGCTAGCGTGATGCAAGGCAAAGACTTTAACCATGCGACACGTGATTTACATGATGCGATTGAACTCGGCAACTTCCCAGAATGGGAGCTTCATGTACAGCTTATGCCTGTCGATCATGTGGAACGGTATGCGTTTGATCCACTAGATCCAACGAAGGTGTGGCCGGAGGATATGTATCCGTTGCAAAAGGTAGGCACGATGACGTTGAACCGCAACCCAGTAAATTATTTTGCAGAGGTTGAGCAGTCGGCTTTCTCGCCAAGCACACTTGTACCAGGAATCGAGCCATCGGAGGATAAATTGCTGCAAGGCCGATTGTTCTCTTATCCGGATACTCAGCGCTACCGCCTTGGAGCGAACTATCTACACATTCCAGTAAATTGCCCGTATGCACCTGTTCGCAACTATCAACGAGATGGTGCAATGACGATGCATGCAAATCCTTCTCCAGTGAATTACGAACCTAATAGCTCATCAGAGAGTCCAAAGGAAGCAAAGGCTTACGGGGATTCTTATGTACCTCTTCAGGGACAGGCTGGCCGCCAAAAAATCGACAAAACTGACGATTTCACTCAAGCGGGCGAGCGCTATCGCTCACTGCCTGAAGAACAACAAGCAAACCTAATCGCCAATTTGACTGGTGAGCTGGAGCAAACAAACGATGATATAAGACTTCGCGCCATCTGCAACTTCTTCCGGGCTGATCGCGAATTAGGCATGAAGCTTTCGCAAGCGCTAGGCGTTGATATCAGGAAGTTTGTACCTCAGAGCTAATTCAAAAGTAAATGGGAACATGATGACAGAAGCACGCTAAAGATGCGTGTTTCTGTGTTTCTCATCTTCATATTCTTAAATCCACTAGAAGCCATGAGCAAGCTTAAAAGTAACCTCCAGCTGTGAGAAATCACAATCCGTCAAACCAAACTTTAAAAGATAACCCGTTCAAGACGAACGATTTAACCAAGAATGAAGAAACTTTTAACCACCCAGTACTATACTCAACAATCTACGAACTATTGAACAGACGTATCGACGAACCCACGAACTCGCGAACTGATGAACCGTTGTATCGACGAACCCACGAACCCACGAACCCACGAACCCACGAACCCACGAACCCACGAACCCACGAACCCACGAACCCACGAACCCACGAACCCACGAACCCAGGAACCCACGAACCCACGAACCCACGAACCCACGAACCACGAACCCACGAAC
>NZ_JBFTPZ010000023.1:0-109576 GCF_056398745.1 Paenibacillus sp. 01T424 | reverse complement strand
TTATACGGTAGTTACCGTAGCCGGCAGACAAATGGGTGTTGGCGGTGACGACAGCTGGGGTGCGCCAGTCCATGACGAATATCTCATTCCAGCAAATCAAGATTTGGCGTTTGAATTCAATATTCATCGCGTATAAGTTATGTTTATGAACAAGGCTATGTAAAATGAAGAGAGGCTGTCCCCAATGTAGATCATTCTACTTTAGGGGCAGCCTCTATTTATTTTTTCTGCCGATACTTGGAAGGACTGCAGCCTTCACTCCCTTTGAATGCGCGGCTGAAAGCATGAATGTTCGAATAGCCGAGCTGCTCAGCGATATCCTGCATCGGCAAATAAGTAAACTGAATCATCATTTTAGCTTTTTCAATACGGATCTGCTGATGATATTGAATCGGTGTTTGCTGAAACAGGTTTTTGAACAAATGGATCAAATGGAATTTGCTTATATGGAATCGCTCAGACAGCTCATCCAGCTTGATGCAGCGGTGCACGTTATGCTCGATGTATGAACGAACATCCGTAAGCAGCCCCAGCTGTCCATCACTTTTCGTTTTGCTGCCCCAATATTGCTCTCTCATGATGAGGGACAGAATCGCCAGCAAACAGCCTTTGATACGGATCTCATAAAAGGGAGGTTTCGTTTCGAATTCGCGAATCATTTCGAAGAGCGATTGTTCCAAAGGAAATGGGTCTCCAAGGCGAAAATGAGTAGGCATAAGAAACGGTGATGCGGATAGCTCATGATCACGAAACCAGCCCTTCTCCTTCGTATTCATCTGATGGAGCGGTTTAAAGGAAACGCCAACATCTTGGCTGTCAGGCTGAACATACAGATCAAAATGAACATGGGGCTGGCGGACTCTCGTTCCGCCAATATTTTGAATAGCGTGTCTTTGCCCGGGCTTAAAGAAGAAGCAGTCTCCAGCCTTTCCGTGATAGACAACATCCTCCACGGTTACGAGCATTTGACCCTCCATGAGGTATAGCAGTTCATAATCCCAAATAACCCGCTCATCCATCTTCCACGTAGGCTCCAGCACACTGTCCATAGCCACCCGAATATAGGGGGACAGTTTATCGACCTGCATATCGATCACCTCAGCAATTTATGATAAACAACTTAACAATAAAAGGTAAGGGATAATCATATCTATCATTATATAATAGGCTCGATAATAAACAATAATTGATACATGAGGTGATGGACTATGCTGCAGCAGCACGGACTAGGATTTGGTTTATCCTCCGCTCCGCTCGTCACGAATGCGCGTACCCGATCCATTTCAGCAGAAAATGTGAATGGTGAGAAGGGGCAAGGCGGTAAAGAAGCGAGCAACTTGGGCATTGGAAGAAAAGGCAGGCCTGCCATAACACTGGGTCAAGGTGAAGAAGTGACGCTTGCCCATATTCAAGGGACGGGAGTAATTCAACATTTCTGGATTACTGTCGCGGACAAAACAGGCAGAGGGCATGCGGCACAATACGTGCTTCGTGATCTTATTCTGCGCATGTACTGGGATGATGAGACGAGCCCATCGGTGGACGTTCCGCTCGGTGATTTTTTCTGCAATGGCTTCGGTGTGCGAACCAACGTTCATTCCCTTCCAATTGCTGTCGTTCCGACGGGCGGCATGAACTGTTATATTCCAATGCCGTTCCGGAAATCGGCGAAAATCACGATTGTAAATCAGCATGCTGCTAACATAGATGGTTTTTTCTATACGTTTAATTATTCGCTCGTTGATGAGCTGCCAGAGAATGCAGCGTATTTTCACGCGCAGTGGCGCCGTGAGAAAGTGACGGAAATAGGCAAAGACTATACGATTCTGGATAATGTCAAAGGTGCAGGACAATATATCGGCACATACCTTGCATGGGCCGCACTCGAGCGGAACTGGTGGGGAGAAGGCGAGATCAAATTTTATATGGATGGCGATCAAGATTGGCCTACGATTTGTGGAACGGGCACGGAGGATTATGTGGGAGGCGCATGGTGCTTCAGCAATACACGGACAAATGAACCCGAATCGTATTCCACGGCGTATTTGGGCTATAAGTTTTACAAGGAAACGACGGAGGTCGACCCTTGGTATGGTCATAATGTACCCATGCACGGCATGTACCGCTGGCATCTGCCCGATCCGATTCGATTTGAAAATGATCTGCGTGTGACGATTCAGCAAATCGGTCACGACCATACGAAGCTGTTCGAACGCTCCGACGACATTTCATCCGTAGCCTATTGGTATCAGATGGAGCCGCATGCCCCATTTCCTCAGCTGCCCCCGGCTAATGAGCGATGGCCGAGGTAAGCATAAGGCAGTGAATACATTCGTGATAACAATAGAATAGAAGTCCATGATATGATAGGGAGAACGTCGTATTTTACAAAAGAAAGGAGTTATTCGAATATGTACGAGCATCTCGTATCATTTAAGTTTAAAGAGAAGCTTTCTAGCACCAAAGAACAAGAGCTGCTGAGCGCTCTTTATTCCTTGCAAACAGAAGTTCCAGGCATCATTGAATTGACTGCAGGCTGTAATGCAACGACAGAAACGGATAATATTCAAGGTTACACACTGGGCTTGCGAGTTACCTTTAAAGATCAGCAGTCTTTGCTCGACTACGGTCCACATCCTGCACATCAGCATTTTGTAGGTTTGCTGGACGGGCTGCTTGATAACGTAATCGTTGTTGATTATCCTATCTTGAATAAACCGATCAACTAGATGTCGAATCTGAAGCAGGCAGGGTGAGCAAATGGCTGAAAAGGAAGAGCTGGTTCGGTTTGGCGTGTCCTTTCCGGCACCGCTGATTGATCAATTTGATCGATATACAGACGAACTTGGCTATCATAATCGATCGGAAGCCATTCGTGATTTGGTTAGGCGAGCCTTGCTTGAGCCAACTCGAATGAACGGTCAGGAGCATGTTGCAGGTACGATTGTTCTCGTATATGATCACCATGTCAGTGATTTACCCGTTGTTCTGATGGAGGTGCAGCATCGCTTTCATCATGATATTATTTCCAACATGCATGTCCACTTAAATCATGATCAATGCTTGGAGGTTATCGTCGTGAGAGGACAGCTGTCGCGCCTGCGGTCGCTGCATCAGCAGATTCAAGCACAGAAGGGCGTCATTTATGCCGAGCTCTCCGTTACTTATGCGGATAAACATGATTCTGCCAAAGAGCATACTCATACTTGAGATCGGAAGCTGTTATATTTGAATCTATCAATAGGGTTGTACAAATAAGAGGATTTCTAACATGTCGACGCTGTCGATGTTAGGTCCTCTTTTTTTTCTGGCGTTTTTTGAGCGAATTTTGAAGAAAAAGGATGAAACTCTATCAAAGTCGTGTTACACTATCACATAATCGTGTTACTTAATGTAACGCCACAGGAGGGGTTGGGTTGAAAACTATCGTTTCAGCTATCACTTATGCAATCATTGTTGTATTCATCATCACAGGATGCAGCGGCGTGAAGCCGGCAGACACTACTGCCAAAACAGATGAGCTAATTGTTGCGGTAGGATCAGAGCCGGACACCGGTTTTGATCCGATTAAGGGCTGGGGACGGTACGGCTCTCCGCTGTTCCAAAGTACACTGCTTAAACGAGATGATGATTTGAATATTGTGAAGGATTTGGCTGCTGACTATCACGTAAGCGAGGATGGCAAGTCGTGGACGGTCAAGCTGCGGGAGGATGTCGTATTCTCCGACGGAAAGCCGTTAACCTCAGAGGATGTGAAGTTTACATTCGATACAGCTTCCAGCAATGGAGCTGCGATTGATCTCACTAATTTAGCAAACGTAGAAGCAGGAAATAACGAAGTTGTGTTTCATTTAAAGAAACCGCAATCGACATTTGTTTATTATCTTATAACGACAGGTATTGTAYCTAAACATGCTTATTCGAGCAGTTATGCGGAAAACCCGATCGGCTCAGGTCCGTTTACATTCGTACAATGGGATCGCGGACAGCAGCTAATCGTAAAGGCAAACGCAAACTATTACGGAGACAAGCCGTATTTTCAGAAACTGACTTTCTTATTTTTAAATGAAGACGGCGCATTCGCGGCGGCAAAGGCTGGAAGCGTTGATCTTGCTTATATACCGTCCACGTTTAGCAAACAAAAGGTTGCTGGCATGCGGATTGAAGCAGTAAAAACAGTAGATAACCGCGGAATAGCATTCCCCTATGTCAAAGCTGGCGGCAAAACGGAAGAAGGTTATCCCATTGGAAATGATGTAACCGCAGATAAAGCAATACGCCTGGCTATCAATACAGTAATTGATCGTCAGCAGCTGGTCGATGGCATTTTGGACGGACATGGCTCACCTGCCTATACAGCGAATGATGGTCTTCCATGGTGGAATGATGAGACGAAGGTCAAGGATAATGATGCTGCTGCAGCCGCAAAAATATTAGCGGATGGAGGCTGGGTGGACAGCGATGGTGATGGTATCGTCGAAAAAGGGACGTTAAAAGCACAGTTTACACTTCTGTATCCTTCAAGTGACGTTACACGGCAATCGTTAGCGCTGGCTGCGGCGGAAATGGTGAAAGCTGCCGGCATTCACATTTTAGTTGAAGGTAAAAGCTGGGACGAGCTTGAGAAGCTGATGCATTCGAATGCTATGCTGCTAGGCTGGGGAAGTCATGACCCGCTCGAAATGTACAATCTATACAGCAGCACATTTGGTGGCGTTGACTATTACAATACGGGTTATTACAGCAACCAGACCGTGGATCAGCTGTTTGAACAAGCATTGGACGCACGTACGGAGGAAGAAGCACAGGCCTATTGGAAAAAAGCGCAATGGGATGGACAAACGGGACTGAGTGCAAAAGGCGATGCTCCATGGGCATGGCTCGTAAATATTGATCATTTGTTTCTCGTGAAGGACAAGCTTAATATCGGAAAGCAGCGTATTCAGCCGCATGGTCACGGATGGCCTGTAACGGACAATATTGAGAGCTGGCGCTGGGAAGAGTAACGGGCGGGAGAGGTTGTCAGCATGCTACAGGGGGTTATTGTTTTTGTAGGGAAAAAGTTTATCCGATTAATTGCGCTGCTTGCATCGGTCAGCATCATTACTTTTGCGCTTGTTGCTTTATCGCCGATTGATCCCGTGCAATCGTATATTGGAGCAGATGTCATGCGTGTCGGTGCAGAGCAAAGGGAGCAGATTGCTGCTTATTGGGGACTTGATCGACCATTCGCTGAACGATTTATAAAATGGGCGTCTGCTCTGCTGCAAGGAGATATGGGCACCTCAATGATATACAGAGAGGCTGTAACGAAGGTGATTGCGGATCGTTTCTTGCACTCGGTACTGCTCATGGCATTCGCATGGACGCTGTCAGGCATTATTGGGTTTGCCGCTGGCGTGGCCGCAGCTATAAAGAAGGATTCATGGTTGGATCGGTTGATCAAAAGCTATTGTTATACGCTGGCTTCGACGCCTGCCTTTTGGATCGGCCTGCTGCTTATGATGGTATTTGCTGTATGGCTCGGCTGGCTGCCAGTAGGGCTTGGTGTTCCTGCTGGGGTATTGGCAGGGAGCGTAACGGCTGCCGATTATATTCGTCATATGATTTTGCCAGGTATTACTCTGAGTGTCGTGGGCATCGCACCGATTGCACTCCATACACGCCAGAAGCTGATTGATGTGATGGAAAGCGATTATTATTTGTTTGCCAGAGCACGAGGTGAATATGGTGTGAGTTTGTTTCTTAGACATGGTCTTCGCAACATTGCATTGCCTGCGATTACGCTGCAGTTTGCTTCATTTGGCGAATTGTTCGGTGGAGCTGTTCTTGCAGAGCAGGTGTTTTCTTATCCGGGACTCGGTCAAGCGACGGTAGAAGCGGGTCTTCGCGGTGATGTGCCGCTGCTTATGGGGCTTGTCTTATGCAGTACGATCTTTGTATTCACTGGCAATGCGATAGCTGATTATTTTTACCGTATGGTTGATCCAAGGCTGAGGTACGGGAAGGAGGCGCAAGGATGAATCAGCTTACGATTTTACAGAAACCAGCTGCTCGGAAGCGTTCAAACGAACGGCGACGAATGCTTATATCGGCAATAGGTGCAGCGCTTCTGCTTGTAAGCATCGGCATAGGTAGCTGGCTTCTTGATTCATCGGGACTTTCAGTTCAGCTGAATAATCGGAACTTGCCTCCCTCGCTAACTCATTTGTTCGGAACCGATTGGCTGGGGAGGGATATGCTTTCCCGCACCGTAAAGGGACTGGCACTTAGCATTCAAGTTGGGCTGCTCGGTTCGATTTCCAGTGTATTTATTGCAGCGATGATGGGATTGATGGCGGCAACGCTTGGGAAGACAGCTGATCGCATTATTTCCTGGCTTATTGATGTTTTTCTAAGCGTACCTCATCTCGTATTGCTTATATTGATAGCTTTTGTTTGCGGGGGCGGCCTTAAAGGGGTAGCCATCGGCATCATGTTGACGCATTGGCCAAGCCTTGCTCGAGTGATTCGCGCGGAGGCGATGCAGCTCATGTCAGCGGAATATGTGCTAGTTGCGAGGAAGCTCGGAAGATCACGTTTGTCTGTTGCTGCGAGGCACTTATCACCGCATTTATTTCCGCAGTTGTTGGTTGGTTTTCTGCTGTTGTTCCCACATGCTGTGCTGCATGAAGCGGCGATAACCTTCCTTGGCCTTGGCATGTCACCGCATCAGCCCGCAATAGGAATTATCCTTTCTGAATCCATGCGTTACTTATCGACGGGAATGTGGTGGCTTGCGTTATTTCCGGGACTCGGATTGCTGCTGACTGTACGCGCGTTTGATAAGCTAGGCAACCATTTGCGGCTGCTCATTGACCCGCGGAATGCTCAGCTATGACGCTAAAGGAAGGCAATATTGATCAATATGGAGGGAGGTGCCCATATGCCGCTGCTGGAGGTGAATAAACTATCCATTTCCTTTATGCACTATGTGAAAGGCAGCTCGCAGGAACAGGTTTCGATTATTGATGAGCTGGATTTCGCGATAAATGAAGGTGAAATCGTAGCCGTCGTTGGAGCGAGCGGATCGGGAAAAAGCCTGCTCGCTCATGCGATTATGGGCATTTTGCCTAAAAATGTTGTGATGACCGGAAGCATCTCATACGGCGGAGAAGTGCTGAATGAAGCTAAGCTTAAGCGCTACCGCGGTAAGGAAATTGCCTTAGTACCGCAATCGGTAAGCTTCCTTAATCCGTTAATGCGAGTAGGCAAGCAGCTGCGCACGCGCGAAGATGGCGCTGAGCAGCTTCAGGAACGGAGAGGGTTATTTGCGCGGCTTCAGCTTGGAGCACATGTGGAGAGGCTGTTTCCCTTTCAGCTCTCAGGAGGCATGGCTCGTAAGGTGCTTGTCTCTACGGCAGCGCTGGAAAGAACAAGGCTGATCATTGCAGATGAACCTACGCCAGGCATGCATCCGGATGATGTTACAGAGGCGCTCGGCCACTTCAAGCAGCTCGCTGAAGGCGGCTGTGCCGTGTTGTTTATTACACATGATATTGAAGCGGCTCTTCGAATTGCCGATAAGGTCGCTATATTTTATGCGGGAACCGCTGTTGAGGTCGCTTCGGCCAAAGATTTTCACGGAAATGGTGAGCAGCTTAGGCATCCATACAGCCGCGCCTTGTGGCGTGCGCTTCCTCAAAATGGTTTCGAACCGCTGGCCGGGACGCAGCCTGCAAGGAGTTCTGCGATTTCAGGCTGTCTCTTTGCTGAACGCTGCAGCTTGGCTACAGAACGATGTGTTGACAGCAGGCCGGCGGCTCGCAGCCTTCGAAGTGGAATGGTGAGGTGTGTTCATGCGACTTGAAGGAAGGAATCTCGGCTGGCGTTATGCGGACGGTCCTTGGTTGTTTAAAGATTTTAGCATTTCGATACAGTCAGGAGAGGTCGTCGGCCTTATTGGACCTAGCGGGAGCGGAAAAACGTCGTTAGGCCGATTATTGGCTGGTTATTTGAACCCTATTGCAGGAGAAGTGTCGGTTGATGGACGGAGTAAGAGTAATAAAGGCTCTGATCCTGTCCAAATGATTTTTCAGCATCCAGAGCGCGCGGTTAATCCAAGATGGCGGTTGGCAAAAACAATGACTGAAGGTTGGTCCCCGGATGCTGCGCTGCTTGAAGCGTTAGGCATTAAGGAACAGTGGCTGCGTCGTTATCCAAATGAGCTGTCAGGCGGAGAGCTCCAGCGCTGCTGTATTGCGAGAGCTCTCGGACCAGATACCAAATTTCTCATCGCAGATGAAATGACGACCATGCTTGATGCAATTACGCAGGCGCAAATATGGCATAAGATGCTTGAAATTGTCCGAGCTCGCCAAATGGGCTTGCTTATCATTAGTCATGATCATGCGCTTGTAAACAAAATTTGCAATCGAACGATTTCATTTCCAAGCCAGCGCTAATCTTGTCCGCCCATTAGTCTGCGCAGCTTAGCTTCGGTTGATGTTTCAGGTGCAGGCGTATAGACGCTGCATCGTAGATCGGTATTTCCCTTTACTTGAAATGAGGTCAGGTGAAACAACATCTTTCCGACTCGTGCATGTCGAAATTCCAGCAATACATCTGGAGCAGAGCTGACCTGGCTTTGCTCCCAAAGATATTGAAACTCCGGATGGCTTCGCTTCATTTCATCAATAAACCGCTCATACCAATCATCCTGCACATATTGACCGTAATAGGCGCGAAAGATAGCTAGAAATCCCCCTACAAAATGCTCCCAATTTCCCGCTAGCCTGCGGAATTCTTTCCTTGTGAACAATAACTCAATCATATTTCGCTGTTCAGCTGGAATTTGGTCAAAGTCCATAAAGACATGCGAGGCGGCCTCGTTCCAACCGACGATTTGGCAGCGCCGATCGGATATTATGGTTGGACAGAAGCGGAGCTCCTTTAAAATTCTTTTTAAAGAGGGCGTAATTTCGGTCTGCTCCTCATTAATAGGCAGAGCGCTATAACCGGAACCGAGGGCGAGGGCGTACAAATATTCCCGTTCATCGTCATTTAACTGCAGAGCCGCCGCAACACAATCCAGAACAGACGCCGATACTTGAATATCTCTGCCTTGTTCTAGCCAGGTATACCAAGTTGTGCTGACGCCAGCAAGCTGAGCGACCTCCTCACGTCGTAAACCAGGTGTTCTCCGCCGTGTTCCGATAGGGAAACCAACGTCCTCCGGCATGATTTTGGCACGCTTTGATTTTAGAAAGGATGATAATGCTTGTAGTCTCGTCTCTCGATTAATCATGATTTCCATCTCCGTACTCTCTTTATAGTAGTACTCATTATACTATAATAAACAACAACTTGTAATAGGATAAAGAGTATGACAAACTACTACCCATAAAGGATTTTGCGAAGGAGGAAATAAGATGGAACGTGTCGTCATTACGGGGATGGGTGTCATCTCGCCGCTAGGGAACAGTGTGGAGCGTTTTTGGGACGGATTGGTGCATGGACAATCTGGTATTTCCACGATTGATACATTTGATGTAAGCAAACATAAATCGAAAATTGCAGGTGTCGTAAGAGATTTTGATGGAGAAGCTTTATTTGGGAAAAAAGAAGCCCGTCGGATGGATCGGTTTAGCCAGTTTGCGATAGCAGCTGCTGAACAAGCGCTGGAGGATGCAGCACTTAAGGTTGAAGAGACAGATCGGGAACGTGTTGGTGTTTATGTAGGCTCTGGCATCGGCGGCATACAGACGCTGCTTGACCAAGCTGAAGTGCTGCATGATCGAGGGCCAGATCGTGTTAGTCCAACGCTTGTTCCGATGATGATTGCGAATATGGCAGCGGCGATGATCAGTATTCGGTTCGGTACGCAGGGGCCGTCGATGGCGCCAGTTACCGCATGCTCGATTGGGAATACCGCAATTGGTGAGGCTTGGCGGCTTATTCGATCAGGCAGCGCAGATGTCGTTATTGCAGGAGGAACGGAAGCGGCAGTGACGGATATTTCACTCGCGAGCTTCGGCAATGCAACATCGGTATCAACGCGGAATGAAGCACCAGCTTCGGCAAGCAGACCCTTTGATGCAGGGCGCGACGGCTTTGTTATGGCCGAAGGAGCAGGCATTCTCATACTCGAATCACTGTCACATGCGCAGCAAAGAGGAGCCCGCATTCATGCGGAGGTTATCGGCTATGGCGCCAGTTCAGATGCGTATCATATGGTCGCGACTCATCCCGAGGGTATTGGTGCTTATCAGGCGATGAAGCATGCGCTGAGGGAAGCTGGCTTGGAGCCTAATCAAATTGATTTAATAAGCGCACATGCCACCAGTACGGAAATCGGAGACCGTTCCGAAACGGCAGCCATTAAGAAGCTGTTTGGTGACCTCGCGTATCAAATTCCGGTGACAGCTAACAAATCGATGACAGGTCATATGCTTGGTGCAGCTGGCGGAGTAGAGGCTATCGCACTCGTGAAGAGCATGCAGGAGGGGATTATCCCGCCAACGATCAATCAAGAACAACCAGATCCAATTTGTGATCTTGATTATGTGCCAAACGTTGCGCGCGAAGCTGAGATTAATATAGCGATGTCCAATTCCTTCGGCTTCGGCGGTCATAATGCCGTAATTATTTTGAAGAAATTTCAGGCTTGAACATGATGTAATATCGTAAATTTTCTTAATTCCAAAAATAAAGCAAGAGCTGGGTCGGCGGATTACTGCCGTTAACCCAGCTTTTTTTATTTTGTAATAAATTCGAGTGTGATTGCGGGCAGCAGGGAGAAAAAACCAGTACTCCAAACGATTCAATTCATGAGAGGAAGGGTAAAGGTTATGTAACCTATAGATGACAAGATCAGTTAAAAAGAGAAGAAGGTGCAGGCATGGCCAGACATAATCGATTTTTTAGATGGTGTTTCACGATTATTTTGGTATTAATTATTATTTATTTGGGGTCGCGCGTTTCATTTATATTTAAACCTGTGCTTTCCTTATTCAGTATGATTATCGTTCCGCTTATGCTGGCAGGCTTTTTTTATTACTTGCTGCGCCCGCTCGTCAATGTGATGGAGCGGCATAAGGTTAATCGTACGCTCGCAATTTTACTTATTTATTTGATTTTCGCCATTATGATGGTTGGCTTCAGCATCTTGGTATGGCCTTCCTTGCGTACGCAGCTCAATAATTTGGTTGAAAATGCACCCGCTTTGTTTACTACTTTAAGCGAGCAAGTTGCAGAGCTTGAGCATAATGGGTTTTTATCGTCCTTTTTGCCGCAGGATTCGAATCTGTTATCTAAGCTTACGGAGTATTTGAACAAAGGCTTTACGGTATTTACAGAATATTTGACCGGGCTCTTTTCTTTTTTCTCAAATTTCGCGATTGTGCTCATAACGTTCCCGATTCTACTGTTCTATATGCTGAAGGAAGGCGGGAAGTTTGGTGAACAAATTGTAAGCTTTATACCCAAAAGGTTCCGTATCCACGGTAAAGAGGTCATGGACGATATCGATCATATGCTCAGCAGCTTTATCGTTGGCAGAGTTATCGTGAATGTAGCACTCGGAGTTCTCATGTATGTAGGTTTTCTAATTATTGATTTGCCTTATGCGATGCTGCTGACCGTAGTTGCCGTCATCTTGAACTTTATTCCGTTTATCGGATCATTCCTATCTTCCATCCCGATTGTCATCATCGGCTTCATCGAAGCGCCGTCAATCGCGATCTGGTCTATTGTCATTATTACAGTAGCGCAGCAAATTCAGGATAATCTTATATCGCCCYATGTTTTCGGGAAGCAGCTTGATATTCATCCGATGACGACGATCATCTTGGTGCTCATGGGCGGAGATATTGCAGGAATTTTAGGCATACTACTTATTATTCCGGTGTATATGATTTTGAAAATCGTTTATAGCAAAGTTTACGAGCTGTTCTTCAAGCAGAAATGGGAAAATGCTTAACTGAGATTGTCACATAATGGGTGCGTATTATGGCATCATCTGTTATAATGACGTCGGCTAAGGCAAATTTACCGAAAGTACGGTGGCTTGATAACGATGGGGATAAACGCATTGCAAGGGAAACAAATCGTAATTGCTGGATCTCGGAAAACGGATGAGATGTGCATGGTTATTGAAAAACAAGGCGGCGTTCCAATTGTGCGTTCGCTTCAAGGCTTGACGATGTTTGATGAAGCGCTGTTGGAAGAGCCATTGCGAAACTTCGCTGAGCAAGGCGCGGATTGGGTTATTTTGACGACAGGCATGGGATCGGATCAGATCGTCAACACAGCCGACAGCATCGGCATTAAACAAGCGGTGCTTGGTAGGCTGGCTGAGGCGAAAATTGCGACAAGAGGCTACAAAACGTCTGCATTTCTTAAACGTTCAGACCTGAAAGCGATCGTTAGCACGGATGATGGAACGATGGATGGACTCATAGAAAACCTCGAAGCCTTTGATTTTGAAGGGCAAAGGGTGTGGATACAGCTTCATGGCGAGCCAGCTCCGAAACTAGTGCGTTTTCTCGAAAATAAGGGTACTTCGCAAGTAGAAGCGGTGCTGCCCTATAAGCATGTTCCGCCGGATGCTGCTACAGTCGAGCTGCTGCTTAGCGAGCTTTCTGCCGGCACGGTCGATACGGTCTGCTTCACGACTGCGGTGCAGGTGCACTATTTGTTCAAGCATGCAATCGAATCGGGCCGCAAGGAGCTTTTGTTGAACATCTTTAATCAGCATATCGTGGCTGCCGCAGTAGGTAAAGTAACGGCTGCAGTTTTGAAGGAGTACGGCGTGGAAAGAATCATCGTTCCCGAGCTGGAGCGAATGGGCGCATTAGTAATTGAAATTGGACGTTATTATGAGCGTACTGAAGGCAAGGAAGTATAAATATATTGAAGAGGCAGTCTCAAACACGTAATCGGTGTTTTAGACTGCCTTTATTTTATGAAAAGGATTTTTCTTGCGCATTTCTGAATTCCCTTGGTGATAGGCCATAACTTTTCTTGAACGCTTTCGAGAAATGTGAGGCGTTGGCGAATCCGCAATACTCCGCAATTAAGTCGAGCTTAAGTCCGGTTGTGGCTAACAGCTCGCTTGCTTTCTCCAAACGTAAATGAACGAGAAACTGATGGGGCGTTGCTCCAAAATAGTGATGAAAAATAACGTTGAAATGGGATTCGGAATATCCTGCATGCTTCGCCATCGACTCCACCGTGATTGTTCCAGATAGGTGAAAGGAAATAAAAGCTTTCATCTTTGTTACGAACTGCTGATCCTCGAATGCCAAAGAGCCTGTCGTCTCAAAGTCGCCGATTAATAGAAGGAGCAGCTCCATTGCCAGCTTTTGGGCATGCAGCACGTTTTGTATGTCGTTGTGGCTAAAATGCTCAATCATTTGGTTCAGCAGCTTTTTGAACGATTCTGGATGTCGCGGCTTCAGCTTGACGGGCAGCTGCAGGTTTGGAAATTCGTTTAACTGCGGCTGCTTCAAATCCGAATACGGCTCCAAGTTTGTCTGGCCGGGCGTCGTTACAAAGCTTCTTTCTCGGTTCGGATTATAAAAAAAATCAAGATGAGTGTTTGGTACTACGCAGCTCCCATATCCTCTCGTTGTGAAGAGCATTCCAGGCTGAATAAGTGCAAAGTCGCCAGGTAGCAGCTCATATTCAACCCCCTCAACCGTAAGCAAATAACGGCCTTCTTCCATATATAAAAACAAATAATCGAGCAGACGCCGTTCACCTTGAAAAAATGACGTTTCTTTAAAGCGATAGCAAAGCCGTATAAACGGCAGCACGGGATGGTCATTCCAGTTATGCAGCTGCGTATTCATTCCTAATTGCCTCCAATTCATACGATTAGTGAGATCATTATCATTGTTTTTGACAAGTTATTTCGATGTTTTTTACATGATTACCTTTATTATTAGCTTTATTATAGAGGTAAGCAATAGAAACTATCGAGGATAATGACATGAAAATGGAGGGGTATACGAATGAGCTTAATGATACCTGACGTGATGAGTGCACCAAGATTTTTGGGAAACGGGAAAATTGACTATATCGAGAAATCGGTGCCTGCCCCTGGACCAGGCCAGCTGCTGCTCCAGGTCAAAGCAAACGCTTTATGCGGATCAGAGCGTGGACAGTTCTACAGCGGTTCTGAAGCGACGCCTGGTCATGAGGCAGCAGGCATCGTTGTCGCAGCAGGCACAAATACCAAAACGGATCTAGGTACACATGGCGTTGTTTTCTTAATGGATTTTTGCGGGCAATGCCGCAGCTGCAAGCGAGGGTACACGAACCAATGCTTAAGCAAGCGTGCAGATTATGGCTTCTCTCATGATGGCGGTTACGGGCCTTATATGGTCGTGAACGAAAATGTGTTTTTTGCTGTGGATGCTGCCATTCCGTTGGCAGAAGCAACGATATTGCTTGATATCATGGGGACAGGCGGTCATGCGATTCGCAGAGCGCAGCTTGTGCATGGTGATATCGAATCCATCCTTATCGCCGGTGCAGGTCCGATTGGTCTAGCGGTGCTGGCGATGGCGAAGCTGCTGCTGGGCAAAGAGCTGCCTGTATTCATTATGGATTTTACACCGTATCGTTTAGAACTCGCAGAGAGAATGGGTGCTATTCCGATCCATTTGGGGGAAACAACACTTGAAGCGGGATTGGCAGCCGCAGGCTTGGGCCGTATAGATGCAGCATTCGATACGAGCGGTAGAACAACAGCTCGCGAAGCAGCTTTGCATGCACTGAATCATCGCGGTGTACTCGTATGCATTGGTCATGGCGAGCAGCTAAATTTGCAAGTATCCTCCGATTTGATAGCAACAGAGAGAGCCGTGCTTGGCAGTGAGTATTTTCCGTTTAGCGAGCTAGAGGCTAATCATCGTTTGATGGGTGAACACCTGCCATACTTAAGTCAAATCATCACGCACCGTTTTGGACCACAATCGATGCAAGAAGCATTTGAGTTGTTTTTCAAAGGGAATACGGGAAAGGTGGTCATTGAGCAATGAGCAGTGAGGGGCGAGTGAAGGTTGCCTTAATCGGGGCTGGTGGCTGGGGATACCACCATGCTCGTATTTTTAATGCGCGTAAGGATGTTGATTTTTGTGCCGTTGTTGGACGAGATGCTGACCGAACCAGGGCAAGAGCAGATGAGTTTGGGACAAATGCCTATACGAGCATCGCGGAGATGCTGGAGACGGAACGGCCTGACCTCGTCAGCTTATGCTTGCCGAATCAAGGACATTTTGATGCGACCTTGCAGGTTATTCAAGCAGGTGTTCCATTATTGGTGGAAAAGCCGCTCGTATTTGATCTAGGGGAAGCTGATTTATTACTTGCGGAAGCAGCGAAGCGGGAGCTGTTTTTTGCGATTAATTTTAATCACCGCTATGCGACAGCTGTTCATAAGGCTAAAGAAGCGATGGATGCGGGACAGTTAGGAGAGCTTATATTCGCTTCTTGGCGATTTGGCGGTGAAGGAACAAGTGATCATCCGCACGGCAACTTAATCGAAACCCAGTGTCACGGATTTGATATGCTTGAGCATTTATGCGGCCCGATTGCATCGGTGATGGCACAAATGACAGATAAAACCGGAAACGGTTTCTCTACCATGGCATTAGCACTGCAATTTCAATCCGGCGCAGTAGGAACACTGCTCGGATCTTATGACTCCTCGTATGCATACGCACAGACTCATGCGATGGAGCTTAATGGCTTAAAGGGCAGAGTGACCATTGAAGATACAGTGAAGAAATTTACGTTTCAACGCTCGGGCAGCGAAACAGCCGAAGTATGGCAAGCGGGTTACTTCAATGATAAGGAGCGAGAATTCCATCTTACGTTCGACAAACATTTTGAACATTTGCTCGGTGCATTTCGTGCGGGTGAAGCACCGCCAATTCACGCTGCGGCGGGGCGCAGAGCGCTTCAGCTAGCCCATGCAGCGATTGAATCATTCCAGACGGGGCAACGGATTCAGACGTAGAGCATGCTATGGAAGGATCGGTTTAACTAAAAAAAGTGATTAAGCGACTTACTGGTCGGCTTAATCACTTTTTTGGTTATCATCAGATGTGGTACGGATCGCTCAAAGAATTTTGTCCAGATGCTCAAGAGGCCTATTTAAATTAAGCTTCATCAAACGTGAGGCTTCTTCACCATTACGTGCTTCAAGCGCTTGGATGATGTACTCATGATCCGCTGCAGCCGTATGGGTCTCCCAGCTCGGACGTTTGAAGAAAATATATTTGTATCTTCTTATATGTAATTGAAGCGAGGAGCAGAAGGTGAGTATATGCTGATTATTGGCAATTTGCAGTATCGTTTCATGAAACTCTTCATCATATTCCATCGCTTCATAGAGCTGCTCTTCACTAACTTTTTCATTAAAGCTGGCATTAATAGCACGCAGCTGTTCAATATGCTCTGGTTGAATATTGTCGGCAGCAAGCTCAGCTGCTAATGCTTGAAGGGCTGTAAGGGGCGCATACAGCTTAAGGATATCTTCCTTGGCTAGCGTCGTGACTCGCGTCTCTTTTCCAGGAAACATTTGAATGAGTCCTTGAACCTCAAGCAATTGAAAGGCTTCCCTAATCGGTGTGCGGCTGACGCCAAGTGCCTCGGCAAGCTCTGAATCGTTAAGCTTCTCACCGGGCTGAAGCGTGCCGTCGATAATCCATTTTTGCAGCTGGCTTAAGGTACGCTCCTTGGCGGATAGTCTAACGGGTGTTGAATAATCAGTTGGAATAGGCAGAGGGGATCCTCCTTTATTTTTTGGTTTCATTATGAAAGTGATAGGATAACAGTTTCGACAATATATAATATATCGCAGGATCATTCATTGAAGCAAATGCCAAAAATTTTAAAAAGGAATTTATTGCTTTTATTTGCTTAAGGAAATATAATATGCGATATATTACATATTACATTCTTTTTGGAGTAAGGAGAAAACTGTATGTCTAGTACTCAAGCTTCAATCGCAACATCACCGTCCGCTTTAAAAACGATATACCCACTGTTGTTTGCCATTAGCTTCGTGCATTTGATTAATGACACGATTCAATCGGTCGTACCGGCATTATTTCCTATTTTGAAGKACTCGCTTTCACTGAGCTTTGCTCAAATTGGATTGATCTCTTTGATGATTAATTTAACTGCAGCGCTGCTGCAGCCTGTTGTCGGCATTTTATCTGACTCGCATCCGAAGCCGATGCTGCTGCCTATTGGCATGCTGTTCACAATGGGGGGCGTTGCTGCTCTTTCGTATGCTTCGCAGTTCTGGATGGTCATGGTCGCTGTTATGTTAATTGGAATTGGTTCAGCCGTTTTCCATCCAGCTTCTGCGCGGGTTTCCTATTTGGCGGCTGGGACGAAAAAAGGTACAGGGCAGTCGATCTTTCAATTTGGCGGAAATATTGGACAATCGCTTGCACCAATCATGACTGCTGTTCTGTTCGTGCACACAGGTCAGCGCGGTGTGATCTGGTTTGCTCTGGTCGTTACGATTGGAATTGTCATTCAATTTAATGTAGCCAAATGGTACGGCAAGCAGCTCGCTCTTGAGCCAAGAAAGAGTACGAAGCAAGCGGCAAAGCCGGTTTCCAAACTTAATGTGTCCTCCGGTAAAGTTGTATTTGCCATAACGATTTTAATGATTCTTGTATTTTCCAAAAACGTCTATATTTCTGCGATCAGCAGCTATTACTCGTTTTATGCCATCGAGCATTTTGGACTCTCTGTCAGTCATGCTCAAATCGTATTGTTTGTCTTTCTTGCAGCGAATGTTATTGGCTTGCTTCTCGGCGGGGTGCTCGCAGATAAGTTCAGCCGTCGCAGCTTGATCTGGTTCTCGATCCTAGGAACTGCACCATTTGCGCTGCTGCTTCCTTATGCTAATTTAACATTTTCCGTTATTTTAATCTTTTTTGCCGGTTTAATCTTGGCCTCGGCGTTTTCCGTTATTTTAGTTTATGCGAACGAATTGCTTCCTGGGCGGGTTGGCCTCGTATCAGGTGTGTTTTTCGGAATGGCGTTTGGTCTCGGGGGCATTGGTTCGGCGGTGCTCGGCAATTTGGCAGATTCCATGGGTATTGAGTTTGTCATTCGCTGCACGTCCTATTTGCCTTTGCTCGGCATGCTGACGATTTTGCTGCCATCGGATCGCAAAGCCAAAGCAGCCGTTTAATCCGAGTGGACGATTTTCTCATTAGGACAATTTCCGCGCATTCCCCGCCCACATACAATGTTGGTGTATAGCCTAATTGGTGCTGGGAGGGGAGTAACGCTGTGAATAAGCGGACTTTAATGATCGTTTCGCTTGTCATTTATGTCATGCTAGCTATCTTATTCCTCATTTTGTCTATTTTTCATTAAACACATAACAGAGCAAGGGCTGTCCTAGAAGTAGATTGATCTACTCTAGGCAGCCCTTGTTTGTTTATTAGCCTCGGCTACTTGCCTGGCTGCTCCTGACTAAGCTTCATTTTACGGTAATCCTTCGGAACGATGCCCTTGGTTTCACGGAAAATACGGGAGAAGGTTTTGTATGAGCCATAACCAACCTCCAGCGCAATTTCAGCGACGCTCATATCGGTAGAAACAAGCAGGCTGCAGGCATGCCGCAAGCGCAAATCATGCAGGAAATGTACGAATGTTTGTCCAGTCGTTTGTTTAATTACTTCACTTATGCGAGACATGCTCAGTGAAAAGCGGCTTGCAAGATCAGATAGCGCAAGCTCGTCTTGATAATGTTGATGAATATAATGAATGATCGGCCAAACCGAGGCACTCGATTTGGAAGCAAGCCTTGAGGCTGGAACAGACGGCGCAATATTGCGGCGATAACGATCAAAGAAAGCTAATATTTCCTTCAACCGCACTTGCAGCATCGTTCGGCGCCAAGGCTCCTGCCCCGCATACTCACGAAACATATCTTCTATTAAATGCTTCATTCGTTCATTATCAGCACCGCTAAGTTGAACAGATGGCGGCAGAGTATTCTGATCGATGAGGTCCATAAGGCCTTCCTCTTGTCCAGGCTCCATCAGCAAGTCCATGCTAAACATACAATTATAAAGAACAAGTGTACTCCCGGGCTCGGTAAATAGTTCATGCACCTGATAAGGAAGCACAAACGTAAAAGTGCCGGGCAGCATTTGATGTTTTGCATCGTTGATCGATTCAGAGCCTCTTCCGTCTATAACATAAGAGAACTCCAAAAAGTCATGGCGATGCGGCCTAAAGCCATGGTAAAGACGGTTTAGGCTAATATGGAGGGGAGAAGAGGTATTCATATTTGGATACGTTTTCAAATAGTCAGGTATGTAGGTCATGAATGAATGCATTCCTCCGAAAATCTGAGACTTTTATCGAAAAACAAGCACGATTTCTCATCCCGTTTATTCTAACATAAATGAAGAGATCAAGCGTTACGAAAAACGAGTGCTTATTGCTGAGCAAGGGTTCATTCAAAATTATAGGAGGAATTTCATTGACTACAGAAAATAAGATTAGAATAGGTATTATCGGTGCAGGAAATATTGGCAACGTCCATGCAGGAGAATTTTCTAAGCTTGGCGAAGAGTGTATCATTACGGCGATTACTGATCTGGATTTGAATCGGGCAGAGAAAGCAGCCAAGCAATATGGTATTGAGCATGTTGCGGCTTCCAATGAAGAGTTGATTCAGCGAGCTGACATCGATGCGGTCATCATCGGTGTTCCTAACCAATTCCATGCTCCGCTTGCCGTTCAAGCTCTTGAAGCGGGCAAGCATGTGTTGATAGAGAAGCCGATGGGCATTAACAGCGATGCTGCTCGTCAAATATTGAGAGCAAGCGAAGCAGCAGACCGTGTCGTCATGGTCGCTCATCAAATGCGCTGGGAATCTGTTGCGATGCAAATTAAAGAGCAAATCGACCGTGGTGAGCTTGGCAAAATTTATACAGCCAAAACGGGCTGGTTTCGCCGCAAGGGCATTCCGGGCTGGGGCACATGGTTTACACAAATGGATCAATCGGGCGGCGGCCCGCTTATCGATATCGGCGTTCACATGCTTGACCTTGCGCTGTATTTGATGGGCAATCCAAAGCCGGTTTCCGTATATGGATCAACCTATGCAGAGTTTGGCCCAAACCGTAAAGGGATTGGCACATGGGGTACACCGGATTGGGACGGAACGTATGATGTTGAGGACTTGGCTACGGCGCTAATCAAAATGGAAGACGGCAGTACACTCTCGCTTGAAGTGAGCTGGGCTGTTCATATGGATACGGACAATTCACCGTTTATCCATGTAATGGGCTCAGAAGGCGGCGCAAGCTATCGCGGTGCTGAAGGCAAGCTGCTTACAGAAAAATTTGATCGCCCGATTGAAAGTGTTTTGAGCAAAGCAGACAATGATGAAGGTGAGCGCGCTCGTCTTAGCCGTCACTTCCTTGCATGTATTCGTGAAGGTAAACAGCCGATTACTTCCGTATTGACTGGTTTGACGAACAATCTTGTGCTTGATGCAATTTATGAATCATCGCGCACAGGCAATGAAGTGAAGCTGGACTGAAATCTAAATTAATTATAATTGATTGTAGAATGAGGAGGAATTTGTATGTTGAGAGGTTTAACTGGAGCGGGTCTTGGTCGAATCGAAAGTGATGAGCATCTAATTAAGCTCGCTGGCGCGTACGGATTTCAAGCTGTAGATTTGGATGCGGCGTCGCTAATTAATCGTTATGGTGAAGAGCAAGCTCGTGAGCTTCTTGCAAGCAATGGCGTAGTAATTGGCTCCATTGGTCTTCCAGTAGAATGGAGAACAACGGAAGAAGCTTTTCTTGAAGGATTGGAGAAGCTGGCATCCTCTGCGGCTGCGGCTGCGGCTCTAGGCTGTACAAGCTGCTGCACCTATATTTTGCCTTCAACAGATTTGAAAGCAGCTCGCTTCATGGCACTTGCAACTCGCAGATTACGTACTTGCGCTCAAATTCTAGGTGCTTATGGCATTCGCCTTGGCCTTGAATTTGTTGGCCCGCATCATTTGCGGACGCGTTGGGAAAATCCATTTATTTGGACGCTCGAGGAAACATTGGAGTGGATCGACGCAATCGGTGAGAGCAATGTAGGATTGTTGTTTGATGCCTATCACTGGTATACGAACAGCCTGACTGTTGCTGATATTGAAGCGCTTCGTCCAGAGCAAATCGTCCATGTTCATATCAATGACGCGCCGGACGTGCCGGTTGAGGAAGCACTCGACAACGGCCGCGTATATCCTGGTGAAGGTGTAATTGATTTAGTCGGATTCCTGCAAGCACTTAATCGTATTGGCTATAAAGGTGCTGTGTCACAGGAGATCTTATCATCAGAAGCGGAATCGCAATCGCCGGAAGAGCTGGCGCAGCGCTCCAAAGCAGGTTTTGATAAAGTATTTGGCGCAGCTGGTCTGTAAGAAATACTCCTTCAAATATAATATGGCTGTGAGTTACATCGCTGCAAGCACACATCATCGTGCTTGCAGCGATTTTTTATTATTTAGCGAGAATTCGAAAAAACGCTAATTTTGACATGATTTTTCATGAAATGTATTGGGTACTGTCGAGCAGGGCTATTCCGTTATGATGAATAATAACTGTTTTTTAAACGCTGTGAACAGAGCGATAATAGGAGACCAAAAACATGGGATATAAAGCAGAGCAGCTTCATCCGTTAAACCTTTGGTATAAGCAGGCGGCTTCACGATGGGAGGAAGCACTGCCCATTGGGAATGGCCGACTAGGCGGTATGGTATTTGGCGGTGTGGAACAAGAACGCATTCAATTAAATGAAGATACATTGTGGTCAGGCTTTCCGCGGGATACGAACAATTACGAAGCGCTGCGCTATTTAAAGCGAGCCCGGGACTTCATAGCAGATAAAAGATTTGTTGAGGCGGAGCAGTTAATCGAGGCGAAGATGCTCGGAACAAACACAGAGTCCTATCAACCGATGGGCGACTTGTTTATAGAGCAGCATTTTGAACACGCCCTTGATCAGGCTCCAGATTACATTCGCAAGCTTGATATCGATGCAGGCATCGCTGCTGCACGGTTTCAAGTGGGTAAAACGGTTTACTCGCGCGAGATGTTCGTTAGCGCGGTGGATCAAGTATTATGCGTTAGATACGAGTCAGAAGGAGAAGATCTGCTAGAGCTTACAGCAGCGATGACTTCCTCCGTACAGTATGGAATCGAGGCAGCAGGCAGCGACGCTATCGTACTTCACGGTCGTTGTCCAAGTCATGTAGCAGACAATTATTTGGGAGATCATCCGCTGGCTGTACAGTATGAGAATGATCGCGGCATTACGTTTCAAGGAAAACTGATGGTCAAGATAGAAGGCGGCAAACTATCGATAAACAGCGATAAGCAAATAAATATTCAAGGGGCAAGCTCGGCTACATTTCTATTAAGCGCAGCAACAAGCTTTGTGAATTTTGATGTTCATCCAGACAAAACTGCTGCTGAACTGGCCGAGCAAAACGATCGCCTACTGGAGAAAGCATTAACTTTTAGCTATGAACAGCTGCGAGAGCGCCATGTAGAGGATCATCGAAGCTTGTTTCAACGCGTGCAGCTCGATTTGGGGCGGACGGAACAAGCTCAATTGCCGACAGATGAGCGGCTGGAAAACTATAAGCAAGGCAAACAAGATCCAGCATTGGAAGCGCTATATTTCCAATACGGCCGATATTTGCTTATGGCAAGTTCGCGGCCAGGCACGCAGCCGGCTAATCTGCAAGGCATATGGAATGACCGGGTTCAGCCGCCTTGGAACAGCGACTATACGACGAATATTAATACGCAAATGAATTATTGGCCGGCGGAAATAGGGAATTTGAGCGAATGCCATGAGCCTTTGTTTCGCTTGATTGAGGAACTCAGCATCACGGGAGCCCGTACCGCGGCTATTCATTACAACAGTGCAGGCTGGGTAGCGCATCATAATGTGGATTTATGGCGGACATCAACGCCGACAGCCGGCCATCCAAGCTGGGCTTTCTGGCCGCTTGGCGGCGTTTGGCTGATGCAGCATTTATGGGAGCATTATTTATATCATCCGAGTGAAGCCTTTTTGAGAGAAAAAGCTTATCCCTTAATGAAGGGCGCAGCTTTATTTTGTTTGGACTTACTGCAGGAGAACGACAAAGGGCAGCTGATGACTTCGCCATCCACGTCGCCAGAGAATAAATTTCTGACCGCACAAGGGGAGGCTTGCAGTGTTGCTGAGTCATCTGCTATGGACATTACTTTAATTGGCGAGCTGTTTGATCATTGCGCAGCAGCTGCGAGCTTGCTCGGAATCGATGCATCTTTCAAGCAGCAGCTAGAAGCAGCGAGGAGCAAGCTTCCTCCGCTGCAAATTGCGCCTAATGGACAATTGCAGGAATGGCATGATTATTTCGAGGAGCATGAGCCTGGGCATCGTCATGTATCTCATCTATATGGCTTATATCCAGGTACGTCAATCAATCAAGAAACAACTTCGGAGCTTGTGGAAGCGGGCCGCCTTTCACTTGAGAGCCGCATAAACCACGGAGGCGGTCATACAGGCTGGAGCTGTGCGTGGTTAATTAACTTATTTGCGAGGCTGAAGGATTCGAAGTCTTCTTATCATTTTATCCATACTTTGCTTGCACGCTCTACGCATCCGAATTTGTTCGATGATCATCCACCGTTTCAAATCGATGGAAACTTTGGCGGTACGGCGGGCATTGCAGAGCTTCTGCTGCAAAGCCATTTGGGTTATATCGAGCTTCTGCCAGCGCTTCCGGGTGCATGGCCGGCAGGTTGCGTGAAAGGTCTTAAAGCGCGTGGAGGGTTTGTTGTCGATATGGAATGGACAGATGGCAAGCTGACGGCTGGGCGCATGCAATCCACACACGGATCGATTTGCAGCTTGCGATCGAAGGAATCCATTACCGTTGTTGCTTCTGACGGTACAGCTATCGATGCGTCAAAGCCATTTTCAACAAACAAAAATGAATGGTATAGCATATTAACATCCACGATAGAGGGGGAGTAAGCGTTATGACGACCAGTATACGTTTTCCATTTGAAAATTTAGAGCTTCCGCTTGAAGAACGGGTAACCGATCTTGTTTCACGTTTTACGCTGGATGAGAAAATTGAATCGATGGTTCAATACCAGCCTGAAATAAAGCGATTAGGCGTAAAGCCGTACAAACATGGGACGGAAGCGGCGCACGGAATGGCGTGGTTAGGCGAAGCGACCACGTTCCCTCAGCCCATCGGGCTTGGCTGCACTTGGAATCCCGAGCTGCTGAAGGAAGTAGGCTCTGCAATCGGTGACGAAGCACGCGTTTACTTTCAGCGAAACCCAGCCATCAACGGCTTGACGCTGTGGGCGCCAACGGTGGATATGGAGCGAGATCCGCGCTGGGGAAGAACAGAAGAGGCTTATGGAGAAGATCCTAAGCTGACAGGTGAGCTAACAGCCTCGCTGGTACAGGGCATTCAAGGCGATCACCCGCTTTACTTTAAAGCGGTAGCGACCTTGAAGCATTTTATCGGCAATAACAATGAAATCAATCGCGGCAGTTGTTCGGCGAGCATTGATCCGCGCAATATGAAGGAATATTATCAAGCAGCGTTCAAGCCTGCTTTCGTCAAGGGCGGCGCTCATTCGATGATGACCTCGTACAACTCGGTTAATGGCACGCCTACTATTTTGCATGAGGACGTAAACAAAGTAGTGAAAGAGGAATGGGGCATGAACGGCTTCATCGTCAGCGATGCGGGAGATTTGCTTGGTATCGTCAACGATCATCATTATTATGATTCCTATAAAGAGGCAGTAGCTCATTCCATCAAAGCAGGCATCGACAGCATAACGGATGATAAAGAAAAATCATGCGCGGCTATTCGTGAAGCTTTGTCAGAAGGGCTGCTGTCAGAGCAGGATTTGGATAAAGCACTTATTAACACCTTCCGTGTACGTTTCCGCTTAGGAGAGTTCGATCCCGCTGAAGGGAATCCATACGTGGATATGCCGGAATCGAAACTATGTGCACCGGAGCATGGACAATTATCGCTGCGAGCTGCAAAAGAGTCGATTGTTTTGCTCAAAAATGAGAACAAAACGTTGCCGTTGAATAAAGAAAAGTTAAGCCGTGTAGCAGTGATCGGGCCGCTTGCCGACGTTGTATACCGAGACTGGTACTCTGGATCACTGCCGTACAAAGTAACACCACTTGAAGGCATCGAGAGCAAGCTTGCCGGCAAAGAAGTAACATTCAGCAGCGGCAATGATCGCGTTCGATTGAAATCAGCTGCGAATGGAAAAGTATTGCGCACATCCACAGACCATGCAAACCGCCTGCAAGCGACTGATTTGGATGAGGAAGGCGATACATTTGAGGTGACGGATTGGGGCTGGGGCAGTTATACGCTAGAGAGCATGGATTCCGGCAAGCTGCTTACAAGCGCAGATGATGTCAATATTGCAGCTGCTGCAAGCGAAGCTTTTGGCTGGTTTGTGAAGGAAGTGTTCAAGCTTGATGAGCAATCCGAAGAGAATTTTGCGATACGAACTTGGAACGGCAAGCTGGTCACTGCCCCTAATGGCGGCGCAGATTCCCTTCAAGTTACGGAATTAGCGGATATTGGAGCAAGCGAGCTGTTCTCTAAAGATGTTATCGCGAACGGAATTGCAGAAGCGGCAGCTGCAGCCAAAGCAGCAGAAACGGCAATTGTTTTCGTAGGCAATAATCCTCTTATTAACGGGAAAGAAGAAATCGATCGTCCAAGCCTTGACCTTGCCGCTTCGCAAAATGAATTAATTAGCGCGGTATTCGCTGCTAATCCGAACACGGTCGTCGTAGTTATTGGAAGTTATCCATTTGCACTTAACAAGGTAAACGAGCAAGTTCCCGCGATTGTTTACTTATCACATGCAGGTCAAGAGCTGGGCAATGCCATTGCTGACGTTTTATTCGGTGATTACTCGCCGGCTGGACGCTTGAATATGACTTGGTACAAATCAGAAGAGCAGTTAACCGATCTAATGGATTATGATATTTTGAAAGGAAAACGAACATATCTTTATTTCGATGGCGAACCGTTGTATCCATTTGGTTATGGTCTTAGCTACGGTTCATTCCGATACGGTCCGCTTGAGATTACGAATAACGCTGCGAGTATGAACGGCAGTGTAACAGTGGAACTGCAGGTTACGAATGAGAGCGACATCGCAGCGGATGAGGTTGTCCAATTATATGTTCGAGTAGAGGGCTCAAGGGTACAGCGTCCGCTTAAGAAGCTGGTTGGCTTCACGCGGATTTCATTCCAGCCTAGAGAGACGAAGCAAGTAGAACTTGTAGTTCCAGCAGAAGAGCTTGCTATTTGGGATGTAACACGGGACCGTTTCTGCCTTGAAACGGCGGCTTATACGTTTGCAGCTGGTGCCTCCTCTGCACATCTCCTTGCCGAGAGTACAATAACAATCGAAGGCGAGACCATTCCACCACGTCAGTTATCCTTGCAGACGCGCGCGGAAAACTATGATGATTATGCCCATGTTTATTTGGATGAGAGCAAGGAAGGCGGAACGGCAGTCCGTTTATCGCAAGCAGAGGGCTGGATCAAATTTAATGATGTTGATTGGTCAAACGGCCCAAGTGTATTTGAAGCTCGCGTTAGCGGCGGCGCTCAAGGCGGAGAGTTGTCTATTCAGATGATCAGCCCGGCCGCTGTTTTTAGAGGCTCATGCTCGGTTGAGTCAAGCGGTGAGCAAGAATGGCAAACGATTCGTATTGATCTGCCAAGCTGCAAGCTGAGAGGCGATCTGGTAATTGGTTTGACGGAAAGTGTGAAGCTGAGCTTCTTCCGCTTTCAATAATATGAGCAATTTCATACGGAGCTGTCTTCAGGTGCTGTATAGCGCTTGTTGCAGCTCCGTTTTTGCGGTTATGGTTGCTTTTTATGTAATGCAGCTTTATTCTTTAAATGAACAATGAGCATCGACAGAGGAGCTAGTCCATATGGCAAACGACATTGAAATCAACTTGTATAAAGATTGGATAAATACGGTGAAAGAAATCTTCCGGGGGTCAGGACATCCTTTGCCTGAATCCATTAGCGATCGGGAGGCAGCAGTTGCTTACTTCTCGCAGACCGCACAATCGAAAGAGGAAGCAGAGCAGCAGGCGGATGCCAATGAAGAACGCCTTGCCTCGCTGCAGCAGACGATCATCGATCATTTTGAAACGGTTATTGTGCCGGATATTCGCAGCAGAACAAATTATGCAGGCGATCGTTTTGCTTTCAAATGGTTGTACAACAAAGGCGAGCATATCGTTGAAGAGCATTCATCCTACCGAATTCCGCTCTCTTAAGAGCGGGATTTTTGCATCGTATAGGCAGCGCTTCCATTTTGTCTAATTTTCATATGATAAAATATTGAATTAGTGATGTAGGCACGGCAGATTACCAGCATTATAATGTAGATGCCTTAAAATTTTACGCGAAAAAGTAAACGCTTACCTCAGCCGATACTAACGAATGAAGTTTGCTGCGCAAAGCTTTAAGGAGGAACCGTTTGTATGAAGAAGAGCATTCGAACAATGGGGCAAAGAATGAACAATATTCGAATCAAAAAGAAACTTATTATTTCTTTTATTCTCGTTGTTTTTGTACCGGTGCTTATCGTAGGCATTTTTCTTACCGTCGCTTTTAGGCAAAATGTACTTGATCAAGCGACCCAGCAAATTACGAATAACGTCGAGCGAATTAAGAAGCAGACCTTGGATATTATACGCATGCCAATCGAAATTTCCGACAAGCTGCTGGTCGATAGCAGGTTAACGAACGTCGTCAACACGCAATACAGCTCCACGTTTGATGTCGTTAAGGCGTTTTGGGATTACCGTGATTTTAAAGATTACATTAAACTATACAGTGAAGTCTACAACATACGCTTTTATACGACGAATATGACGATACTCGACAATTGGGAGTTTCTGAAAGTTACCGATCCCATTGCGGAAACAGACTGGTATAAGTCAGCAATGAAGCGCGACGGCATTCACTGGGAATACATTAAGGATGAAACCAAAAATAACCGCCGTTATTTGAGTCTGATTCGGAAGATCACGTTCCCAACATATCGGACAAGCGGCGTACTAGTGATAGGCGTGAATCAGGATGAGCTTAATGCGATGATTAGCCAAGAGCCGTTTGATACGATGATTATTGATGACAATGGTTATATGATTGCAGCGAAAAACCCCGAATGGGTAGGTAAAAATATTTCTGAATTAGACTTTGCCAGTAAACTGACGAATAAAGCAGCAGGCACCTATGAATTCAAATACGAAGGAAAACCTTCGAAAATTGTTATCGAGGATCTTCAGCCTGAATCAAGCTTTAATCGGTTGAAAATCGTATCTGTATTTACAATTGATAGTATTGTAAGTGGAGCTAATCGCATAAGCTTGCTTGGGCTAGGCATTATTTTGCTAAGCTTAGTTATAGCCTTCGTTATGATTTATATTTTTTCTGCGATTATATCGAAGCGGATGCTGGTCCTGAATAAAGATTTGAACAAAGTAGCGATGGGAGATTTGAACGTGATTTCGCATGTGACAGGCAATGACGAGATTGGCATCCTGTCCAAGCAATTCAACAACATGGTCGTAAGTATTCGCGGCTTAATGGACGAGGTAGCGGAATCGCATAAACAACAGGCCCAGCTGCAGCTTAGACAAAAGGAAATTAAGCTGAAAATGATGGCCAGCCAAATCAATCCTCATTTTTTGTTTAACGCGCTTGAATCGATTCGAATGAAGGCTCATATCAAGGGCGAGACAGAGATTTCTTCAATCGTTCGTATGCTTGGTAAAATGATTCGTCGAAATTTAGAAATAGGCGCGCGCAAAATTGCATTAAAGGATGAACTCGAAATGGTGCGCTGCTATTTGGAAATTCAAAAATTCAGATACGGTAACGATCGATTGACGTTTCGCCTGGATATCGATGCTAACGGTCAGGAGATCGAAATTCCGCCGCTTATTATTCAGCCTCTCATCGAGAATGCTGTTGTGCATGGTCTTGAAAATGTTGCTGAGGGCGGATTCGTATGGTTAAAGACAGAGGTCAGTGATCATATGCTTCGGGTTGAGGTATCCGACAATGGCGTAGGAATCAGCGATGAAAAGATTAATGAAATCAATGAATCGCTGCATGATATGGAAGAAGAGGAAGAATACCGAATCGGGCTGCGCAATGTCCATCAGCGGCTGGTCATGATCTATGGGGACGGATATGGCTTGACGCTGAAGAGCGAGCTTGGAGCGGGTACACGCATTACTTTTGAAATTCCAATAGGGGGTCATTCGCTTGCATAAAGTACTCATTGTAGACGATGAACCGATGATTCGAGAAGGACTGCAAACATTAGTTGATTGGAGCAAATACGGATTTGCCGTCGCAGGGACAGCATCCAATGGACGCGAGGCAGTCGAGAAGCACGGCGTGCTGAGTCCTGATTTGATTCTGATTGATATCCGCATGCCTGGCATGGATGGACTACAAGCGATTGAGGAAATAAGGAAAACAGACAATAGCTGTCATTTTTTAATTTTGAGCGGCTATGCGGAGTTCAATTATGCTAAGCAAGCGATCGCGCATAATGTGGATGGTTATATTTTAAAGCCGATCGATGAAGATGAGCTGGAGAGCTATGTCGAACGTGTCTCTGCTCAGCTCCAAAGTCAGTCGGAGCAGCGCCAAAACACAGAGCAATCGGTTGCTTTACTGCGTGAGGAGATGCTGTATCAGCTCTCAAGCGGGAAGCTGGATGCAAATACGGCTAACAGTCACGAGCTGAAAACATTATTGGGTGAGCCTGCGAAATATTACCAGCTGATGTTGATCGAGCTCTACAGCAGGGAACATTCCCTTACACTGAATGCAACGCTCAAGAAGAAGCTGACAGACATTGTTGAAGAGAAGCAAATCGGCTGGGTTTTTTCTGCCGAGCCTTATATTGGGATATTGCTTAAAGATTATATGCTCCAAAATGGCTCGCGCGAGCAAATGAAGCTGTGGATCGAGGAATGCTGCGGAACGAAGGTGAAATTTGCAGCTGCGGCAAGCGAACCCGTTCGCGAACCCGCGGAGCTGCAAAAATGGTCCATGCCCATTCACGACTTATTGAAGCAGCGGTTCATGCTGCAAGGACAGTTCATCCATATGGCGTCTTTAGCCGAGGAAAGACAGCAGGCGGAGGCTAAGCTTAGCAATCAATTATCAATCGAAAGCCTTGCTCAAAAGATTTATTATATGCTGGATATCGGGAGCAAAGAGGGAATGGACAACGCGATGCAGGAGGCGTCCAATCAAATTATCGCTTATGATTGTTCCGAGCCGTTCGTCAAATCGAGCTGGGCGCAGCTTCTCACGATCGTACTAAATAAAGCGGCCTTGTCTAATCCGCAGCTATCACTTCATGAGGATCTGTCGATGATTACCGCCCTGTACCTTGCCCATCATTATGAGGAAATGATTGCGCAGCTGCAAACCCGTCTGTCGGAGCTGGCGATGAAAACTTCGAAATCAGACAGCTTGTCGGTCATGAAACAAATGACTGACTTTATTGAACGTCATTATAGCGAAAATATTAAGCTGGAAACGCTGGCTGATCTTTTTAATTACAATAGCGGCTATTTAGGCAAAATGTTCAAAAACTATACGGGTGAGCATTTCAACACGTATTTGGATCAAGTGCGAATACAGCATGCCATTGGGCTGCTGCAGGAGGGGCTCAAGGTTCATCAGGTGTCGGAACGGGTCGGATATGCGAATGTTGATTATTTCCATAGTAAATTTAAAAAGTATAAAGGGGTATCGCCCTCATCCTTTAAAAGTATTTCTGGTAGAACGGCTTTGGAATAGGAAGCTGTTGTTCCTATAATCTTATTATTACAAACATCTATTTCACAGGACTGATAGAGTCGCTGACGAGCTAGATGTTTTTTTTATTTTTTTTATATAACCAACGGTTATGAAAGCGCTTGAAAGAACGTATTTTCATATGATTTTAGGTCTAATTATATGGGTGCCGGAGGATAGGTTCTATCGTTTATGATAAGTACAGATAAGAGAGGGTAAGCTACTCACCACATAAGGTAGCTTGCGAAGACGTTTTTGCACGAAGCAGAAACAGTAGGAGGAGCAGCTATGAAACCGCTAACAGATAGTCCTAAGCAGTTAAGGGCGACAAACAAAAGGAATCGATTTTGGTTCAAAGCCATTCAGCAGCGTTACTTGTACATGATGTCGCTGCCATTCGTCATCTGGATCTTCCTATTCAGCTATGTGCCGGTATGGGGCTGGTTGACCGCATTTCAGAATTATAAGCCGAAAAACGGGATATTGAATCAAAAATGGGTAGGCTTTGACAATTTCGTAGAGCTGTTTCAAGACGAAAGATTTTATATCGTTTTGCGAAACACGCTGGCAATGAGTACGATGGGGCTTATCGTAGGGTTTACGATTCCAGTTATTTTTGCTCTATTGCTGAATGAAATAAGAGGGCAGTTTTTTAAGCGCTCAGTACAAACCATTTCATATTTGCCGCACTTTGTATCTTGGGTTGTTGTTGCGGGGCTTGTAACGAAGATGCTGTCAACAGACGGCGGTGCGATTAATCAATTATTGATGTATCTTAACATCATTGATACGCCGATTCAGTTTATGGCCAAGGGCGAATGGTTCTGGAGCGTCGTAACCATATCGGATTTGTGGAAGGAAATGGGCTGGAATTCCATTATCTTTTTAGCTGCGATGGCGGGAATAGATCCTGAGCTTTATGAAGCATCGACTGTCGATGGGGCAGGCCGATTCCGCAAAATGTGGCATATTACATTACCGGGAATTAGAACAACCTTTATGGTGCTATTCATATTATCGATCGGTCATTTAATCAGCATTGGCTTTGAGAAACAGTTTTTGTTAGGAAATCCTCTTGTATCCGATTTTTCAGAAGTGCTCGATCTTTATGCGCTGAAGTACGGTATTCAAATGAGCCGATATTCGTATGGTACGGCAATYGGTATCTTTAACTCCGTCGTCAGCATCCTATTAGTGTTTATCGCGAACGGAATTTACAAACGAGTCACCAAAGAATCAATCATATAGGAGGTGCGGTACATGCAAGGAGCTATGAGAAGAAGTACAGGCGATAAAGTTTTTGACACATGCATTTATGTATTCATGATCATCGTTGCTATCGTAACGTTGTATCCGTTCCTGAATGTACTAGCGATATCATTTAATGATTCGGTAGATACGGTAAGAGGCGGTTTAACTATATACCCTCGCGAATTTACACTCAAAAATTACGAGACGATTTTCGGCTTTGAGGGACTGCTTGTAGGCTTCAAAAACTCGGTTATTCGTACCGTTTTGGGAACGCTCATTGGGGTGTTGTCGGCATCCATGATGGCTTACACCTTAAGTCGTCCAGACTTCCAAGCAAGAAGATGGATGTCCGTCGTATTCGCACTCACGATGTATTTCTCAGGCGGTCTCATTCCAGGGTTTCTGCTTATGAAAAACTTAGGTTTGATTGGTACGTTTTCGGTTTACATCATTCCTGCTATTTTGAGCGTTTGGAACGTGTTCATCGTCCGCTCTTATATTGACGGGCTTCCGTATGCACTCCAAGAATCAGCCAAAATTGATGGGGCAAATGATTGGACTATATTTTGGAAGGTTATCCTTCCGCTTTGTCAGCCTGTACTCGCTACAATTGCTTTGTATATTGCTGTTGGACACTGGAACGCTTGGTTTGATACTTACTTGTTCAATAATAGGAGTCCAGAGAATACGACACTGCAGTATGAGCTGATGAAGGTGCTGCTATCCACGCAAACGGGCAGTAATTACCGTGACCCTAATGCGCAGCAAACGCTGGCGTCGGTTTCACCGGAGTCTATCAAGATGGCGATTACGATCGTCGTTACGGTACCGATTTTGCTAGTTTATCCTTTCCTTCAGAAGTATTTTGTCAAAGGCATGACGCTTGGCGCAGTAAAAAGTTAATATTGGTAATAGCAGGTTTCCTGTTATATACACAAGCATGATGAACGAGAAAAAGGGAGGCTTTCAAGCAATGAAAAGAAAAATGCAAATGGCTTTAAGCTTGGTATTGGCACTTGTATTCGTATTTGTCACGGCATGCGGCAATTCGAATAATGAAGGCGGCAAAAATAAAGAAACGAACGCACCAGGCAATTCCACGAATTCACCAACAAATGCAGTAGAGCCGGAGAAGGGTGATCCGATTACGATTCGTATCGCTTCTGGCGACGCGAACCCGAGCTGGGATGATATGAAGTCAGATGTAGGGCAATTTATTGTAGATAAAACAGGAATTACGATTAAACAAGAATTCCCTGTCGGCGGCAGTGACACAGATATGTTTGCCCTTATGGTAGCAAGCGACGAGTTTCCAGATATGGTTATGCCAAAAGGCAGCGCAGGCAAACTGGTTGATGCTGGCGCACTGATCGATCTTCGACCTTTGATTGAGGAGCACGCACCGAACTTGAAAAAGATTTACGGCGAATACTTTAATCGTCTTCGTTGGAGCAAAGATGACGACGCGATTTATGTGCTTCCTCAAGACGGCGTAGGACAAACCTACTTCGAAGCAGGCGGCGGTTTCCAATTGCAGCATCAAGTGCTTGAAGCTGCAGGTTATCCAGAAATCAAAACGGTACAAGACTATGAAGCTGCAATCAAAGCTTATATTGAGAAGAACCCTAAAACAGCTGATGGCCAGCCGACAATCGGCATGTCGCTTAACGGCGGTGAATGGCAAATTCTAATTTCAGTTACAAACCCGGCTTTCTATGCAACAGGTGCTCCAGATGATGGCGAGTTTTTCGTTAATCAAGACACACATGAAGCGATCATGCATTACCAGCGTCCTGAGGAAAGAGAGTATTTCCGTTGGCTGAACCATATGAACGATATCGGTTTGCTTGATAAAGAAAGCTTCGTTCAAAAATATGATCAATATAAATCAAAAATTGCTTCCGGCCGTGTGCTTGGACTGATTGACCAAAACTGGGATTATGGCGAAGCAGAAAACGCTTTGAAAGCAGCTGGCAATTTTAAATCAACTTACGCTCGTTTTCCTGTAACGCTGAATGATACATTCCAAGATCACTCCTTCCAAGGCACAGGTTACCTATCTGGTTATGGAATTGGGATTACAAAGGATGCCAAAGATCCAGTACGCTTAATCAAATTCCTTGATTACCTTGCATCAGATGAAGGTCAAGTATTAGTGAACTGGGGTATTGAAGGCAAGCATTACAATGTAGAAGGCGGAAAACGTGTTATTCCTGCAGATGTTCAAGCTCAAAAATCAAATGACGGCAATACATTCAAGAAAACGACAGGTATTGGCAACTACTTGATTTCTGCTCGCTACGGCGATGGCGTGAAGGATCCTTCTGGAAACTACTATACGACGACATTCCCTGAGCAAATTCAAACGGCTTATTCCGAAGAAGACAAGAAGACGCTAGCGAAATACAATGCGAAAACGTACAGAGACCTATGGCCTGCTGACGATGCATTCCCTGTTCGCAAATATGGCGCAGCTTGGACACTTCCGTTCGAGACGGGCTCGCAAGCAAACGTTATTTTCCAAAAAACACAAGATATTATGAAAAAACGTATCCCTGAAGCGATTCTTGCTAAACCAGCAGACTTCGATAAAATCTATGATGCATTTCTAAAAGATCTTGATGATGCAGGTGTAGCAAAACTGAATGCTGAATTTACAAAAATGGTGCAGGATCGTGTGGAACTTTGGTCGAAATAAGACTCAAAGTGAATTGGCAGGGAGAGGGCTCATCTAATGAGCTCTCTCCCTTGCTGTTAATTAACATAAACTGAAGGGAGATTGAAATAAAAATGATAAACGAGAAACTTCCGAAAATATGGTACGGCGGAGATTACAATCCGGAGCAGTGGGATGATGAGACGATGACAGAGGATCTTCGCATGTTCAAGCTTGCGAACATTGATGTTGCAACGGTTAACGTTTTTTCTTGGGCGCGGATTCAACCAAGTGAAGAAACCTATGATTTCACTGAGCTGGATAACATAATTGACAGACTTCATGGCGACCAAATCGCTGTTTGCCTTGCTACAAGTACGGGGGCTCATCCGGCATGGATGGCGAAGAGATATCCGGATGTCACTCGTGTCGATTATGAGGGCCGCAAACGTAAATTTGGAGGACGCCACAATTCCTGTCCGAGCAGCCAAACCTACCGGCAGCATTCGGGACGCATCGCTGGGAAGCTGGCTGAGCGTTATAAGGATCACCCTGCGATTGTCGCTTGGCATATTTCGAATGAATATGGCGGCTACTGTTATTGCGATAACTGCGCCGACGCTTTCCGAATATGGCTGCAAAAGCGTTATCACACGATTGAACAATTGAATAAGGTTTGGTATACAAATTTCTGGGGCCATACTTTTTATGACTGGGATGAAATTGAACCGCCTAATGCGCTTAGCGAGGAATGGGGCGGCAATCGAACCAACTTCCAAAGCATATCGCTTGATTATCGCAGATTTCAATCGGATGCTCTACTTGATTGTTATTTAATTGAACACGAAGAAATTCGCAAGCACTCGCCCAACATTCAAATTACGACAAATATGATGGGTACTTACCCTGAGCTTGATTATTTCAAGTGGGCAAAACATTTGGATGTCATCTCGTGGGACAATTACCCGTCGATCGACACTCTCGTAAGCTATACAGCAATGACGCACTCGCTTATGCGCGGTTTGAAAAGTGGACAGCCCTTTATGCTGATGGAGCAAACGCCGAGCCAGCAGAACTGGCAAGCCTACAACGCTTTGAAGCGCCCTGGCGTCATGCGGCTTTGGAGCTATCAGGCAGTAGCGCATGGCGCGGATACCGTCATGTTCTTCCAGCTGCGCCGCTCGATCGGAGCATGCGAGAAATATCATGGCGCTGTCATTGAGCATGTGGGCCATGAGCATACGCGCGTGTTTCGTGAGTGCGCGGAGCTTGGTCATGAACTGACGAAGCTTTCAGATAAGCTGCTTGATTCGCGAATTGATGCAAAGGCAGCCATCGTATTTGACTGGGAAAACCGCTGGGCAGTTGAGCTATCCAGCGGTCCAAGCGTAGCTTTAAAATACGTGGACGAGGTTCATAAGTATTACGATGCCTTGTTTGAATTGAATGTTCAAACCGATATGATCAGCATTGAAGAAAATTTCGAGCAATATGATCTCGTCATTGCACCGGTTATGTATATGATTAAACCGGGTTTTGCGGAGAAGGTTGAAGCGTTCGTGGAGCGCGGGGGCACCTTCATTACGACTTTTTTCAGCGGCATCGTTAATGAGAATGATCTCGTAACTACGGGCGGCTATCCAGGCAAGCTGCGCAAGGTTCTTGGCATTTGGGCGGAGGAGATCGACGCGCTGCTGCCAGGCCAACACAACCAAATGGTGATGAAAAAAGTTGATGGGGCTCTCAGCGGCACCTATACATGCAGTCTGCTATGTGATTTGATCCATTCTGAAGGTGCTGAGGTTATTGCTGAGTACGGCTCAGATTTCTATAAAGGCATGCCAGCGGTTACCGTTAATAAATTTGGCAGCGGGGAAGCTTGGTATATAGCTTCCAGTCCTGATAAAGAGTTTCTGCAGTCGCTGCTCACGAACCTATGCAAGGACAAAGGGATTGAGCCAATCTTGTCCGTACCTACAGGGGTCGAAGTAACACGCAGAAATAAAGATGGGAAATCCTTTACTTTTATTTTGAACCATAACTCTGAGCCTTCTGAGCTTCAGCTTGGCGCTCAGCAGCGAACAGAGCTTCTCACGGGTGAGATTGTCAGCGGCACTTACAGCTTATCTGCTAAAGGCGTTATGATTATTGAACAATAAAACATTTGCCTATTGAAATCGTTATTGAAATCGCCCTGGATAAGCTCCGCAGCTGGGTGTTTGGCATATGCTGTTGATAAAAGCCCGGTGTGAGGGGAGCTGCACTTTTGTCTACGAAGCGGCAACGTCATTTATTGAGCTTGCTCGTGCTCATAATGTATGTTTTACTCGTTCTTTTGTTATTAGCCATATTTCTTTAAATAAAGGGTTGCCTGCGACTAAATCATTAGTCGGGGGCAATCCTTTTTTTAATGTAAGAAAGAATATTATTTGCTCCAGATTATCTTGTATATCTCCGTCAAAGCTGATGCAGCATCCAGAGGACATTGATGGCGTTTTTGTTTGTGTTGGAATATTGCAACCTGCTATTACAAATAATGAACCAGAAGAAAGCAAAGCGGTTACGGAACTTTAGCTTCAGGCATAGAGAAAAACCGTAGCGGAAAAGGAGGATGGTTTTGTGGCGACCAAAAGCAAAAGTCATTACAAAAAAATGTCCATGTCACCAAAAGAATATCAATCGTTCGCAAAAACGATGGAGCCGCCTCGATCTGTACTTGGGAATTGTTTGAAAGCATTCGTTTTCGGCGGGGCAGTATGTGTATTTGGACAGGTTATACAGGAGCTTTATGTCCATTTGATGGGAATGAGCGAAGAAGCGGCAAGCAATCCAACCGTTGCAACGCTTATTTTGATATCCGTTATTTTAACGAGCCTAGGCGTGTACGATAAAATTGCGCAATGGGCTGGTGCTGGCTCAGCAGTGCCTGTAACCGGATTTGCCAATTCCATGTGTTCGGCTGCTTTGGAGCATCGGAGCGAGGGTCTTGTGCTTGGTGTTGGCGGCAATATGTTTAAGCTGGCTGGTTCAGTGATTGTTTTCGGTACAGTCGCAGCTTTCTTCGTAGGTATCGCTCATCTTATTCTCGGAACTGGGGGTCAGTAATATGCTGCGAGGGAAACAATCATGGTGGTTTGAGAAACGCCCGGTAATAATCGGCGAAGCGACCGTGGTCGGTCCTGATGAGGGAGATGGTCCGCTTGCAGCCGATTTTGATCTCGTCCATCCTGAGCTAGACATGCAGCAAAAAAGCTGGGAGAAGGCAGAGCGGCTGCTGCTGGAGCAAGCCTCGGAGTTTGCAATTCAAAATGCCGGCATCGAACGCGACCAGCTTCAGTTTTTTGTCGGCGGAGATCTCATGAATCAAATTATTAGCAATAGCTTTGCTGCTCGATCACTAGGAGTACCGTACATTGGCGTATTTGGCGCATGCTCCACCTCGATGGAATCATTGGCGCTTGCATCGCTCTTCGTGAATTCAGGCTCAGCCACTCATGTGCTGGCAGGCACTTGCAGTCACAATTGCACAGCTGAGAAGCAATTTCGTTATCCAACGGAATATGGCTCACAGAAGCCGCCTACCGCTCAATTTACGGTTACGGGTTCTGGCGCAGCTGTTGTCGCTGCAGAAGGTGACGGCCCAGTCGTGGAATGTGCAACCATCGGGAAAGTCATAGATCTCGGCATCACAGATCCATTTAATATGGGAGCTGCAATGGCGCCCGCAGCTGTAGATACGATACAAGCCCATTTTAACGATACAGGCCGATCTCCTCGTGATTATGATTTAATTGTAACGGGTGATTTGGCTGGAGTAGGGCATCCCATTGCAAAGGAATTGCTTATGAAAAACGGCGTTCCGATGAACGAAACAGTGTTTGGCGATTGCGGCCTTATGGTATATGACGTTCAGAAGCAGAAGGTACAGGCAGGGGGCAGTGGATGTGGTTGTTCAGCCGTCGTTACTTACGGACATCTGCTCAAACGAATCAAGAAAGGCGAATTAAACCGAATTTTAGTCGTGGCGACGGGCGCATTATTATCGCCGCTCTCGTTCCAGCAAGGCGAGAGTATTCCATGTATAGCACATGCTGTTGCCATTAGCGCAGGAGGGAGCAAGCATATATGATCTTTTTGTGGGCTTTTTTAGTTGGTGGAGGAATTTGTGTGATCGGTCAGCTGATGTTTGATGTTCTTAAGCTGACTCCTGCCCATACGATGTCGACCTTAGTGGTCATTGGCGCTATCGTTGATGGTTTTGACTTATATGAACCGCTCGTCAAGTTTGCTGGAGCGGGAGCTACGGTTCCGATAACAAGCTTTGGTAATGCCCTCGTACACGGCGCATTAACCGAATTGCATACGCAAGGCTGGATTGGCGTTATATCGGGTATCTTTAAAGTAACTAGTGCCGGCATTTCGGCAGCGATTATATTTTCCTTCTTGGCAGCACTTGTCGTCAGGCCAAAAGGATAACCATTTATACACTTAAGTTGGAGGGTCCTGTGGGATCTTCCAATTTTTTTTGTAGCGAAAAAATTTGTGTACTGTAAAGGAAGTACTGTAAAATAGTAGTATTGAATACTAACTCATGCGTTATTTCGGGAGGTTATGAAATGGATATTCGTCCTGCAGACATGCAATTATGTTCTACTATTCTCCGAAACTTAGAATCTTGTATCCTCGGCAAACAGGAAGAGATCCAAAGATTGTTAATTGCCGTCGTTGCAGGTGGACATGTTCTGCTTGAAGACGTGCCAGGCACGGGCAAAACACAATTAGTGAAAGCGTTGGCAAAGTCAATAGGCGGCCAGTTCCGCCGGATACAATGCAATCCCGACTTGCTGCCAACTGACATAACAGGCGTTTCCATTTACCATCCCAAACAAGAAACCTTTTTATTTCGTCCGGGTCCAATTATGGCCAATATATTGCTAGCCGATGAAATCAATCGCGCAACAACGAAGACACAATCTGCACTGCTTGAGGCGATGGAAGAAGGACATGTAACGGTTGATGGCGATACATATGAGCTGCCTCGTCCGTTCGTTTTGCTCGCTACCCAAAATCCAATTGAATTTGAAGGCACTTATACGCTTCCGGAGGCGCAGCTGGACCGGTTCATGATGAAGCTGTCGCTCGGGTATCCAAGTGAAACAGATGAGCAGCAAATGGTGCTCTCTAATGAAGGAATACATCCATCTGATCGCATTCAGCAAATGATTAATATATCCGATATGATCCAAATTCAGGACCAAGCGCTTAAGGTGCATATTGATGACGCCGTAGGCAAATATTTAGTTTCATTAATAAGAGGAACGAGAGAAAACGCGAATGTAATGCTCGGTGCAAGTCCTCGTGCAGCGCTAGCGCTGGCAAGAGCGGCTAAAGCGAGCGCTTATATTCAGCAGAGACAGTTTGTAACGCCTGATGATGTGAAGGAACTTGCTCCATACGTGCTTTCGCACAGACTTCTTCTGAGAATGGAAGCTAGAATGAACGGTCTTAAAGCGGAGGATATCATCGAGCAGGTGATTCAGTCCACGAAAGTACCGGTTCGGCTAGAGCGTTAGTCGTATGACAGCGGCCAAATCTTCGAAGCTGCGGATGCAGCTTGTCGCAGTCATTTATTTGACCAGTCTGTTCTACTTTTTATTTCAAGGCGGCAAAACCGCGATGATGCTCTTCATGATTTTGAATTTATTAATTATTTATTTAGTGCTTGGCAGGTGGAGCGGAATTAACAAGGTGACGGGCAGCAGAGTGTATGCGATGCCTGGAGCAACAACAATCGATCAATCTTTATCAGCAGGCAGCACGCTAGAAGTAAGCCTTTCCATGAAAATACCTGGCTATTATCCGCTTCCATACGTCATTGTTAGAGATCAGCTGCATCGTCATAATGGACAAAGGCTGGCATTCGAGACTTCCTTCGTGCCGAATTGGAAGCGTGCGGGCCATGTCGTGTATCAAACGCCTCCGCTGCAGCGCGGCGAGTACCGATTTACTCATACAGAGTGCTTGTCTTATGATGTTTTCGGTTTGTTCGAGCATTCAGGGAAATTCGGATCAGAGACGGTGCTTAATGTGCTGCCTCAGACAGTTCCGCTTAGGCAGTGGAATGGCATTCAGCGCGGGATTCGCGGTCCTTACTCTCATGCCATCGCGTCACGCTCAGCGAAGGAAACGACACAAATTAACGGCGTTCGTGAATATTTATACGGAGACCGTTTGTCACGTGTCCATTGGAATGCGACGGCGAAGACGGGCGAGTGGAAATCGAAAGCTTTCGAGCGTGAGTCATTGCCGCGTACGCTAGTCATCCTTGATCGACATTCAAGCAGCTACAAAGGTGAACTCGCGACTCGCTTCGAATTAGCCGTATCCGTTGCAGCTTCATTGCTCGAGAACGGTCTCAAAAGTGATACGGCAATGGGGCTGCTCTCCATTGGAGACTCCATGACATTCGTTACACCCAAATCAGGCATTGATCAACGAAATATGGTGATGAGGCATTTAACCTTTGTAGATGCAAATGCAGCGAGGCCTTTGTATCCGTCGCTTCAGCAAGCTGATTCTACGATTGAAGCCGGAAGTTTTGCAGTCCTCATTACTCCTGAGACTGGCGCGGATGTCATTCGAAGCATGGAGTGGCTCTCACGCAAAGGAATTACCCCTTGCTTGATTCATATCTCCTCGTCGGTTGATTTATTAAGCCATAATACTTCTTGGAAACGTGTATTGCGCGAACGCGGCTGGCCTGTATTTGAAGTTCGTCAGCTGCAAGAGCTCCCAACGGTATTGGAAGGGAGCGGAATTGCATGAAGCAAATGATGAAATCAATTGGTGTGTATTTAACGACGAACTGGTTTGAGAAGCTGAGATCTATATTTATTGCCATTATTTTAGCGAATGTAATTACAATATTTGAAGGTTATTGGTGGGACGAAACGTACGCCATTGCCTACTACACTTTATTTGCGGCGGCAGCAATTGATATATTGCTTCCTCCCCGCTGGAAATTTCTGAAGCTTCTTTTTCAAGTAATGGCAGCTATTTTTATTACAACGCAATGGGCAAGAATGGAATGGATTGTTGCAAGTCCACAGGGCTGGCAAGAGTGGCTGTGGTGGCTGCAGGTACATCTCGTTCAGCTTAATCCATTTATATGGATAAGTGGGGCGATGCTTATGCTCTACGTGCTGTTTGGAATATGGACGATCACAAGAGTTCGAATGTTCGGATTTGTAGGCGTAAGCATTTTGGTGTTAACCATCGCAGATTCCTTTACGCCGATCTGGCTGTGGGATGAAGTAGGGATGGTCGTCTTTATTGGTTTGCTCTGGATGGTCGCTGGCCACTTGTCGAGGCTGAAGCGCGAGCATCCGAATAGCTGGAAAGAGCTAATCGAGTATCCGCTGCGATTAATGGTGCCGATTGCACTCGTTTTATCTATTCTCATGATTGTAGGATTGAATATGCCCTCAATTGCTCCTATTCTTCAGGATCCTTATACGATCTGGAAGGAAGCTAAAGGGGAGAGGGTTCAGGTGTTTTTAGGCGATAAGGGCACAGATGTGATATCGCCGAACCGATCAGGCAATGCGAGCTCCGGATATAGTCGAAGCGACGATAAGCTTGGTGGTGGATTTGAATTTGATTATTCACCGATGATGACCGTCACGACCTCGCATCGCAGCTACTGGCGCGGGGAGTCCAAAGCTTTTTACACGGGTGACGGATGGATTGATGTAAGTCCCAGGCTTGCTGGCGAAGAAAATATTTCAGTTGTAAAGGGAGAAGTATTCCCTTCATTAGATGATCCGCCAAAAGCTGGGGTTAAGCAAGTCAATCAGATTGTTACAATGATTCGAAAGGATGTTTATCCGGTTCTTTTTGCTGCTGCACCACTTTCGAAGATCAATTGGATTGAAAATGAAGAGGCAGCTATTCCAACTAGCTTGAGATGGGAGCCTAGCTCAGGCGAGCTGCGGCTGCTGAACTGGTCCATGCAAAACCGCAAATACCCGCAAACGTATTCGGTTACGTCGTCAGTACCTGTTTTAGATGAAGCGCTGCTGAGGACATCCAAAGCTGGCTGGTCAGATAAGGGAGAGGCTTCACGCCATTCATTTTACTTGCAATTGCCTGAATCATTGCCGGATCGAGTCAAACAGCTTGCAGAGCAGGTCACCGCTGGAGCAGCTAATGATTATGATAAAGCTAGATTGTTGGAGTCGTATTTAAGGCTCAATTACAACTATAATAATTTGCCCGATGAATCGAAGCTCACAGGATCTACCAGCGATTTCGTTGATCAATTTCTGTTCGAGCTAAAAGAAGGCTATTGCGATTATTTTTCCACTTCAATGGCCGTTATGGCGCGTAGCTTAGGCCTTCCGACGAGATGGGTTAAAGGATTTGCTCCTGGTGCGCTTCCAGCTAGTGACTTCGGCCCTCCAGGCGGTTATAGGGAGGAAGAAGTAAATCCAAGCGGAGCAGGCACCTACACCGTTCGAAATTCAGATGCTCATTCTTGGGTAGAAATTTATTTTGAAGGTACTGGCTGGATACCGTTCGAAGCAACAGCGGGTTTCTCATTCCCGTATACGCTGCCTGAAGAAGAGGTTGCTGCTTTGCCAGATCTGGAACTAAGCGATAACGATGCTGCAGCAGCAGGAGATACAGAAGGCTCATCAAGCTCGCAGGTTTGGTTATGGAGCTCCATATCACTACTCATCGTTGCTGCAATTGCATGGCTCATTATTCGTCGTGACAAGCTTATCTTTTCTTGGAGAAAGCTCCGCCATGGATCATACACAACAAATGATCGAATCGTACTTGAGACGCAAAAGCTGCTGCGCATTTGCAAAAAGCGTGGAATGGAGCGCGAAGACCATGAGACGCTGCGCGAGGCCGTATTGCGTTGGTCGCAAAATCAGAAGCGGTTGCGTGAAGATTTTAAAATTGTACTGAATGGGTTTGAGCAAGCGAAATACAGCCCCGTTATGGCGTCATCTGAAGAAGCGGATCGTTTCGTCGTTAAAGTACGCTCACTCATTGATCAATTAAGATAACATACGAACAAATACCGCTCGCCAGAGAAATTGGTAGCGGTATTTTTTTGCAACAAATTTAGTTTGTATGGTATAGTTTCGTAAGATAGCAAGCAGAAAGCAGAGGGATATCCATTATGTTTGAACGGCTGTTGCCGCATATGCGCGTCAATACAGTATATGAAATTAACTTAGATGAGCTGCATGCAAGAGGCGTTCGCGGCATCATTACGGATTTGGATAATACGCTTGTCGGTGCCAAGGAGGCGTTAGCTACGCCTGAGCTTGTGCAGTGGCTTGATTACGTACGTTCTCGGGGCTTTCAGGTTGTTATCGTATCCAATAACAACGAGACACGCGTCGGGAAGTTTGCTGCGCCGCTGAATATTCCATATATTCATGCTGCTCGCAAGCCAGCTGGCAAATCGTTCAAGAGAGCGCTTAGTGTACTCCGCCTTGCACCTGAGGAAACCGTCGTAATCGGAGATCAGATGCTGACGGATGTGCTTGGGGGTAACCGTATGGGGTTATACACCATCCTTGTCACGCCAATCGCTCCTGCTGATGAAGGTATAATGACACGAGTGAATCGTCGTATTGAACGAATAGCGTTAGTGCGTTTAAGGAAAAAAGGGTTATGGTATGAGGGGGAAACAAAGTGATGGAACAACAACTTAGTCAGGCATATGGATCATGTGCGGGCTGTGGAGTGGCGCTTCAGATTAAAAGTTCTGATTTGCCAGGTTATTTGCCGGAGGCGGCTGTCGGTCGCGAACCGGTTATTTGCCAGCGATGCTTCCGAATTCGCAATTATAATGAAGCTTCATCCGTAGCGGTTGATCAGGATGACTTCTTAAAGCTGCTTGGCAGCATCGGAAATACGGATAGCCTCGTTGTGCATATTGTCGATCTGTACGATTTTGAAGGAAGTTTGATTTCGGGCTTGCAGCGTTTTGTCGGAAACAATCCAGTGCTGCTTGTCGTGAACAAAATTGATTTGCTGCCGAAAGCGATGAACGTCAATCGACTTCGGAATTGGGTTCAGAAGCAAGCAAAAGAAGAGGGACTGCGCACAGTCGATGTGGTCCTATGCAGCGCGAAGCGGAATATGGGCTTCGAGCGGGTTATTGAAGCGCTTGAGCAGTACCGGAATGGCCGAGATGTCTATGTGGTTGGCGCGACGAATGTCGGCAAATCAACCTTGATTAATCGTCTAATTCGAGATTACAGTGACATGGAACGTGAGCTGACTACTTCTCGTTATCCGGGAACAACGCTTGATGCCGTTCATATTCCGCTTGAGGATGGGAAAGCGATTATTGATACCCCAGGTATCGTCTATACGACACGTATGACAGAGGTTGTACCGCGGAGCTTCCTAGGCTCACTATTGCCGGACAAGCCAATTAAACCGCTCGTCTATCAATTGAACTCGGGTCAATCGCTGTTTATTGGCAGCCTTGTTCGATTCGATTTTGTTGAGGGTGATCGCCAATCCTTTACGTTCTATGTTTCAAATGCGCTCAACATGCATCGTACGAAGCTGGAGCGGGCGGATGAGTTGTATGCAGATCACCGTGGGCAATTGCTCGGAGGACCATCGCTTGAAGAACTAGAAACGATTCCGGCTTGGACAAGGCATTCACTACGTGTTAAGCGTGGCTTGAATAAGGACGTATTTATATCCGGTCTTGGATGGATTCAAGTGAACGGTACTGGTGGAGCTGTTATTGACATTTATGCGCCGAAGGGCGTTAAGGTCATGCTTCGCGACTCGATGATCTAAACACATGTCACTTGGAAGGGGAATTCACTGTGACGAATATGAGCGCAGGAAACCAGATTGACAGCAATACTCTTTTGTTCGGCGTCATCGGCGATCCGATAAGGCATTCGAAATCACCTATTATGATGAACCGTGCCTTTCGGGAAACGGGAATTAACGGTGTATACACTGCTTTTCATGTTACGAGTGATCGTATCGGAGATTTTGCCGCTGGTGTTCGTGCAATGGGCATTCGCGGTGTCAATGTTACGATCCCCCATAAGCTGGACATTATGTCCGTGCTTGATGAGATCGATGCAAGCGCGCAGGCGATTGGCGCGGTTAACACGATTGTCAACGACGCTGGCCGTCTAATCGGATATAACACCGATGGTATTGGTTATGTGCGTTCGTTGAAGGAAGAAGCGGAGCGTGAGCTTGCCGGGAAACGAATCGTCGTTATCGGCGCGGGCGGCGCAGCCCGCGGCATCATTTATGCTCTAGCAAGCGAGAATCCTGCGCGAATTACGGTGGCCAACCGTTCCGTAGACCGGGCAAAAGAGCTTGCAGATTCATTGCAAAATAAAGTAGATATTGAAGCGATTTCGAATGATGAGCTGCAAACCGCATGCGAGCAAGCCGATATCGTGATTAACACGACATCAGTAGGCATGTTCCCTCATACGGAGGAGACTCCAATTGATGCAAGCTGGCTGAAGCTGGGCGCGGTTGCAAGTGATTTAATATACAATCCTTTGAAAACGAAATTTTTGCAGCAAGCAGAGCTGCGCGGCTGCCGTATTCATGGCGGGCTTGGCATGTTTATTTATCAAGGAGCATATGCCTTTGAATATTGGACAGGCCAGCCAGCACCCGTCACAGCGATGCGCGAAACGGTACTTGCTTCATTGCAAGGCTAAACTTATTTATTGAAGCAATCAAACAGACGAATTATTGAGATGAAAGAAGGAACACTTATTATGCTTACAGGCAAACAAAAACGATATTTAAGAGCTCTAGCTCATCATTTGACACCGATTTTCCAAGTCGGAAAGGGCGGCACTAACGATCACCTCGTTCGTCATATCGAGGAGGCGATTGAGTCGCGCGAGCTTATCAAAGTTTCTGTTCTTAACAACTGTCTAGACGATCCTAAGGAAATCGGCGTTGAAGTTGCTAAATCAGCGGGCGCGGAGCTTGTACAAGTGATCGGCAAAACGATCGTTCTATACAAAGAATCCAAGGACAACAAACAAATCGAGCTTCCTACAGCTGCTCGCAAATAATATGGACCGAGACTTGCGCGGCGAATGCAGCTTTTTGTCATAAAGGGCATACTAGAAGACACGATAGCTGTTAACGCTTCGACTTTGCTTGATAGGGAGGCGTTCAACAAGTGATTAAGATAGGAATTATGGGCGGCACCTTCGATCCCATCCATATCGGTCATTTGATTGCTGCAGAAACCGCACGAGAGCAGAGCGGCTTGGACGAGGTGTGGTTTATCCCGTCATACGGACCACCGCTCAAGGCGAATGAGCCAGGCGTTAGCGGAGAGCGGCGCTACGAAATGGTATGCGATGCTATCGAGAGCAACAAGGCCTTTCGAGCGCTTGATATTGAATTGCAGCGTGGTGGTGTGAGCTATTCCTACGATACGATCGTAGAGCTGCAGGGACGTTATCCGAACCATTCTTTTTCCTATATTATCGGTTCAGATCGCATCAACGACCTGCCGAAGTGGCATGAAATCGAGCAGCTAGCTGCTCGAATATCATTTATTGGATTAGAGCGTCCAGGCAATCCGGTCGATATTTCCGCACTGCCGGTTTTTTTGCAGGAGCGGGTCAGCTTGGTTCACATGCCTGCCATTGCGATTTCTTCAACAGCGATTAGGAGCAAGGTAAAAGCTGGGCAGTCTGTTCAATACTTAGTGCCTGATTCGGTGAATAGCTACATGAGGAGGTACAACCTGTATGAATCGTGAGCAAATGATCGAAAAAGTAAAAGCGGAAATGCCTGAGCGAAGATGGCTGCATACACAGGGAGTCATGGAGACCGCAGTCATATTAGCTAATAGGTTTGGCGAAGATGCTGTACGAGCTGAGCTTGCTGCCATTTTGCATGATGTTTCTAAGTACTGGAATGTCGATCGTATGCAGAAGGTCATTCGCGATCAAGCATTGCCAGCAGAGCTTTTACTTTATGATAAAGAATTGTGGCATGCACCCGTTGGGGCGTGGGTAGCCGAACATGAATTTGGTGTGGCGGACACCGAAGTGCTGGACGCTATTCGCTACCATACATCAGGTCGCCGCGGTATGTCGAAACTTGAGAAAATTGTTTGCCTTGCCGATTATATGGAACCAGGGCGAGAGTTTCCAGGAGTAGACAAAATTCGCGAGCTTAGCGAGCATTCATTGGATCAAGCATTGCTTGCTGGCTTTAACTCTACAATTTCCTTCTTATTAGAAAAAGGAAAACGAATATTTCCGCTAACAATAGAAGCAAGAAATAGTTTATTAGAATAATATTTAACAGGAGGCTGAGCTATGGCGTTACATTCGGATCAATTGCTTCAAATCACAGTCGCAGCAGCAGAAGACAAAAAAGCGGTGCGCGTTGTTGCTTTGAACTTAAAAGAAATTTCCTTGGTGGCGGATTACTTCGTCATTTGCAGCGGTAACTCGGATACACAAGTACAAGCTATCGCAACCGAAATTCGGAAACAAGCTGAGAAAAATGGCAATCGCGTGCGCGGAATCGAAGGTATGGATTCGGCAAGATGGGTGCTGATTGACCTCGGCGACGTTATCGTTCACGTATTCCATCGCGATGAGCGTGAATATTACAACATTGAGCGGCTATGGTCCGATGCGAAGGTTGTGGAGTTTGCATGAGTTTTGTAGCCGGAACAACTTTGACTTTAAGGGTGGCACGCGAGGTGTCGCCCTACGGCTATTTTTTGAGCGATGAAGAATCGGATGTGCTCATGCATTATACCGAGCTTGTAGGCTCTAAGCCAAAAATCGGCGATGCAGTGGAAGTATTCATTTTTTACGATTCAGAGGATCGATTGGCTGCTACGATGAAGAAGCCGCTTCTCCAGCTAGGTGAGCTTGCTCGCCTGAAAGTAGCGGACGTTCATCCAAGGCTTGGCTGCTTCCTAGAAATGGGGCTTGGCAGACAACTGTTGCTTCCGCTTTCAGAGCTGCCGGAGAGTATTGAATACAGGCCTCTTCCTGGCGATGAAGTATTTGTTGTGATGAAGCATGACAAAATAGGAAGACTCGTAGCGAAAATTGCTTTTGAAGAGGAACTCTCGGAGCTTGTCTTCCATGCACCTGAGAGCTGGAATAATCAATGGGTTGAAGGCTGGGTAACAAAAACGCTGCAGCTCGGCTCGTTCGTCATGATTGATGGCGGCGTTGTAGGGTTTGGCGTTTATGGGCTTATTCCAAGCGCAGAACGAATCCGTCCGCTTAGACTTGGTGAGCGTGTAAGCGCTCGTGTTACTTTCATTCGTGAGGATGGCAGAGCTAACCTTTCCATGGCGCAGCGTAAGGAAGTAGGACGATTGGAGGATGCTGATCGACTGCTTGCCTTCATTAAAGAACGACCAGGCGGCGGAATGCCATACTCTGATCAGACAGATGCCGACATTATTAAACAAAAATTCGGGATTAGCAAAGGTGCATTCAAACGCGCTTTAGGCAAGCTGATGAGAGAAAGGCTTGTCACTCAGAAAGGCAGCTGGACTTATTTGGCTGAACCGTCTGATGCGACGACGGAGCAAGCAGGAGAGCAAGCGAACGCTTCAGGCTCCTCAGCTGAAGGAGCTGACCGGCAATGACACGCTCTTATGGACAGTTCGCTACTGTCTATGATCAGCTGATGGAGGATATGCCCTATGCAGAATGGCTGGGCTTCGCAAGGGCCGGCTGGTCGCGCTATGGCATGCCTGCTACTGTCGTAGATCTTGGTTGCGGTACAGGGAGCATCTCGATTCCGTTAGCACGCTCGGGTTTCCATGTGTATGGAATTGATTTGTCATCGGACATGCTTACCGTCGCGCGAAGCAAGTGGGATGAGACGCCTCAGGCGGTTACGAGACCACGCTCCGGTTCGATTCGGTGGCTGCAGCAGGACATGCGTGAATGGGAGCTGCAAGAGCCCGTTGATGCGGTCATTTCGTTTTGTGATTGCTTGAACTACTTGACGGAGGAAGAGGATATTGAGGCGGCTTTCCGCGCTACCTATGCTGGCCTTCGCAGCGGCGGTTCCTTTTTATTCGATATGCATCCGCCAAAGCAGCTCATTCGTTATGCGGAAGAACAGCCCTTTGTGCTTGATGAGCGTGATGTAGCCTATATATGGACATGCGACTTTGAAGAGGAGCGCTGCGAGATTGAGCATAACCTAACGATATTCTCGCGTGACCGCGATTCAAAGTTTTATCGGTTTGAAGAATCACATGTGCAGCGCGCTTACGATCCAGACTGGATCGAGTCAGCTCTGTACCGTGCGGGCTTTAAAACGGTCGACCGTTACGCAGATTTTGAGCTGAAGCCAGCTGACAGCGAGTCAGAGCGTTTGTTCTTCGCAGCAATCAAATAATATGATCCACTAGAGATGGGTGTCTCATAGAGTCTAACTAGACTTTATGGGAAACCCTTTTTTGATCTGTCCGGCTATTCGCAGAAAACGTCGCTATATAAGAGACGACAATAGGAGACTGTGGTGCGTTAGTACCTTTACGTGCTTACAGAGTGGGATCGTGGTGAGAGTATGCTCGAAAGTTCTCTGTAAGAACACATATGCGCTTATAGAGGGAAAGCAACCCTGGTTTGTGGTGGTTAAGCACACATATGTGCTTAAAGAGTAGAATCGTCGTGAGATCACGCTCGAAAGTTCGCTGTAAGAACAAATATGCGCTTATTGGGGAAAAGTAACTCTGGTTTGTGGTCTGTAAGAACACATACGTGCTTACAGACTGGGATCGTGGTGAGAGTATGCTCGAAAGTTCGCTGTAAGAACACATATGCGCTTATAGAGGGAAAGCAACCCTGGTTTGTGGTGGTTAAGCACACATATGTGCTTAATGAGTGGGATCGAAGTATGAGTTGGTCTGTATAGATGTCGATTGCAATGTCGAAGTAGAAACATTGCAATCGACATCTATATCTAGTGTGAGTGTCGAAGTTTGACGAAAAGTATTCTGATTGTAAAATTTTATCAACGGCGTTTTGGTGAACGAGAAGTGCTATCGATTTCTTGAATTATTCGCTTGTATATATCTAGATCTTGTGACTCGTATATCCGATTATTCCCGAAGCGCATCTTTTAATCGGCTGTTCATGCCTGCGGAAGCAGATGCTTTTCGTATCGATTCAAGCTTCATTTTCTTGATTGTTTCGGCCATTAGATCTTGATCTTTTTCAAGTTTTTCGATGTATTTAAGCAGCTCCGGCACTGTATATCCGGCATCTTTGAACAGTTTTTCTAGCAATGCTCTTATTTGTTCTGCAGTTGTGTTTACGATTTTCAGGACCCCCAAAATAGCAATAAAATGTCACTATCACATCATATCCTCATCTGTTAAAATAGTCGAGTGCGCCAAAAAAATAGATTAATATTTTCTCCATAATTTTCATTGACTACTCCTATATATTGATGTAGAATCAAAAACATCAACTACATATTGATGTGGATTGGTGCCTTCAACGATTACCAGCGGTATATCTTGAACAAGCGCAGCTGACGGAATTGCTAGTCAGAAGCGCTTTTTAATTGCTTGATTACAGTAAGGGAGCGAACGTGTTATGCTAGTCGTCTATGATTCCAAAACAGGCAACGTCAAGCGTTTCATCAAAAAATTGAATATGCGGGCGGTGCCGATTGATGAGAGGGAAGAAGTTGACGAGCCGTTCGTGCTAGTAACATACACAACAGGGTTCGGCCAAGTTCCAGAGAAGGTAACTTCGTTTCTAGAAAGCAACTCTGGCATGCTCCGCGGCGTTTCTGCGAGCGGCAACCGCAACTGGGGAACCGGGTTCGCAAAAAGCGCGGATACGATCTCACAAATGTACGATGTTCCAGTGATTTTGAAGTTTGAATTGTCAGGTACGAATCAAGATACGCAACATTTTGTCGAAAGGGTGCGAACCATTGAAGCATATTGAATTGAATAACGAATTGATGCAGCGCGGTGCAGACGGATTTTACCAGCTTGATAAAGATAAAGAGGCTGTCGCTGCATTTATGGAAGAAGTGGCTGAGAAGAGCGTGAAGTTCGACTCCCTCAAACATAAGCTAGAATACTTAATCGAAAACGATTATTACGATAATGTATACGAAAAGTATACATATGAGCAGGTTGAAGCTGTATTTACACTAACGGCAAACAGCGGCTTTGAATTCCAATCCTACATGGCTGCATCGAAGTTCTATAAGGACTACGCGATGAAGACCAACAATAAATCGCAATACTTGGAGCAATATTCCGATCGTGTAGCCATCGTTGCCTTGCATTTGGGCGAAGGCGATGCAGCTAGAGCACTTCGAATTGCGGAAGCGATGATTGACCAACGTTTGCAGCCAGCTACCCCTACCTTCCTCAACGCAGGCAAGAGCCGCCGCGGAGAAATGGTTTCCTGCTTCCTGCTAGAAATGGACGACTCTCTTAACTCCATCAACTATGTACTCGGCACATGTATGCAGCTCTCCAAAATCGGTGGTGGCGTAGCCGTCAACCTATCGAAGCTTCGTGGACGCGGTGAGCCTATTAAAGGCGTAGAGGGCGCAGCAAAAGGCATTATGCCGGTGCTGAAGCTTATGGAGGATGCTTTCTCCTACGCAGACCAAATGGGACAACGCAAAGGTTCTGGTGCAGGCTACTACAATATTTTCGGCTGGGATATTATCGAATTCCTTGATTGCAAAAAAATTAACGCAGACGAAAAAGCACGTATTAAAACTCTTTCGATCGGCCTAATTATTCCGAATAAATTTTATGAGCTAGCTGCTCAAAACAAACCGCTATTCGTGTTCGGTCCACATTCCGTTCAGAAGGCATACGGCAAGCATCTCGACGATATGGATATGGACGAGATGTACGAAGAGCTGCTGGCTAATGAGCTGGTAACGAAGAAAAAAGTAATGAACGCACGCGACATGTTGACAAAAATCGCTTCGATTCAACTAGAATCTGGCTACCCATATATTATGAACAAATCGAATGCTAACAGCGTTCACGCTTTGAAGGATATCGGCTCTATCAAAATGTCCAACCTGTGCACAGAAATATTCCAGCTTCAGGAGACATCGGAAATTAAGGATTACGGCTACGAGGATGTCATTAACCGTGATATTAGCTGCAACCTTGCTTCCCTTAATATTGTTAACGTAATGGAGCACAAAAAGGTGAAGGAATCGGTACATGTTGGTATCGAAGCTTTGACGACGGTTAGTGATTTGTCTAATATCGACAATGCACCAGGCGTTCGCAAAGCGAATGAGGAGCTTCACTCCGTAGGACTTGGCGCAATGAATCTGAATGGATACCTTGCCAAAAACAAAATCGCTTACGAAAGTGAAGAAGCGAAAGATTTTGCCGGCGTATTCTTTATGATGATGAACTACTACTCCATTGAGCAAAGCATGGAAATCGCCAAAGAGCGCGGAATTACTTTCAAAGACTTCGACCGTTCGGAGTATGCGAAGGGCACATACTTCACTCGTTATGTGGAAAATGATTACCGTCCAAAAACAGACCGCGTGAAGGAATTGTTCGACGGTATGGAAATTCCATCACCTGAGGACTGGGCTGCACTTAAAGTAAAAGTCCAAGAACACGGCTTGTACCATGCTTATCGTCTGGCGATTGCGCCTACACAAAGCATTTCGTATATCCAAAATGCGACTTCAAGCGTAATGCCGATTGTTGAGCATATCGAAACACGTACGTATGCAAACTCAACTACTTATTATCCAATGCCTTATTTGGCGCAGGAAAATTACTTCTACTACAAATCGGCTTACAACATTGATCAGTTCAAGCTGATTGATCTTATTGCAGAGATCGGACAGCATATTGACCAAGGTATTTCGACTGTACTGCATGTTAACAGTAATGTGACGACTCGTGAGCTGGCGCGCTTCTATGTTTATGCTGCTCAAAAAGGTCTTAAATCGCTTTATTACACAAGAACGAAGCGGCTTTCCGTTGAGGAATGCACGAGCTGCGCAGTTTAAAATATAAGAAAGTATATGTTTTTCATATACTTTTCTTATATTTCTCCGCGAAACGAAAGCTATGCCTCTAAAAGACGGCATAGCCGTTTACGCTTGAGTACTATTTAAATGACGCTTACGTAGCAAAGAAGGAGCTCACCAAATGAAAGCAGTAAACTGGAACCGCCCAGATGACGATTTCACGTTAACATTCTGGCAGCAAAATGTAATGCAATTTTGGACGGATGAAGAAATTCCGTTATCAGATGATAAAATGGACTGGATGGAAATGACGGACGCGGAGCGCACGCTGTACAAAAATGTGCTCGGCGGTCTGACTTTGCTTGATACGATTCAAGGCGGCGTCGGCATGCCGAAGATTTTGGAGCATGTTGATGGATTGCAGCGCAAAGCAGTATTGTCATTTATGTCGATGATGGAGCAAATCCATGCCAAATCGTACAGCAGCATCTTCACTACACTTGCTTCTGGCGAAGAGATCGACGAAATTTTCCTGTGGGTAGAGCAGAACGAACAGCTTCAGAAGAAAGCAAACTTGATTTCTTCTTGGTATTCGAACATCACTGGCCCGAAAGAGCTTTACAAAGCGATGGCTGCTTCTGTATTCCTGGAGAGCTACTTGTTCTATAGCGGATTCTTCTATCCGCTTTACTTGGCTGGACAAGGTAAAATGACGAGCAGCGGCGAAATTATCGATTTGATTTTGCGTGACGAGAGCATCCATGGCTTGTACGTTGGCGTTCTAGCACAAGAGCTGTTCCAAACGTTTAGCCCTGAGGAGCAAGCACAGCTGGAAATCGAAATTTATGCATTGCTTAATGAGCTGTACGAGAATGAGATTGTGTATACAGAGCATCTTTATGCGCCGCTTGGCCTTGCTGAGGAAGTAAATGTATACGTCCGCTACAATGCGAACAAAGCGCTTATGAATCTTGGTATGGAGCCGCATTTCCCTGAGGAAGCGGTAAACCCAATCGTGTTCAATGGTATCAGTACGCATACGAAGCAGCATGATTTCTTCTCCAAAAAAGGTAATGGCTACGTACGTACGATTCACGTTGAGCCGCTTAATGATGACGATTTTGTTTTCAACTTCTAATAAAACTTAATTTAAATGCAACATACGAGTCGCTCTTTATTCAGCCTTCTAGGCAGAAAAAGAGCGATTTTTGATTTTTTTATTGAGGAAACAATGTCAAACGTCTGAGAAAATGTCACCTTAACTCTTCTAAGAAAATGTCACTTTTTTGAGCAGAGGTCACCTGCCAGGTGACCTCTGCAAAGCTATTATGCTGTGAATAAGCTAGTTCTTGGAATGACGTTTTTTTTGTGTTACGCTTATTTGTGCTGGTACTACCTGTGGTTTTCCACGGATGTTCCTTGGCGGGTTTGCGTGGCTGCGCTGAACTCGCCTTTTTGGTTTGCGGTTTTTGATCTTGTTTTTCTATCTGCTTTAACAATATGGCTTGTCCTTGATTCCACATTACGACTTTGCCATTCAGTGTTTCTCGCACTTCAACCGTAGTTTTAGCGTCAAAACGCTGGGTAGAAGGCTCAGCTAAAGTGTAGGTTGCTCCGCGGTAAGAAAGGGTGTTGCCAGCTCCGAGCTTGCGATACTCTCGAAGTGTAAACACATAACTGAGTTCAATATGCTTTTGAAGCTGCACATAGGCAGATTCAGATGAGCGTGGAGCTATGGAAAATTGCTTGTTATGTTTTTGAATAAGCTCAGGCAATGCCTCGTTTGCAGCATCTATCGTCTGGATACCTAGCAACCGTAACTCAATGACAAGACGGTCTTGAAGCGTCAGCCAAAGACGCTCGATCCGGCCTTTAGCCTGTGGTGTGACGGCTTTTATATGTTCAATATTAAGTTCACTCATCGCTTTTCCGAAGCTAGAGAGTGGCTGGGTATCACCGGCAAGTTCTTGTTCCACGGAGAGCTTCTCATTAGGCGAACGAAAGATGGTGTGCCGATCACTATAAAGTCCAAGAGGTAAACCATAATGGTTAATGCCTTGCTGCATAACCAAGGAGTAGCCTTCACGGCATTCATGAGGACGAAATATAGCGCCTACGACGATGCTCGTGGCATCGTCAATCGCAGCATGAAGTGCAAAGGTAGGAGCTCGTTCTTCAAGCCATTTAAACGGCGTAGCATCAATTTGCCATAACATGCCAGCTTGGGCTCTGCGTTGGCGTGGCTGATGGGCCTTGCTGCGGCGTCTTTGCTTTGCACGTTTAAGGCCTTTATCCAGTAAAACTCGTCGTACGCTGGAAGGACTGAGATGAATATCTTCATGTTCTTTCAACAGTTCTGCAAAGTGACAACTATTGCTGCCTAAATATTTGGTTGAATATAAAGAAGCAGCACGTTCTTTTACTTCGTCGTTTAGTGCATGTTTGGGCTTCTTCCCTCGATTCTGGTGTGAAATGCCCTTTGCTCCTTCTGCTTGGTATTTTTTCTTTAGTCGGATAAGCTGTCTTTCAGACAGCCCCAATGAAATTGCTCCTTCTTTATTTGTCATATGTCCATCCATCACTTTTTCTACCACTAAAACCTTCTTCATCTCTGCTCTCGTCAATGTCATGATCTCCTGTTCCATAGTGACATTATCTCAGAACAGTTACAGGGTGACATTATCACAGAAGAATAACATTTATTGAGGAAACAATTGACACATTATTCTTTCGATGTTAGTATTTCCCTCTCAAAACTTGCGCGGAGGTAAAAATAGTGATTACAGTTCATGGGATAAGTAAATCGTATCAGGTTGCTAAACGCTCTTCAGGCGTTAAGCAAGCAGTAAAGGCATTATTCAAAAGGGAATACAAAGTTGTGGAAGCGCTTAACGATATTTCTTTCACGATTGAGCCGGGTGAAATTGTAGGGTACATCGGACCTAACGGGGCGGGCAAGTCAACGACCATTAAAGTGATGAGCGGCATTCTTGTGCCAGACAGCGGTACATGTACGGTCATGGGTTATACGCCGTGGAAGGATCGGGTCGCGTATGTGAAGCATATTGGTGTTGTTTTCGGTCAGCGTTCTCAGCTGTGGTGGGACGTGCCAGTCATCGATTCCTTTGATCTGCTGCGGGATATTTATAAGGTGCCAGAGCAGGAGTATCAAAGCACATTAGCATTGCTTACAGAAACGCTTGAGCTGCAGGAAATTATTCAGATGCCAGTAAGACAGCTTAGTCTTGGACAAAGGATGCGCTGCGAAATTGCGGCTTCCCTGCTGCACAGCCCAAGTGTGCTATTTCTGGATGAGCCCACAATTGGCCTCGATGCCGTATCCAAAATCGCTGTGCGCCGCTTCATTAAGACGATAAATGAAGAGAAGGGCGTTACGATCATTTTGACCACTCATGACATGAATGATATTGAAGCGCTGGCGAACCGGATTATTCTCATCGGCAAAGGAAAGCTGCTTTATGATGGCAGCCTAAGTGCGATACGCAGCCAGTTCGGAACACAAAAAACGATAACCGTCGTATACAGCCACCGGGCTGAGCCGCTTGAGATTGCTGGTGCTGTCGTTGAAGAATGGTCACCTGAGCGAGCTGTGCTAAGCGTCAATACAGCTCAGGTTGTCATAAGCGATGTGCTCATCCGTCTGTCTGAGCAGGTGGAGCTTCTCGATGTCACGATTGATACCTTGCCTATTGAAGATATGATCGTTCAGCTGTATAAGGAGCATCAAATATAATGAAAGCGTATATTTCGGTATTTAAGCTGCGTCTCACATACGGATTGCAATACCGTACCGCAGCGCTGGCGGGAGTTGCGACTCAATTTTTTTGGGGTTTCATTATCATTATGGTGTTTGAGGCGTTTTATAGCGGGACAACGACTCCGCCTCCAATTTCATTGAAGCAGCTTATCACATATGTATGGCTGCAGCAGGCTTTTCTTTCGTTCGTTATGTTGTGGTTCCGTGACAATGAGTTATTCGGACTTATAACGACAGGCAATATTGCTTATGAGCTTTGCAGACCTAGCGGCATATACGGATTATGGTATGCCAAGCTTATTGCACAGCGGCTCTCGAGTGCCATTCTAAAAAGTATCCCTGTTTTGATAGTAGCTTTTTTTCTGCCAGAGCCTTACCGGATGCCGCTGCCAGAAGATCCAGCAGCCTTTGTTTTGTTTATCGTTGCATTATTGCTTGGACTGCTTATGATTGTTGCCCTTTCTATGTTGATGTACATATCCGTGTTCGTTACGCTTTCACCGGCTGGCTCGCTGCTTATGTTTGGTGTGATCGGCGAATTTCTGGCAGGCATGGTTATACCCGTGCCTCTTATGCCCTCATGGCTGCAAAATATTGTATATGTACTGCCGTTTCGATGGACAGCGGATTTCCCATTTCGGGTTTACTCGGGACATATTGCTAAGGAAGAAGCGCTCATCGGCATCGGTGTTCAACTGGTTTGGTTTGTTGTACTAGTGGGCTTAGGCAGGCTGGCAATGGCAAAAGCATTACGTAGAGTTGTTGTGAATGGAGGGTAACCCATATGAGATTGTTCGGTAAATATATTTTGATCATGTTTAAGTCGCAAACGCAGTACCTTACCTCATTTTGGCTGCTCTCCTTAGGTCAATTTTTTGTGCCATTTTCTGTTTTTGCAGGATTATATTTTATGTTTGAGCGATTTGGCCAAATTGAGGGTTGGAATTTTCAAGAAGTAGCGTTATGCTTTTCTATTATTCATATGTCATTTGCGATTAGTGAATGTTTTGCACGCGGTTTCGATTCGTTCTCTACGTTGGTCGTTAATGGAGATTTTGACCGTCTGCTGGTTCGGCCGCGCAGTACCGTGCTTCAGGTACTCGGCTCGAAATTCGAATTTTCACGTGTGGGACGGCTGCTGCAAAGCGTAATCATCTTGACGTGGGCTTTAAGTGAGCTTACGATCGAGTGGACATTGCTTAAAACAATAACTCTTATTTTTATGATTTTAAGCGGTGTCTTTGTTTTCTCTGGTATCTTTATACTCGCTGCAACGATGTGTTTTTGGACGGTTCAAGGTCTTGAGATTGCAAATATATTTACGGATGGAGGGCGAGAGATGGCCCAGTATCCGTTAAGCATTTATAAGAAATGGGTGACTCGTTTTTTTACGTTCGTCATCCCTTTCGGAAGTGTCAATTATTTGCCTTTGCTCTACTTGTTAGACAGAACCTCTGGGAATGAACTGCTCTATATGATTTCGCCAATAGCTGGCATCCTCTTTATTTTGCCTTGTCTGCTTGTATGGAACATCGGTGTTCGTCATTATCGCTCGACAGGCTCTTAATATGAACAGCACTTTATGATAACAGCAAAGGAGCGTAATGTTATGAAATCAATAGCGGTACGGGAATTAGCAGCGCAATTATCATTAGAAATATTAGCAGGAGCCGATAAGCTCGATCGACAGATTGCTAAAGCAAGAGCCTATCGACCAGGACTTGAATTTGTTGGATATTACGATTTTTTCCCACAGGAGCATGTTCAAATTTTGGGCAGGAAGGAAATTACATACCTGCACTCATTAAGTGAAGAAGAACGAAATCATCATATTGGCAATATTGTTAAATATCATCCGCCTTGCTTTGTAGTTACTGCGGGTCAGGAAGGTCTAAAATATTTGACCAAATATTGCGATCAAGAAGGTATTCCTTTGCTGCGAACGAAGCTTCCAACGGTGCAATTGCTTGGCATGCTGGATGCTTATCTGCTCAAAACGCTTGCTCCGGAAATATCGATTCATGGGATTTGCTTAAATGTGCTTGGCATTGGCGTGCTGCTGCGCGGCAAGTCAGRCATTGGCAAAAGCGAAACAGCCCATACGCTCATCAAACGGGGCTCTAGGTTAGTTGCTGATGATATCGTTGTACTAAAAAAGCTGAGTTCACAAACGCTGCTTGGCACGCATAATGAGAAAACAAAGGAGTTTCTAGCTCTGCGCAGCATTGGTCTTATTAATGTTGTGAGATTGTATGGCAGACAGGCGTTTCAAGACGAGACGAGAATTGTACTCGATATTGAATTAACGAAGTGGCGTGATAATGAACTCAATAATGATTTAGAGCTGGAAACCAAATTTACAGATTATATGGGTGTGAAAATTCCTCATATTGAAATCCAAGTGCAGCCGGGCAGAGACGTTGCAGGTTTAATTGAGGCAGCCGCGAATAATTGGTACTTAAAGCAGCAAGGCTATAGTGCGGTAGAAGAATTTATGAAACGGCTGGAGCAAGGCTAGCGGCTTTGTCAATAATCCCGATAAAGGATTAACATGCAAACGACTATCCAAATACTTGCAAATCATGTTACACTATGGGCAGAGAAAGCTCATCCTAGCGCACAAGTCCTGACAGATTCGAAGGAGGAAATCGCGTGGAAAACTGCTCAATCGTAACAAAACCTGCGCTTCATTTGGCGGGTATCAGCTACTGCGGTCCATATTCATCCTTTCCGGATGAAGCGATTCGGCTGCAGACCGAGTTTTTGACACGCAAGCACGAGTTGAATGATGCAACAAAATCGACCGTATTGTACAGTCCGTACTTCGGCAATGAAGTGTTTGCTACCTACTGGGCTTGTTATGAAGTCCAGCATCTGGAGGAATTGCCTCCTGGTATGGTACAATTCACGATTCCTGAACATCGTTATGCGATGGTCGCTTGCTCCAATAAAAGAATCGGCGAAGGGTACGAGCAGCTTCATGCTTGGATAAATGAGTTGCGGCTAGAGAAGCAAGAAAACGCCGTATCGCTGGAGTTGTTTTATATTGACGAGCATCATTTGGAGGAAGAGCCGGTAGAGCTGCTTATTCCGCTCAAAGGATAACCTATATGAAGTGCTTGCACACAAACGAATCGGAGTATGGAATGGATAACATTCGAGCCGGATCATTTTGTGACAGCAAGCACTTTTTTGTTTGGGATTGAAACAGATTCAGAGAAGAGGATTTCAAATGTCAGCTATGAGAGATGGGAATAAGCGCTCGTTTCGGCAGTATGTCAGGAAGCTAGTTATTGCTGGTATTGCGGCTGGTGCTGTGAGTGGAATCGTGTTAGGCTTTACGATGAAGCTGCTTGAGCACCTTACCGGATCAGCGGTATATGTATTGCTTCTTAATATTGATTTCATAGAATGGCTGCCTTATAAACGAACGGAGACGCTTGAATTTATCCTTCATATGGTTGTTGCGCTTCCACTCGGTATTATTTATTTATCCCTGTTGTCGCTTTGGAGAGCTCCGATAGGACTAAGCCTTGGCATGAGTATAGCAGTCGCATGCTGTACGTGGATTCCACTTACACAGCTCTCAGAGCGTACTCCAGCGACTAGCGATGTACAAGCTCTGATTTGGTGGTTGCTTGGTCATCTCTTATATGGCGCTGTACTATCGTTGTTTGGCGTGACATGGATTAAGAAAGGAATGTTGGAAAAATGAATTATCCGTTATATATTGTAGATGCATTTACGAATGAAAAATTCAAAGGCAATCCTGCCGCCGTTTGCATTGTAGACGAGCCTCAGTCAGAACGCTGGATGCAGCAGGTGGCAGCGGAAATGAATCTCTCAGAGACGGCATTTATTGAGCAGGGAGCAGAGCATTATGAGTTAAGATGGTTCACACCGATTGCTGAGATTGATTTATGTGGACATGCTACACTTGCTACAGCACATATCTTATGGGAAACAGGAAGACTGCCACAGCACGAAACGGCACGATTTATGACGAAAAGCGGGTTATTGACCGCTGTGCATAAAGGGGACTGGATGGAGATGAATTTCCCTTCCGAGCCGCCGGAAGCAGCTGTTGCACCTGAGGAGCTCATTCAGGGTCTGGGTCTCATTCCGAGATATGTTGGCCGCAATCGAATGGACTACTTTGTTGAGGTAGACAGTGAGGATACACTGCGTACGCTGCGGCCTGACTTTGGGATGCTTGCCCGTCTGAGCGCCCGCGGAATTATCGTTACAAGCCGTTCAACAGATGCTGCGTATGACTTTGTATCTCGGGCATTTTTTCCTGGCACAGGGATCGATGAAGACCCCGTAACGGGTTCGGCCCACTGCGCGCTCGCGCCATATTGGGCGAAGAGGCTCCGCAAGCAGGAGTTAACTGGCTATCAGGCATCGGAGCGCGGAGGGATTGTGAAGGTAAGACCGGAAGGCGAGCGAGTGTATTTGCAAGGACAAGCAGTGACTATTCTGAGAGGACAATTGGAGGGTTAATAATATGTTAATGTTGAAGCTGCCAAAAGAGCAGAAGGAGCAGTTGATTGCTAGCATTCAGCAGTATTTCGAGCTGGAGCGTTCGGAGACGCTTGGATCGATTGCGGCGGAGCAGCTGCTTGATTTTATGATACAAGCGGTTGGGCCGCATGTTTATAATCATGCGATTAAAGATGCTCGCCAAACGGTGCTTGAGCGGATGCAAACGCTGGAAGACGAGCTTTATTCACTAGAGAAGCCGACTGCGGCAAAGCGATAACAATAGGGCTTGGCAGCTGTTAGGTACAGCGAGAAGGCAGGACAGCTATTGAAAATGGTAAGCATATGACGAATATTGAGTACTTACGCTTTTCTCAGAAGCAAACAAAAAAAAGGCACTGACCATCAAGGCTATAAGCCTTATGATCAGTGCCTTTTCATTGTTTATGCTTTTGATTTTTTGGAAGCAGCTGATGATTTGAACGGGGTTACTTTGTTTTTGCCCGTCGTTTTGGAATAGTACATCGCTTCGTCAGCCTGCTTAATCATTTCTTGAACAGCTTTGCTTTCTTTGGAGGTGCTGAATCCGACACTTATCGTAACCATCGTTTCCTGCTCGACTCTGCGCCGAATGGATTCAGCTACAATTTCAGGTTTTACGCGCTCCGTGCTAATGCAGCTTAGCAGCTCTTCTCCGCCATAACGGCCGGCTGATCCGATGCCGCTCGATTCTTCCTTAATAATCTCGGAAACCTGCTTCAGTACGCCATCGGCTTTGTGGTGGCCATGGGTATCATTCAATTTCTTAAAGTTGTCGATATCGCAAAAAATAATAGCCATCGGCTTGTTGCTCTGAAGCAGCTGCTCCGCCTTCGAAGAGAAATGGCGCCGATTATACAACCCAGTCAAGCCATCCATAATAGACGATTGATAGGTAAACATCAACCTCTCGATCACCCACTCGAACAAGAGGATAAACAATAGGGTATAATACACAATCGGCAGCAGCTGGCTAATCGTCAGCAACCAAGTCAATGAGCCATGAAATACATAGGCATTCGACAGCCTAGCGAGCTCGCTTGCAAAAAATACGATTAAGCTCGCGTAATATTTGGAGCTCATGTGGGCGCTTCTTGTATCAAGCATAATCATGAAAATAACGATTAAACCATAGAAATCGAGTGCCGGGTATGTAAAAGCTTGCGCATGAACGACCGTGTCCATCGAATTGGGCATAATCGCAAATTGTATGCCTGCAATAACGAATGTCATCATACTCATAATGATAAAGGGAATGACTTTAAGCTGTGCCGTTCGATGAGTATATAATTTCATGAAAACAAAGTTTATAATAATAAAAGATAGGATTTGAAGTATGGTAAAGGCTAAATGTAGAAATGGTGATAATGACCAGCCTGGATAAGCGAGCACGACGAGCAGGCATTGCTTAATAATAATGATTGGGATGGCTGTAATGAGCAAGCGATAAATTCGTTTGTTGCGGTAGCTTACATAAAGCCGAACCGACATGAAGAGCATTAAGATCAGAATGACGATGACCGCCGATGAAGAGAGCAGTTGTCCATTTGGGCCTGAAAGCCATTGTGTAAGAGTCATGAGTTACCCACCGTTATCTAGTATTAGTTTCAATAGCTTTACAGAAACATATGTTCTAATATATCATGTTTTACGGTGAACGAATAGTTGAATTACATGTTTTACGTTGAAAGGATGGGACACATGAATATTTTACAAGCGTTATTTTTTCCACCGGAGCAGCCGGGCGGAGTTTCTTCCATGATCCCGTATATTCAAGATAGATTCATTAAGTTTGGTTGGCAAATGGAATTGTTCTCTCTGCCTAAGCGGGTAAGAAGCAAAGGGCAGGAAGAAGTGACATTCGAAACCTTTGATCATACGATCTACAGCGGAAATGTAATGGTCGATAAATATATTCAAACGTATAAAGATTACGTATGGTGGACAAAGATGCGCATCAAAAAACCATACGATATTATACATGCGCATCATCCGATTGCTGGACTTGTCATGAAGCAGCTATTTCCAGATACTCCGCTTGCGATGACGATCCATTCCAGCTATGAACGGGAGCTTATTCTAAACGRCAAGATTAAAGAGGGCGGACCTGAACACCGATTTCTAATGAGTCTTTATGGCGAGCTGGAGGCGAAGGCGGATCAATTGCTGACCGTTTCCGAGTCCTTCCGTACCTATATCGCTCCTCATATCAAGCATCCAGAGAAAATAAAGGTTATTCCAAATGGTTTTGACGAGAAACGATTTAAACCGATATCCCATGAGAATGCGGTAACGCAGCTCATTACGGTGTGCAGGCTCGTCCCTGCCAAAGGACTTGATGTACTGCTGCGCGCATGCGCAGAGCTTAAACAGAAGGGTCATCCGTTTGTTCTTCATATCATTGGCGATGGACCGATTCGCGAGGAGCTTGAAGCATTAGCAGTTGAGCTTGATTTGTATGATGATATTATCTTTTACGGCTATATGCTGCATCCGGAAGAGTTTATGCCGTTTTTTGATGTATTTGTATTGCCTTCTCGCGCTGAGGCCTTCGGCTCCGTGTTCGCAGAAGCTGCTTTATGCTCGCTTGCACTTGTCGGCACGAATGTAGGAGGCATTGCCGAGCAAATCGAAGATGGCGTTAATGGATTGTTAGTACCGCCGGAAGATGCGACAGCTCTTGCTGATGCGCTGGAGAAGGTCGTAACCGATCCCACTTATCGTTATCATCTGGCAAGGTCTGGTTCAGATAAAGCCAAAAAGGTATATTCACTTCAACGAGTGATTGCACAGCTGAAAAAAGTTTATATTCATATGAAGCCGGAATAACGGCTCATTCTATCGGAATAGGCGGTTATAAAATGTCGGTACCTTTTCGATTTATCCATGCAGCAGATTTGCATTTAGACAGCCCTTTCCGAGGGCTTGCGAAGGCTCCGGATCAGGTGCGAGAGGTGCTCAGCGAGTCCACCTTTGCAGCACTGCGTCAGCTAACGCAGACCGCCATTCGCGAGCAGGTAGATTTTATCGTGCTGGCTGGCGATTTGTTCGATGAAGCAGACCGTTCGCTCAGAGCACAGCTTATGCTCGTACGAGAGTGGCAAAAGCTGCAGGAGCATGGAATATCCGTATATGTAATCCATGGAAATCACGACCCGTTAAATGGCGAGCGAGCAGACTTAGAACTGCCGGCAAACGTGCATATATTTGGAGCGGATCAAATGGAATATCGGCCGGCTTACCGTACTAACGGTGAGCTGGCTGCATTTGTTTACGGAAGGTCATACGGAAAACGCGTCGTCTCGGAAAATATAGCTGCGGCTTATCAAATACAGCAGGAAGCGCCCTTTCATATCGCGCTGCTGCACGGAAATGTTGATGGCGATGGAACGCATGACCCGTATGCTCCATGCTCGCTGAGCGAGCTGATCGGTGGCAAGGGCTTCGATTATTGGGCGCTAGGCCATATCCATAAACGAAGGGTGCTGCATGAATACCCTCATGTCGTATACGCAGGCAACACACAAGGAAGAAATCCGCGTGAAGTAGGAGCAAAGGGCTGTTACTTGGTGGAGGTAACCGCTGCAAGAGCGGTAGAGCTGACCTTTATGCCGCTGGATGAAGTCAGGTGGCACGAGTATGACTGCTCCATCTCTGAGCTGAGTACAGAACAGGAGCTTTTGCAGCAATTGGAAGGTTTAATTGACAGAATATTAGCTGAAGCGGAAGGCCGCTCGGTTATGCTTCGACTTTGTTTGACAGGTCGCGGGCTGCTGCATCAGAAGCTCTCGGAGCCAGCGATTGTTCGAACGCTGCTTGAGCAATTGCAGGAAGGCAGGGCGATATCATCAGCTGAACCATGGATCTTCGTGCATGGGCTAGAGGTGAATACAGGGGCTGCGATCAACTGGGAGGAGCTGGCGGTGGAAGACAGCTTTACCGGAGAGCTCGTTCGATTTAGCGCAGCATTAACGGAGGATGAGAAGTTATGGCAGGATTTTGCCAAAAATGCTGTGAGCCCGGCAGCAGGGCATGCGAAGCTTGGCAGACTTATGTTTAATCATTGGGACGAGCCTCCCGAGCGCTGGCTAGAGCAAGCGCGCGAGCTGACGCTTGGTTTGCTTCATGATCATGAACGTGGCGGATGATGATAGGGCGAGTGCAGCTTGTATCTGCAAAAGCCTATAGGAGATGACAGGAAGCATGAAGCTTTTGAAGGCTGAAATTGACGGTTTCGGACAGCTATATAGGAAGCAAATACCGCTCGATGCGGCGGTCATTATCGTATATGGTCCAAATGAAGCGGGAAAAAGCACGATGTTCGGCTTTATCCGATCGATGCTTTTTGGTTTTGCCAAACGCGGACAGTCGAATGAGCGGCAAGAACCGGTGAATGGCGGCAAGCATGGCGGTCGGATGTTTTTTCAAAGTGCAGAAGATGAAGCATACGTGGTTGAGCGATATGCGGCTGACGGATTAGGCAAGCTTAAGCTGCGCGCTCTAAGCCATGCAGCTGGCAATGACGAATTGTTAAATGATCCATTCATTAGCGTCATTGCTGCAGCAGATAAATCTCTCGAAGAAGCAGCGCTCACACAAACGGAATGGGAACGGCAGTTTCTAGGAGGCATTAGCGAAAAATTGTATCGACAGTTGTTCGCTATTACGCTGACTGAACTGCAAGAAATCGGCGCATTGTCGGGAGAAGAGCTTGGACAATATTTGTATCAAGCAGGGTGGGACAACGGAAAATCGATAGCAGCAGCTGAGAAGCGTTTAGCACAGGAGATGGATCTTCTCTTTAAGCCTCGCGGAGCTAATCAACAAATTAATCAACATTTGAAAACGCTTGAGCAAATAGATGCTCAGCTTCGGAAGCGCGCAGATGCCATTGTCTCCTATAATCAGTTGACGCAGCAGACGGGCCAGCTGGATGCATTCTTGCAACAGCTGGAATTGGAGCTGCCAGCAAAAGAAGCAAGGCAAATGCTGCTTCATAAAGCTTGCACCACTAGGCCATTGTGGATTCGCAAGCAGCAGCTGATGATTGAGCGCGAGCAAGTCGCTTACGCTGCAGAGCTCTCGCCGCATGCGGAGAAGGAATGGGACGAGCTGCAAAGGCAAAGAGCTGAGCTGCGCGAAGAAGCTGAGAAGCAAAGGCAGAAAGCGCTGCTAATGGAGCTGCAGCTTGAAGCGATAAGTTATGATGAGCAGCTTCTCCGTATTGGAGATGAGACGGAAGCTCTGCTTCAGGCAGCTGAGAGTATGCGCCAGCTGAAGCAGGACAGCATAGAGCTGGAATCAGAGCTTCGCGAGCATGATGAGATGATTGCGAGGCTCGTTACCAGCATCGCGCCGGAATGGACAGAGCGTCAGCTGAGGGAGCTTCACGTTACGATAGCCGATCGTGACTTTGTGCGCAGCGCTAGGCAGCAGGAGCTGGAGCACGCGCGAGGAGAGGAGCGATTCGCGGCTGAGCTTGAGACGCTTAAGCAGCAGGAGCAGGAAGCGTCTATCGCTTTGGAGGAGGCGAGGTCTGCCGCCGCACGGGAGAAAGAGCGCAGCGAGCAGGAGGGCAGCACCGGATTTGAGGTGCTACCGCGCTCGCGAGATGCGCTGAAGGGGGCGTGGAACGCCCTCGATAGCGCGCTGCGCGAGTGGGAGCTCGAGCGGGCGCGCTCTGCCGGAGCCGCTGCAGCCGCAAGCGATAGCGAATCGGCTGGCCGCGGCGCGGCAGCTTCGGGCCGAGGCGGAGCCGGCCCTTGGTGGGCTGCTGCGGCAGGAGCGGGCGGAGCCGCGCTGGCGCTTGGAGCTGCCGCGCTTGGCGGAGCAGGGCGCGGTGCAGGTATTGCTGCGCTGGCGCTGGCGGGAACGGCGCTTGCGTTTGTTGTTGTGGCGCTGCTGCGGAGTCGCGGCGCTGGGAATGCAGCAGCAGGCGAGAGCAGCGATCAGCTGCGTGGACGCGGGCGTTCGCGAGGGCGCGGCGGTGCAGCCGTGCTCACTGGCACGGAACTTAATGAACGAGAAAAACGAGTGCATCAAGCTTTAGAGATGATTGTACATAATCCGCAAGAGGCAGCGGCTGCCCTGCTTGCGGCAAAGCATTACAGCTCGCCAGAGCATCTGCTCGCTGCGGAACAAGCGCGCACACAGCTGCGCGCCGCAGTCGAAGCCCGTCTCGAGGCGCTGCAGCGCAGCGAGCGCCTCATCGACCATAGCAGCGAGCTCGCCCGCCGCCTAGAGCGGCTGCGCGCGCACGCTGCAGGACGCAGCGAGGCTGCCGCCGCTGCTGCACAAGCAAGGCAAGCCATCGCCCATCAGTGGGCTGACTGGCTTGCAGCTCGCTCACTGCCGGCGGGAATGTCGCCGGCCGCTGCGCTCGAAGCATTCGAGCTTGCCGAGCAAGCTTTGCAGCGGCTGCAGCATTATGACCGGCTGTCGGCGAAACAAGCCGCCGCAGGCAAACAGCTGGCTGCTTTCGCTGCGCAAGCAGCTGAACTGTGCGGGCATTTCAAGGAAGCGGCCGCAGCAGCGGCTGCTGACCCAGCCCTCGCGCTGCGCCTGCTGCATGCCGAAATTCGCCGCCATGCTGCAGCCAAACAAGAAGCGCGCGCTATTATTGCGCGCCGCGATGAGCTGCGCATGTCGCAGCAGGCTGCTGAATCCCGGCAGCTTGAGCTAGAGAGCCAAGTGTTGATTGCAGTGGAAGCGGCTGGTCTATCAAGTGAAGCCCAATATGAGCTGGCTATTTCGCATCATAGCATATGGACGGCGCTTGAGCTTGAGTTGTCGAAGCTTGCGTTGGAAATAACGGCTGGCATGTCAGCGGAGAGAATTTCCGAGCTCGAGCATTTATTTGGCTGCTACGATGAAGAGCAGCTGCAGCAGCTGCATTTGGAGTCGCAGACGGAGCTGAAAGAGCTGGAGCGGCAAAAGCAGGAACAGCTTGAAAAGCGGGGGAGAGTGCGGCAGTCGCTAGACCATCTTCTGCAGGAAGCGGAGCATCAAAGGCTGCTTTCTGATAAAGCGATGACGGTTGCCCAGATCGAGAAGGATGCAGAGCGGTATGCGGTTCTTTCTATTAGTGCAGCATTAATTAGCCGAACTAAACGTGTTTATGAAGAAGAGCGTCAGCCTGTCGTGCTTCGCAATGCATCGCGCTTTATGATGGAGCTGACAGGTGGAAAATATATTCGAGTACTTACAACGCCAGGAGAACCGGGAATCAGGCTGGAAACAGCGGAGCACCGTCTCATCGACAGCGGAATGTTAAGCAGAGGAACAGCGGAGCAGGTTTATTTGGCGATGCGCCTTGCTTTGGCGGAGGAAGCAACAAGTGGAGCGAAGCTTCCTCTTATGCTGGATGATGTGTTTGTTAATTTCGACAAAGGCAGGCTGCATGCAGTAACCAAGCTGCTCGCATCCTTATCGAGTGAAAGGCAAATGATAGTTATGACTTGTCATGAGCATGTTCGAGACGCAATGCTCGAGCATTGCGAGGGTGCGTTACTCGTACAAATATGATGATTTATAGCAGCCAGCTGCTCTCTAATGAGTAATAACACGTTTGCGGATAATTAAGATGAGCCAGCCCAAGCTGACCAAGCCGAATAACGGATAAAGAGTGGATAGAAGCGGACCAAATCCGATTTGGCTGGCTACATAACAAATCGCGAGGATAAGTAGTACAATCAAGCTCCGAGCCCATTTCAAACGCTCATGAAGCTGAAGGGTGAGGCCGTAAATGTCTGCAATGAGTGTCGTGAAGATTTCAGCGAAAATAATGAAAACGTAAATAAACTGTACGCTAGGCCCTAGCTGCCTAGCAATCCCGCCCATCGGTATTGCGAATTGTTGAATGCCTGGCATATGAACGGAAAGCGCGATGTGACCAGCCAGCAGCATGAACCCAATTCCGATTCCTCCGACCCATGAGCCAGCAATAATGACCTTGCGGTCACGAATTTCTGCTCCCAGCGGTACAAGCACAGCTTGCGACATTGAGAGGTTGAAGGCGGTATATAAAAAAGGTGAAGCCCAAGCGGCCCAGATGGAATGGTCGCTTGATAAAGTAATGAACTTGTCTGCGCCTGGCGTTTGAAATGTATTGATTATGATGAGTACAGTGAACAGCAGCATAACAGGGACGACGATCGCATTGACCGTCAGAATAGCATTCATTCCTTTGCGGAGCAAAAAATAACAAGCGGCAATCGTAATAAGCAGACCTGATTGATAAGAAATATTCCAATGCTCATAAAAGATGGTGCCGGCACCTGCGAGCATAACAGCGGTTACGCCAAGGAGTACGACTAACATGAAGTGGCTGATAAGTCGTCCATATTTGTCGCCGAACAATGCTTTATTTAAGTCTTCGTACGACTTTGCTCTAATTTCACTTGCAATGAGCATCATCTTGGTGCCTAGCCAAATGAACAAAATGGTAGATATAACAATCGTGACCGTACCCCAGTAACCGAAGCGGGTAAAAAACTGAAGTATTTCTTGGCCGGTGGCAAAACCGGCCCCCACGATTGTCCCCATGTAAGTTGAAGCGATTTGCAATACTTTCCCAGTACGTTTCCACATCGTCTACCGTCCTCCGTTCGAAAACCCTCTATAATTAGAAGGTATGTCCAAACGGGGACAGGCATGACTTTTTTCAAAATATTACGAATTTCTACGGGATATTTAGAAGCAGAGAGGGCCTTCATTCTAGCAGCGGCGGTAGTGCTGTGGTGTATTTCATTCAATGGCAGCCTTGGTTTGCTCTTTACATTAGTTACGCATGTTAAATTCTGTCTAGCTGGTAGCGAGAAGCTTAATGGAAATGATTTCATTATGCTCGGGATCAAGATCCAGCTTAAGCAGCGCTTTGTTTGCTTTGTAAGTGAGCAAATATGCGGTTTGCTTCTCAGGCTTGCCGAGTGCAAGCAGTGCAGCTTCCGGATTGTCGCCGATTTGCAGGCCGCTTAGGCCAGCTTGAATGTTTTTTTCAAAAAGCTCTATAAATTGTGTTTTTTTCTTAGCATTGATTCCAACTGCAAATCCGTCATATTCAAGCACGGTAACAGGATCCGTCTCTTCCTCAAGCTTGTAGCTGTCTTGCGGATTGCCAAACTGCTTAACAACAGAAGCATGGGTATCGCCAATTGCTACGCCATGGAGAAGAGGCGCGTCTGCTTGCCACAATGCATCCTCACTTTCGGTTTTTACCGGCGCTTTGGGATTCTCTGACTTGCTGACTGCTGAGGTTTCAGCGTTTGTATTGCTGCTCGTATCCACCTTGTTCATATGAGGCTCGTCCATTTGAATCTCATTTTCCGTTAGCTCAGAGTAAGAGTTCTGAGGGCTGTTAGGCTTGCTCGTCTGTTTGGTCAGAAGAGGAGCTGTGTCATCCGTGTAAGTATCAGGCGTGGTTGTCGATGCGCTCTGGCAGCTGGCAAGCAATAAAGCAAGCGTTGAAGTTGCCGCGACCATAGCCGCTTTTTTCGTAAATAATCGATTGGTTTTCAAGGTTTTCACTCCTTTCCCTATAGGAAATATCATCGGTATAATGAACCATATTTATAAATGTGCTGCTAAATTCGTTCAAAAGTTATGTTATTAAATTAGACGTGTAAAATGTGGTAAAAGTTTCTCTATTTTACTGTAGATATGAAATTTCTCGCTCGAATTCGCTTGATTTTTTTGGGATTAAAAACGATCCCTTCAATAGGGTTGCACTTTTTGCCTGACCTATGGTACGGTATCAAAAAGGATTTTGGTGGAGGTAATGAAAGATGGAAAGTTTAAAACAACGTATTTTAGCAGAATCATCCGTATTGTCTAGCAATGTACTGCGGATGGATGCTTTGATCAACCACCAGGTCGACCCAGCATTGACAATGGAAATGGGACAAGAGTTTGCAAGGCGCTTCGCGGAGGAGCAAATTACGAAGGTGATAACGGTGGAGTCGTCGGGAATACCCGCTGCCTTTGCAACCGCATATACTCTAGGCGTACCGCTCGTTTTCGCTCGCCGCAAGAAGACATTAATTGCTGATCCAGATGCTTATGTGGAACGTGTTCCTTCCTTTACAAAGGGAATGGTGACTGATATTATGGTGTCCAAACAGTTTCTAACGGCTGAAGATCGGGTACTCTTTATTGATGACATTATTGCCAACGGCGATGCAGCGCGTGGATTGATAAAAATTATTCAGCGCTCGGGAGCAGCTTTAGTTGGACTTGGCGTCGTTGTCGAGAAGTCATTTCAAGCTGGAGGAAGAACATTACGGGAACAAGGAATTCGTGTGGAGCCGCTCGTTCGCATTTCATCGCTTGATAACGGTGAAATTAAATTTGAGTAATAAGTTCCAGTGCAAATGTTCTTTTCGCATCCGGCATTATCGCTTATAATGGTACAGAAGTGATCGAGGGGAGGCACATACTATGGGGGAAATGTCTGCAGAGTTTATGTATACAAAGCTAAGCGATGCTAAAGTCCACTTTGAGCGTGCACTAGATTGTAAACATACGGAATTTGATGATTTATATCCTTATATGATTGAGCATCCGCAATTTTTCTGGTACAAACGTTATGTCGCGTGGTCAGAGCTGCTCACTATCGTGAAGCTTTGCGATGAATTGTCTATTGAATGGCGGGAGCAATTCACTGACCGTCAAGGCGAATATATCGGCAAACGGGTGATGTCATCACGCGTGCTGGATGAGTGGTATGAAACGAACGACGCGAAAGAGCATGCAGGTTAACGTAAAGAATGATATAAGTATAAGTTAAACCTTATTATTATTTTATATTTTGAAGTAAACCTCAATGTGATGCGTAAGCATCCATTGAGGTTTTTCAATAATCATACGGGTTAGAATAGAAGCAGGAGGAATTGCAATGATAAGTGAAGAGCAATTGGATCAATATCGCGTAAGCGGTGAGACGATAAGAGTTGTAAGAGATGCAATCGAAGCAAATGATGTTAAAGGTATCGTTGTAGCATGGGACGAGTCCTCTGTCGTTATTCGCAGACCAAATCGCCGAGTAGTGAAGCTAAGCCGTACATATAGCTACACACCAGCATCCGAGGATCGGCTTAATCTTTTTCCTGATGAGAATTAGCAATCGCATGAATGGCATCAAGCGCTTCTTTGCCGGTTCCGAGCTTGTATCCCTCTGACATGTAACGGATTCGTCCTACATTATCCAAAACAAACAGGATGGGAAACTGTTCCATCCTCTTCGGCACGATCAAGGGCTGAAAGAGGTTAAGGCCAGTGTATGACTGGTCAAGGTGGAAAGAAGCGTTTCGGGGCAAGGCAGCATCTTGTTCTAATGAGAAGGATGCGGTCAGCTTATCTTCACCCGCTGTCAATATGACTTGGCCATTCCATGCCTCAAATGCAGGAGCCAGCTCTCGAAGCTCTCTCAGCAGATGTTTTGAAGGCTCACGGTCTGGCTCGATCCAAGCGATGACTGCGCCGCGAGGCTGAACGGCTGCCTTCATGCTAATCTGTGGATAGAATAACTCCTTATCCATGGCATCAGGGGAGAGTGAGGCTAGAATTGGAATTTCCATATCCTTGCTGCGGAAGCTCAATGTCAATTTTGTTGTAGCTGATGGAGAAATGTCGAAATAAGCAAGCCGGACCTTTAAAGTACCATTTGGAAGTCTTGTTCCGGTTATTAGCCGATATTGTCCGCATACCAATTCGATTGGCGCGTCGAATACGTCCTTTTTACCAAAGGGGAGCATCTGTGTGTGATACATGCCCTTCGTAAATCGCGCAATCGTGAAGTTATTGAAATAGGCGGCTTCTTCTACATCTGCTGCTATGTCTTTGATGAAATGAACAAAACCTAGTGCTGGCGGTGAGGTGCCCTCCGAACAAAAGTCAGTCCAATGGCTTGGCATAAAGTATTGCGGCCTTAAATCAGTTGGTTCAAGGCGAGCTGGTATTCCTATGCTTCTTGCTGTTGCGATTAGAAGAATGTGGAAGCAAAGCCGATCGCCTTTTTGTAATTCAAAGCTGCCTAGCGGCGTGGCAGAGCCGTTATAATGATTCATGCCTTCGATAATATCAAATTCACCCGCAAGTCGTTCGTACATGGCCTCAGGTTGACCGCGATACAGCTCCTTTTCTGCCTCAGAGTAATGCTCTTGGAAACGATGCTTGTAGGGTGCAATCATCTCATAATGTATACGCGGACAAAGTAGATACTTGCTGGTAAAAGATTTATCTAAATCGGTATCCTGACTTTCAATCAGCGGCAAAGAACCAAGTAGATGATCATCTAACGAGATTTGAAACGTATCTGTCAAATCCTTTTCATGAAGTGATTCCAGCAGCAAAAGCGGCCATTCTCCATATAAATGGGATTGATTTTGTAAAAAAGCATAAATCTCATGGCTGTTGCCTCTAGCTTTTTGAAGGACGTTCCACACCCGATCTCCATTTAGGGAGAGCTGATCAGCTAGCTGAGAAGACTGCTCCAAGCTAACAAATGTTGCTTCATATGCAGCACGAATTTGGGAACCCTCTTGAATTCGCTCACTATTTTTCTGCTTCTCCTGCTCAGTGGCGGCTGAAGTCAGCTTGCTGTCCACAGATGGCGGGGGGATCATCTCAATATCTGAAATGCCGCCTCGAACTTCCTCTTTGCTCATAACCATTGTAAATTCGTTCGCATCTCCCGTATGGATAAGTATAGAGCCCCAGCCTTCTTCGCCAACAGCGTGTATATATAAGCTGCCAAGTCCAGTTGTAAGGGTAACTTGCCCGGCTTGATCTGTCGTCTTTGTCACAATAGTAGAAAACTCGGCGTAATTATACAGCTGGAAGTGTACCTTAGCACTAGATGGGGAACCAGCTTGATTAAGTACTTTGATCGTAATGGTCTTGTTTACGGCATAGTTGTCTAGTAAATTAATTTCGGTATACCAAGGATGCTGCAGCGTAATTTCCTCGGGGCCTGCATAGTTGGAAGGAACTCTCGTATTAACGAGCATAGCTCTTTGGGCAGGAGCGCTAAACCAGCCTTGGTCTAGCCTTGCTTCTGGCTCGCAAGCACCGAGAAAATGCCAACGACCGTCAGCCCAAGCTTCAACCCAAGCATGATTGGAATCACAATGGGCCCAGCGTGGTGTATAGCACTGCCTTGCAGGAATTCCGATGCTGCGGAGTGCAGCAACTGCAAGTGTGGACTGCTCTCCGCAGCGTCCGAGAGTGGTACGGATAATGGTTAAAGGAGATACGGTGCGCTGGTCGTTTCCTATGTAGGTAGCTTTTTCATGGCACCAGTAGTTAGTCTCCAAAATGGCATCTTCCATGGACAGTCCTCGAACGCGCTCGAACAATTCATTAAACAACAAGCTTCGAATATCCTCGATGTTCTCGTTATTGACCCGATATGGGAGAACAAAGTGGTAAAATAAATGATCGGACACCGTGCTGCCCCATGGCACTTTATTCCGAATAGCAAGGGAAGCCTGTACATGGCTAAGAAAAAGTTCACCATTATAATCAGCTAAGTCATTAAGAGGCATGTAGGCATATAAAAATTGCAGCGCAAACTGCTCATCCGCGCTTAAGGGCTGCTGAAAAACGCTGAATAGCTGCTCTTCACGCAAGCTGGCTAGGCTCCTTTTGTAGGCGAATTTTTCTAGAACCTGTGTTGTCCAGTCTGAATTCATAATTATGATCATTCCTCTCCTAAATACTGCAGGTATACTCGAATGAAGTTGGTATATTTAATTTGCATTATAAAGAATTGATTTGGTATAATCAATACAAGAAATGCATTACGGATAGACTGGAAGTGAATGAGCATGCAGTCCGATAACAAACCTTTGTATATGGTCATTCTTGAGGATCTCAAGGAAAAGATAAAATCGGGAGAATATTTGCCTGATCAACAACTTCCAACAGAAGTGGAATTGGCGGAGAAGTCAGGGGTTAGCCGCATTACATCGAAGCGCGCATTAATCGAGCTGGAACGGGAAGGCCTAATATACAGGAAGCGCGGAAGCGGGAGCTTCGTCAAAAAACAAGAGATTTATATCGAATCCGATACAGGCACCTCAAATGCCAATCGGATTATTTCAATGATTCTTCCTTATATGGCGACACATGAATCGGACTATATAACCGGAGCATCGGACTATTTGGACGATAAAGGTTATTATTTAAGCATTCATAACAGCAATTGGAGCAGGGACAAAGAGAAGGAGCTGCTCGTTCGAATTCCTAAAAACGGTTCAAGCGGCATCATATTGTATCCCATCAGCACCATTAGCAATATCGATTTAATCAATGCTATTTATTGGAACGACTACCCGATTGTGACGATTGATCAGTACTTTGAAGGCATTCCGATTACGAGCGTTACTTCAAATAACTTTGAAGGCGGTTATGAAATCGCGAAGCAGCTGCTTGAGTTTGGCCATGAGCGAATTGCTTTTGTTTCCAGCATCAGCATCGAATTTCGCAGTTCGGTGCGCGACCGGTATCAAGGCTACTGCAATGCGCTGAAGGATTACAAAATTCCGATTGATCCTGACTTAATCGTTTCGGATTTCTATAGACAAGTAGATGAAACAAATAGCAAAACCTTCTATAAATCAATGATTGCTTCGCTGATTCAGGCTGGAGTAACAGCGATTCAAGTTGAGCATGATCACCTTGCCGTCGATCTTCTTAAAAACGCGATTGAAATGGGATTGCAAGTTCCAGGACAGCTTTCAATTGCCGGCTTCGACGATCATATCATTGCGCAGCATGTAGAGGTTCCGCTTACGACCGTAGCCCAAGATTATAACGAAATAGGCCGTAAAGCGGCTGAATTAATCGTTAATCGAATTGAACGAGCTGATTTTTCACCGCAAAAATTACAGGTTCCCGTTCGTGTGGTAGAAAGAGAGTCCATTGGCATGCAGACGGTAGATGATCAAGCCTCGGTCAAATCGGTATAGGCAATCTATTGTTCTGCGTCATTCATTTTAGTGTAAAAAGCTGGCCATAATGGCCAGCTTTTTTATTTGGTATAATCAATAATGTATTTTACTATATTAAGTATATTCATTGTTTACAAAAAATAGTATTGCGATTATAATAACTTTTGTAAGCAGGCTAAAAGGTATATCTAATTACATAGCCAAATCGGTTTGTAATTAAAGTGATACACCTTGAGAACGAACCGATTGTACAAAAATGGATATATCGGTTATTTTTGCTTGCGAAGAATGTAAGCGCTTTATAACTGGTTTTATTATGCCGTTAAGGAGGGCTGTTCGGTATTTCTGTCTAGAGCTTGGTTAAAGCGTTTCGTAATCATGTCTTTTTAAAATTTCAATCCAATATGAATGATGGGGGATTTTAAATGAAAAAGCTAAAATTACGCTCGTTTGCAGTCATTGCATTAATACTCATGGTTTCAATTGTAGGATGCTCCGGAAAAAATGGTGCTAACAGCAATCAAGGGAAAGAAACGAATGCAGTTTCTCCGACAAATGCTGAACCAACAACAGAAGCGACTGTGGCGCCGGAAGAGAACAAATACGATTTAAAAGGTCAGACGATTAAAATCGGCGTTTGGTACGACGGAGCAGATCCAAGATTAGTAGAAGAAAAAGGTCCCGCAGAAGAAGCACAAATCAAATTGATTGAAGATGCGGAGAAAAAATATAACGGCAAAATTGAATTTGTAAAGTTCGGCGACTATGGAAAGTATATTGAAAATTTCACGACGACCTCTCTCTCAGGCACACCGTTTGCGGATATCGTTCGGATCGAGCTTTTCTGGGCGTTTCCACAGCTTGTGAACAAACAGTTCATTCAGCCAGTTGATGAATTTTTGGATTTGAATGATCCGAAATATATTAGCTGGATGAAGGTTGGAGGAAGTTATGACGGCAAGCAATACGGGATGACGGATTCAGCTCCTTCTCCGTACGGCATGTTTTATAACAAAACGCTCGTTCAGAAGCTTGGCCTAGAGGATCCATACGAGCTTCAACAAAAAGGCGAATGGACATGGGATAAATTCCGTGAATTTGCAAAAACAGCAACGAAGGATACAGACGGCGATGGAAAAACAGATGTATTTGGCGTAACCGGGGCTTACGGTAAAGTTAAAGCATTTGCAGAGCAAATGGTCTACACGAACAACGGGGCTCTGGACAAGGATGCAAGTGGAGAATACAAATTCGCTATGAATAGTGAAAATGCGATTGAGTCCTTGCAGTTCATTTCTGATCTCTACAACACAGATAAATCGATCATGCAGCCGGTTCCTGAGGATGCAGCGAAAGAATTCATCGCTGGCAAAGGCGTTATCTATGCAGGATTCAGCTGGGAGCTTGGCACGTTTGTCGATAGTATGAAGGATCAACAACTTGGTTATGTTTTCTTCCCGAAAGGCCCTAAGGCTGATCGCTATGTTTCCTACACACCGTTTGGCAATATGTTCATGGTAGCTAAATATTCGAAAAATGCTGAGGTTGCTGTGAAAATTCTTGATGAGATTAGTCTTCATGAAGAGGGCAGAAAGCTAGCCAATGAGTCATGGGAAACTTCTTACCCAAGTAAAGAGTCGCTCGATACTCGGAAACAGATGGCCGACAACATTGAGTATATCTCCTACTATGGCATTCCAGATGGCGAGAAGCTCTTTGAAGGTGTCGTCAAAGAAATTACAGAAGGCAAAGTATCGCCGTCCACTGCAGTTGACAAAATCAAACCGCAGTTTGAAGCGAACATGAACAAATTGCTTCAAGACAACAAATAAAATTTTGTCAAAAACTCTCGGCAGGCTCCTATTTTAATAGAGAGCCTGCTAGGGAGGAGGGGGAAACGATGCGGCGACCAAGCGTTAAAGTCATTTCGTTATTGCTTCTGTCACTAGCTGTTTGTGTCTCCTTGTTTTTTCAGGAGTCCGCACTAAATGGCACGGTTACTGCTGAAGGAACATCGGCAAGCAATCGGAATACCCATTCGACGGCTTTAGATGCGCCATATGAAAAGGGTGGTTATGACGAATACTTGTCTAAATATGATCCTATTCAACTGGCTGCTAACGATACGATTGTAATCGAAGGGGAGAGCTACAGCGAAGTTAAGGGAATGGAAGTTTCTATCGTTGAGAATAGAGCGGGCAACGAGGGGCAAGCGGTTCTCACGGAAGATTCAGGTGCGATTTCCTGGGCATTCGAGGTTAAGCAAGAAGGACTATACAATCTCGGTATACATTTTTATAGCGAGCCGGGCAAGGATTCAGATATTGAAAGGGAGCTGTTAGTGGATGGGGAATCGCCATTTAATGAAGCTAGAAGCATAACCTTCAATCGAATATGGAAAAACGAGAAGCAAAGCTTCGATCGCGATGCAAGGGGAAATGATCTGCTGCCTAACCAAATCGAAGAGTATATGTGGCAGGAAAGCTTAATTAAAGATAACACGGGCTTTTATGAAGAGCCTTTTTTATTTTATTTCTCGAGAGGCCAGCATACACTGACGCTGACTTCGGTTAAAGAGCCGCTCGTCATCGATTGGTTGAAGCTGTCTGCACCGGAAATTGCTCCTACATATGCAGAGGTTGCCAGCAAGTATAAAGAAGATGGGCTAAAGCAGGCTGCAGACGTTTCGATCAAGCTTCAAGCAGAGCAAGCTTTATACAAATCTACGCCAAGCTTGCTGCCTTATAATGATCGTTCTTCTCCCGCGGTCGAACCTTACCATGTATCAAAGCTTCGCAATAATGCAATGGGTGGATGGGCATGGAGAATGCCGGGACAATGGATTGAATGGGAAATTGAAGTAGAGCAAGAAGGGCTCTATCAAATCGCTTTGAAAAACCGTCAAAACTATTTGAATGGCATGTCTGCGCTGCGCTCCATTTATATAGATGGGAAGCTGCCCTTTAAGGAGTTGAAAGAGGTTCAGTTTCCATATAACCATTCTTGGCAAATGAATGTTTTGGGAACGAGCAAAGATGAGCCTTATTTATTCCATCTCACTAAAGGCAAGCATCGGTTGCGGATGGAAGTGACTTTGGGCGAGCTGGCGCCAATTCTGCGATCGGTGGAAACGAGCATTCTTGAGCTAAATGCCATGTATCGCCAAATCATCAGCTATACAGGTACCGTTCCGGATACCTTTCGTGATTACAATCTGGAACAGCGCATCCCTGAAATGATTGAAGTGTTTGAGAAACAAAGCGAGCTGCTCTATAGCATTGCGAGCAGTATGGAAGGACCATCCGAGAGTGGAAATGACCGTACAGCGATTATTAATAGACTAGCGTATCAGCTTAAGGACATGGCGGGCCGCCCGGAATCCGTGCCATCACGGATCGAAGCATTTAAGACGAATGTTGGCGCGCTTGGCTCATGGATGCTTACGATCAATGAACAGCCGCTTGCTTTGGATTATTTGATCGTTAGCTCGCCAGAAGCAAAGCTGCCGAAGCCCGAAGCAACCAGATGGGCAAAGATGTTAACAGGGATCAAATCGTTCGCAGCATCCTTTAGTGAAAACTACGATGATTTCTCGGATGAAGAAGAGACGAAGCAAAGCGTTACTGTATGGGTAACATCGGCTCGTGACCAAGCACAAGTCATTAAACGATTGATAGATGATCGTTTTACGAGTACGACGGGCATACATGTGAATTTAAAACTCGTAAGCGCGGATGTGCTTCTACCGTCAACCGTCTCGGGGAAAGGGCCGGATGTTGCTTTGCAGGTTGGCAACGACTTGCCGATGAATTACGCGAGCCGCAGCGCTCTTCAGGATTTATCTGCGTTTCCAGATTATCCGGAAGTACAGCAGCAGTTTCTAGCAAGCGCCATGGTGCCTTATGAATATAAAGGAAGCTATTACGCATTGCCTGAGCAGCAAACGTTTCCGATGATGTTTTTCCGAAAAGATATATTGGAGGATGAGCTGCATTTGAAAGTGCCGGAAACGTGGCAGGATGTCTATGATATGCTGCCTACGCTCCAGAAGCATAACTTGCAGTTTGGTTTACCACAAAAACCGCTTGATTCCATTGGCAATGAGCTTGCAACGACGAATATTATGACGCTTCCGCCCAATCCTGCATTTGCGATGTTTCTGCTTCAGCAAGGCGGCCAGTTTTATAAGGACGGTGGTAAATCGAGTGATTTGGATTCAGAGACATCGATTTCGGAGTTCAAGAAGTGGACCGATTTTTATGTCAATTATAAAATTCCAATCGCAGCTGATTTCGCAAACCGCTTCCGAACAGGCGAAATGCCAATCGGTATCGTCGATTATACGATGTATAACAAGCTGACTGTTTTTGCACCTGAGATCAAAGGGCTGTGGTCATTTGCGCCTGTTCCAGGCGTTGCTGCTGCCGATGGTTCCTTCCACCGCGAGGTAGGCAGCGGAGGCTCGGCATCGATTATGTTCAAGCAAGCGAAAAACAAAGAAGAGGCGTGGACCTTCTTGAAATGGTGGACAGGCAAAGACACGCAGGTTGCTTTTGGTAGACAAATGGAAATTCGAATGGGTGCTGCTGCTAGATACCCAACGGCAAATATGGAAGCGTTAGCTTCACTTCCTTGGCCAACGAAGGATTTTCAAATGCTGCAGGAGCAAATGAAATGGGTTAAGGGCATACCAGAGGTTCCGGGTGGATATTTGACAGGCAGAAATATCGATAATGCATTCCGCCGTGTTGTCGTTCAAGGAGAAGATCCGCGTGAAACGATGGACAAATATGTAAGGGCGATGAATGAGGAAATTACATTAAAGCGCAAGGAATTTAATCTTCCTTATTAGAAACGAGGGGCTTAAATGAAACAGCAGTTAGCAGMCCGCCCCGTAACAAGGGGGAAAGGCGATTCACGTATTCTAGCTCACGGGAAAGAGCTGAAGCCAAAATTAACGCGCATGTTTGTTGAAATGAAAAAAAGTAAACACGCTTATGTGCTGCTGGCACCATACTTTATTATTTTCTGCACATTTACTGTACTCCCTGTGCTATTATCGCTGCTGCTTAGCTTTACGAATTTTAATTTTCTTGAGAAGCCTAGGTGGATTGGCTGGCAAAACTATTCAAGATTACTCGTTCAAGACGATATTTTTCTGATTGCGGTAAAAAACACGTTTTTGTTCGCGGCCATTACGGGGCCGATTAGTTACTTGGCATGCTTCTTATTTGCATGGCTTATTAACGAACTAAGGCCGAAGATAAGAGCTTTTCTTACGCTCGTCTTGTATGCGCCATCGATTGCGGGCAATACCTATTTGATTTGGCAGCTATTGTTCGCAAGCGACTCTTATGGTTATGCGAACTCCTTTCTAATGAAGTGGGGCTTCATTATGGAGCCGATTCAGTGGCTGCAAGATACGAGGTATGTGCTGGGTATTCTCATTCTCGTTCAGCTATGGCTAAGTCTCGGCACATCCTTTCTAGCCTTTATCGCAGGGCTGCAAAATGTAGATCGCACCCTGTACGAAGCGGGAAGCATTGACGGCATTCGCAACCGCTGGCAGGAATTATGGTTCATAACACTGCCTGCTATGCGTCCACAGCTGATGTTTGGTGCGGTTATCCAAATTACGTTGGCGTTCTCCATCGCAGAGATCTCCATCTATATGATCGGTTTTCCAAGTGTGGATTACGCAGCACACACGATTGTTACCCATTTGGTTGATTACGGATCCATTCGGTATGAGATGGGTTATGCGTCGGCGATTGCCACGGTATTGTTCAGTATCATGCTCCTTACAAATCTCTTAACGCAGAAGCTGCTCGGAAAAGTGGGTGAGTAGAGGGATGAAACGATCTTTTAAAGTGTCAAAGAGGCTGAATCGTTCCTTGTCAGTCGATATACTGCTGTTTCTGCTGCTTGGCGGCGTCGCTTGTTTTATGGCATTGCCGCTTGTGTTTACGATCAGCAATGCATTTAAGCCGTTGGATGAAATTTTCTCCTTTCCTCCAAAGCTGTTCGTTCGAAATCCTACTTTCAAAAATTTCAGAGATTTGCTTGGTATATTCAGTGATTCATGGGTGCCCTTCTCAAGATACGTATTCAATACTTTTTTCATTGCTATCGTGGGCACCGTGGGGCATGTCATTTTTGCTTCGGCAGCGGCTTACCCTCTTGCCAAGCTTAAATTTCCGGGGAAACGAGTGTTGTTCTCGCTCGTTGTACTCTCCCTTATGTTTACCGCCTACGTTACACAAGTGCCGAACTACATGATCATATCGTGGCTTGGTCTGATTAATACGTATTGGGCGATCTTGCTGCCTGCTTTCGGCATGACTCTAGGATTGTATCTCATGAAGCAATTCATGGAGCAAATCCCGGATGCTCTGCTAGAAGCAGCCAAAATTGACGGAGCGAGTGAATACCGAATTTATTGGCAAATTATTATGCCGATCGTTAAGCCAGCTTGGCTGACGTTAATCATTTTCTCATTGCAAAGCTTATGGACAAATGGTTCAGTAACGAGCCACAAGTATATTTACAGCGAGCAATTAAAAACGGTRGATTACGTTTTTGGCCAAATCGCAAGCGGAGGACTTGTTAGAACAGGACCGGTAGCTGCAGTAACACTGCTGATGATGCTTGTGCCAATCACCGTATTTATCGTAACGCAGAGCAATATTATTCAAACCATGTCTACATCAGGCTTGAAGGAATAACAGGAGGGAAGCAACGGATGAAGAGAATCATCGCCGCGTTATTTATCGCATCGCTCATGATCGGTGCGGCCGCTCCTGTTGCAGAAGCCGCAATAGATACCTATCAGTATTCCTATTGGGGAGATGCTGTGCCCTCGCCGAATGCATACAAAATGGAGCAAGTCATTTACGGTGACAACTGGAGCAGTGGACGTCTTGCTTCGCCAATGGATATGTTCGTTGGCAAGGATGAGCGAATATACATTGCGGATACGGGCAATAACCGAATCATTATATYGAACAAGGAATTTCAAGAAGAACTGGTCATTTCCAAATTTGATAATGAAGGAAAAGAAGATGCGCTGAATAAGCCGGAGGGGGTATTTGGCACAAACGATGGTCTCATCTATGTGGCAGATACACTCAACCGAAGACTTGTCGTATTTGATACTGCGGGTAAGTTCATACGAGCAATAGGCGAGCCTAAATCAACGCTGCTGCGGCCAGGGTTTCAGTACGCGCCAATTAAGGTAGCCGTTGATAAAGCGAAGCGAATATTAGTCGTTAGCCGCGGGTCTTACGAAGGAATGATGGAGTTTGACGATGAAGGGCAGTTTATCGGCTTTATTGGAACGAACCGCGTAAAGTTCAGCCCGATTGATCTGTTCTGGAAACGGATATCGACCAAAGCACAGAGACAGCAAATGGAGCAGTTCATACCGCTTGAATTTAACAATCTCGATCTTGACGAGGACGGGTTCATCTACACCTCAACCTCAGAAGAGGATTCGAACCGGCCGATCAAACGGCTGAATCCATCGGGAGCTGATATTTTGCGGAGCAAGGGTTATTTTCCGCCCAAGGGTGATATTGGCACTTTGAAGACGGGGACCAACCCGGGCAGCTCCATATTCATCGATGTGGCTGCGGATCAAGCTGGCATGTATTCCGCGCTTGATTCTAAGCGGGGACGGATATTTACTTACGACAAGGATGGAAATCTGCTGTACGTGTTTGGAGGGTTAGGAAGCAAGCAGGAGAATTTCCGTACCCCCTCTGCCATTGAAATTATGGATGATCAAATACTTGTGCTAGATAAAGATAACGGACGATTGACCGCATTTGAGCCAACCCGCTATGGCAGCTTGATTAGGGAAGCCGTTATTTCGCTTTATCATGGCAAAACAGAGCAATCCACAGCCGCTTGGGAGAAGGTGCTTCAGCTAAACGGAAATGTGGAGGTGGCCTATTTAGGCATCGGCAAATCTCTGCTCAAAAAAGGCGAATACCATGAGGCGATGTCTTATTTCAAGCTTGGGAACAACAGAGAGTATTACTCCGAAGCCTTTAAGGGTTATCGAAAAAGCATCGTGCTGGCGCATTTTGGCACTATTGTTTTCGTTGTTGCACTAGCTGTTGTACTTGGTTTTGCACTCATGAAGTGGAATCGGAGAAAGGTGAATGGCCAGCACTTTCAGGAGTTCGGCATTATCAAAAATCCTTTCTACACGATGATGCATCCCTTTAATGGCTTCTGGGAAATGAAATACGAGCAGAAGGGCAGGCTCAAGCTCGCTTTAGGCATTGTGTTTCTGCTTGTCATCTTCACCATTATTAAGCGGCAATACAGCGGCTTCGTCGTCAATTTCAACAACCCAAGCCAATTGAACAGCTTGAACGAATTAACTTTTATCGTATTGCCTTTTGTTCTGTGGTGTGTTGCGAACTGGTCCTTAACGACCTTGATGGATGGTGAAGGTAAATTCAAGGAAATTGTGATGGCGACAGCTTATGCGATGATGCCATTGGTTATCATTTATTTGCCTCAAACGCTGTACAGCAATTTAATTACAGGCAGCGAAAGCTCGTTCTATTATTTGCTTGATGGGGTTGCCCTGATCTGGTCAGCGTGGCTGCTGTTCACAGGTACGATGACGGTGCATCAATATTCAGCTGGGAAAACGGTTATGACGATGCTGCTTACACTCGTTGTCATCGGAATTATTGTTTTTATCGGGGTATTATTATTCAGCATGCTCCAGCAGATGATCAGCTTCGCCATTTCTGTCTATAAGGAATTATCGTTCAGATTGTAGTGTGCGGGAAGGAGAGATGGTCGTGACAGGTAAGAGGAAGATGTCCAGCATCCTGTTCGCGGCACTGCTTGCGAGCGTTGTTGCTGCAAGTGCGGCAGGCTGCAGCAAGAAGGAAGAAGCTGGAGCGCAGATAAACCTCGGCACAAAAGAAGCCGAGGCCGTCTCTGATCAGCAGGAAGACCGGGTGATTGGAGCAGGACGTAAATCAACTGCGGTCAACACGGATAAGGAGCTGCAAGCGTTGTCGGCGATGGAATTAGTGAAAGAAAATGACGCGCTTCAGCTCTATATCAACCGTGAAACAGCAGAAATTGCCCTAAAGGACAAACGCGACAGCTACGTCTGGTTTTCAAACCCGGTTGAGAGAAGCGAGGATCAGAAAGCTTCGCCTTTGTACCATTCAGAGCTATCCTCACAGGTGCTGCTTACTTACTACAATGAAAAAGGGCAGGTCAATGCTTTCAACAGCTATGATGATAGCGTCGCAAAGCAGCAATTTGAAATAACGGACGAAGAGAACGGGATCAAAGTCGTTTATCGAATAGGCAATATTGCCAAAGGTTTCGCTAATATTCCAAAGGTAATAAGCAAAAAAAGATTTCAAGAGCAAATCTTGGATCAGATTGCCGATGAAGAGCTGAGGAAAAGTGTTGAATACAAATTCAGCTTCGATGAGGCAAAACAAATTTATGTCGTCCGCAAGCTGCAGGATTACGTAGCGGAGGAAATCTCTGCGACACTCGAAGCTGCGGGCTACACAGCAGAGGATGCGCAGCAGGATAACGAAGAGAACGGCGCAGCCGACGCTGCATCAGCCGCAAGGGCAGAATTTACGATTCCAATTCAGTATACGCTGGATAATGAGCAGCTTGTTGTAACGATTCCGGGTAAGGAGCTGCAATTCAATGCGGAATATCCAATTGCCAGCGTACAGGTGCTTAAACATTTTGGCGCTGCTGGTGTGAAGGAATCGGGATACTTGTTCGTGCCTGACGGCGCAGGCGCTCTAATTGAGCTGAACAGCGGAAAGCACCAAGCGGAACCCTACAATTTGCCTGTGTACGGCAATGACGGTACGTACAATGTGAAAGAGAAAATACAGACGAATGAGATGACAAGGCTGCCGGTATTTGGGCTTAAGCGATCCGACCATGCTTTATTTGGAATCATTGAAAATGGTGATGCGATGGCAAGCATCACAGCAGATGTAAGCGGACGAAATGACTCCTATAATACCGTTGGCAGCAAGTTTCAAATTTCATCAATGGACTTTTACACGCTTACGTCGGGGACAAAAACAAGCTCTGTGCCGATGTTCCAAAAGAAAAGGTATGACGGCGACTTATCCATAAGATATTCCTTCCTTAGCGGTGAAACCTCCGATTATGTAGGAATGGCTGCTGAATATCGCAATTACTTAATCAATAAATTCAATATACAAAAGCTGGATAAAGTCGAGGATTCGCCGTTTGTGATGGAGCTGATAGGAGCATTCCGGGTAGATAAATCATTCCTCGGAATACCGTATGAAGCAACACAATCGCTAACCAGCTTTTCTGAAGCGAAAAACTTGCTGCAAGAGCTGATGGATACGGATATCGACCATATCGATTTACGTTATGTCGGGTGGTTTAATGATGGTATTCGGCACAGCTCGCCAGCAAGTATCAAAGTCGTGAATAAGCTGGGAGGCAAAGAAGGGCTTCGTGAGCTAGCTGATTTTGCACAGAAAAACGGGATCGGCTTCTACCCGGATACAGCCTTTTTGGAAAAATACAAAGGTTCCAGCGGATCGGCTACATGGCTTGATCGCGGAGAAGCAAAGGTTTATCAATATAATCCGGTTATGTACGATCAGGATACTTCAAAATTTTCCCACTATATCTTATCGCCTGCTGCGCTGCCGAAGCAAATAAACGGTTTTCTGGCGGATTACAATGCGCTCGGCCTGCACGGATTATCGCTAAGAGATATGGGAAATCAGGTCAATTCCGATTACAATCCGGATAAAACGATAACCCGTCAGGAAGCGCTGGAAATGATTAAGACACAGACGAATAAGCTGAGCCTTCAGGCGCAATCGATCATGGTGAATGGCGGCAACGCATACAGCTTGCCATATGCAGATGTAATCGTTAACGCACCGACCAAGAGCAGTCTGATGAATATTACAGATCAGGATATTCCGTTTTATCAAATTGCATTGCATGGCTATTATGATTTGGCTGGCTCACCTTACAACATGGATGATAAACAAAATCCTCGTTTATCGATGCTGAAGGCGCTGGAAACGGGCTCGAGCTTATATTATCAATGGTACGCCAGTGACTCAACGAAAGTGAAGGACACCGACTACGATAACCTTTATGCTTTGAACTACAAAGATTGGCTTGATGAAGCGGTGCAGCTCTATAAGGAAGCAAATGGCGTATTGTCAAAGGTTCGGAATCAGGTCATTGTGAAGCATCGACAAATCGTGCCGGGCGTCGCGGAAACGACATTTCAGAACGGTTATGTCATTACGATCAACTACAATAATAAGGCGATAGCAGTAGAGGGCATGCAGCTTGCAGCTCAAAGTTATCAGGTAGGCGGTGAGGCAGATGTTCAATAAGCCATTGACCTTGGCGCAGAAAAAAGCATGGTGCGGCGTGCTGTTCGCCACGCCATTAATGCTGGGATTAGTCATGCTGTTTATCATGCCGCTCATTCAATCCTTACGTTTCAGCTTAAGCTCAATAAGTTTGGTTGAAGGCGGCTTCGCAGTAAAGTATGAGGGTTTCGCAAACTTTCGTCATCTATTTCTGACAAATGCAGATTTTCCACGCAGGCTGACTGAATCGGTTACAGATATGATCGTTAATGTGCCAATCATCATCGTATTCAGTCTCTTTGCAGCGGTGCTATTGAATCAGAAGTTCAGAGGAAGAGCGATGGCAAGGGCAGTCTTTTTTCTACCCGTCATTCTAGCATCTGCGGCTATAGCCAATATGGACATTAGCAGCTTTGTTGGAAGCTCTTCATCATCTAGCGGAAGCGGAAACCTTATGCAGAGCTTCGAGCTGAAAAAGATGATGATGGAGTCCGGCTTGGCGCCTGTATTCGTAAATTATATCTCGGATGCGGTTGACCGAATCTATGAAATTATTAGCTCCTCTGGCGTCCAAATTCTTATCTTTCTTGCGGGCTTGCAATCCATTTCTCCCTCACTGTACGAATCTGCAAGAATTGAGGGGGCAACGGGCTATGAGATTTTCTGGAAAGTTACATTCCCAATGATGACGCCGCTTATTCTGACGAATTTAATTTATTCCATTATTGATTCATTCAATAACAATTCGGTTAACGCACTTATTTCGGAAACGGCATTCAAAACGTTTGAGTTCGGGCAGAGCGCAGCGATGTCTTGGGTGTATTTTATCGTTGTCGCTATAGTACTCAGCCTATCAGCGGGCATCATTTCGAGAAAAGTGTTTTACTACGATTGAGAAGGAGGAGAGGCCATGAAGCTGCCGGCCATTCACGCGGAAAGGTTTCACCGCCACTATAATCCGGTCGAGAGATCGAAGCGATTGTTATGGACGTTGCTAAGGTCAGTACTCGTTTCTGGTTTTTGTTTTATTATATTATTTCCGCTATTTCTTCGTTTCTCGGTCGCATTCCGCAACAAAATTGATATCTATGATCCGACGGTGCTGTGGATTCCTAGAAACTTCACGTTGGACAATTTTAAAATTGCGATGGAAGCGACCCACTATTGGGCTACTCTACTGAATACGTTTTTGATATCGGCGGGAACGACTGCCATTCAACTCGCATCCTGTGCGCTAGCGGCATACGCTTTTGCAAAGTTGAAGTTTAAAGGCAGCGGCATCCTCTTTGGATTCGTTATATTCACCATTGTTGTACCGCCGCAGACGATTATGATTCCGCTATATTTAACGTACAGGTACTTTGATATGTTCGGTTTAGTAGGTTTGTTTTCGAAGAGGGACAGCTTTAATCTAATTGATACCTTTTGGCCTTTCCTAATTTCATCCGCTACGGGAATGGGGCTCAAAAACGGTCTATATATTTATATTTTTCGGCAATTTTTCCGAGGCATTCCGAAGGAGATTGAAGAAGCGGCCGTTGTTGACGGCTCAGGTGTTTTTAAAACCTTCTATAAGATCATGCTGCCGAATGCCGTTCCTGCTATCGTTACGGTTGTGCTGTTCTCCTTCGTATGGCAGTGGAATGACAGCTATTATGTCTCGTTGTTTCTCAGCAAAGTAAAAGTATTGTCAACGCAATTAGCAGACATGGGCTCTGTGCTTGGCAAAGAACCCGATCTTGTGTATCAATCCATGCTGCTGAATACAGGCGTTCTCCTGCTTATGCTCCCGCTTATCATCATGTACTTGTTCGTACAGCGCTATTTCGTAGAAAGTGTAGAGCGTACAGGCATCGTAGGCTAACGCAAGCAAAGTGAGCATTAATCGGCATTAGGCAAGAACGTGGAGCAGCGTCTTTGCTTTCATCCCAAACAGAGAATGGAGAAGGATACTTTGATATCATCTACTACTGTTCATATCATTTCACACACCCATTGGGACAGGGAATGGTACTTGCCATATGAGAAGCACCATGTTAGATTAATTGCGCTCATCGACCGTTTGCTTGAGACGCTGGAGCGAGATTCGGATTTCAAAAGCTTCCATCTTGATGGCCAGACGATTATATTAGAAGACTATTTGCAAATTCGTCCGGAAAAAAGAGCGCTGCTTGAGCAGTATGTTCGCGAAGGACGCATTCATATTGGACCGTGGTATATTTTGCAGGATGAATTTTTGACGAGCGGTGAAGCAAATGTACGCAATCTCGTTTATGGACACCGAGATGCTATGCAGTTCGGCAAAGTTGCAAAGGTGGGTTATTTTCCGGATTCGTTCGGGAACATTGGGCAAGCACCGCAGCTGATGCTGCAAGCAGGGATCGAGAATGCTGTGTTCGGACGCGGTGTGAAGCCAACTGGCTTTAATAATGAAGTTTCTCAAACGAAAGCCTACGAATCACCGTTCTCCGAGATGATTTGGGAGGCTCCTGACGGCTCAAGAGTGATCGGCATTCTGTTCGCCAATTGGTACAGCAACGGCAATGAAATTCCAACTGATCCTGAAGCTGCAGGTGCTTATTGGCAGCGTAAATTAAAGGATGTCGCCGAGTATGCTTCAACGCCCCACTGGCTCATGATGAATGGCTGCGATCATCAGCCGGTGCAGACGGATGTAGCACAAGCTATTGCGACAGCGCAGCAGCTATTTCCGGAATATCAATTTGTCCATTCGAATTTTGAAGATTATATTAGTGCGGTAACCGCATCACTTCCTGAGAAATTGTCCATCGTTAAGGGTGAACTAAGAAGCCAGCATACCGATGGCTGGTCGACGCTAGTTAATACTGCATCTTCGCGAATCTATCTTAAGCAAATGAACCAAACAGGTCAGACGCTGCTGGAGAAAGTGGCCGAACCGATAGCAGCCTTTGCTTATTTGACAGGCCATGCTTATCCTCATCATCTATTCACTTATGCTTGGAAAACACTGATGCAAAACCATCCGCATGACAGCATTTGCGGATGCAGTGTCGATGAAGTCCATGCAGAGATGGTGACCCGTTTCGCCAAAAGCAAGCATGTCGCCGAGAGCATAATCGAAGACAGCTTATCCGCAGTCGCTTCGAAGGTAGATACGAGCGGATTCGCTTCCTTTGGAGAGGTTGCCTCTACATTCGTTGTTGTAAATACAACGGGCTGGCTGCGTTCTGGTGTTGTTTCCACTGATGTTGAGATCGAGCGCATCTATTTCAATAGTGGAATAGATTTTTATACGATGAAGCAGCGACTGAAGGAAATTGATTTAGCAGGCCTACACCTCGTGGAGTCAGAGGGCAGCAAGGTCTCCAGCAGCATAGAAGATCTAGGCGTACAATTCGGATACGATTTGCCCGAGGATCAGTTCCGTCAGCCTTATTTTGCTAGAAAAGTACGTATTCAATTTGAGGCGCACGGTGTACCAGCACTTGGCTACAGAACCTATGCGCTGATTAGAAATGACTACTCTAAACAGCTTCAAGCTGAAGAAGGCTCTCTAATTAGAAATGAACGAGAGATGGGCAATGATTATTTGACCGTAACGATCGCTGATGACGGTTCCTTGACTATTGTTGATCATCGTTCGAATGAAGTGCTACGTAATCAGTGTATATATGAAGATACAGGAGACATCGGTAATGAGTATATGTACCGCCAGCCAAACGGTGACGTCCCGCTGACAACGAGAGGTCTTCAAGCCGAAATACGCATAACGGAAGATACACCTTTTCAAGCCAGCTTTGAAATTACGCACCAGTTGTTAATCCCGAAGTCGGCAGAAGAGCTGTTGCAGCAGGAGAGAGAAGAGCTGATTTGGTTTACTGGACGAAAATCAGGCAGGTCGGATAAGCTCATTCCTTTTACGATTAAGACGAAGGTATCACTTAACAAAAACAGGCAAGCACTGCAAATAGAAACCACCTTTAACAACGAGGCTCTTGACCATCGTTTGCGTATGTTGTTCCCGGTAGACTTTCAATCGAAGACACACTTGGCAGATTCAATCTTTGAAGTGGTGGAGCGGGATAATACCCCTTCGGAGGAATGGAGAAACCCAAGCAATTGTCAGCATCAGCAAGCTTTTGTGACGTTGATTGGCGAGAAGCAGGGTGTTACGATCGCCAACCTTGGTTTAAATGAATATGAAGTTTTGCGAGATGAAGATGAAAACAATACCATTGCGGTTACTTTGCTGCGTGCGGTGGGAGAGCTAGGTGATTGGGGATATTTCCCGACCCCTGAGGCGCAGTGTCTCGGCGAGCATACGGTTAAGCTTGAAATTATACCTTTTCCGGTGGAGAATCAACATGCAAAGTCGGAGTTCATTGGACATGGAGCTATGGCATCGATGAAGGAAGCTTATCAATATCAAATTCCATGGATAGTGAAGCWGACGGGTACACATGAGGGTGAGCTTCCAAGCCGTTTTTCCTTTATGCAATGGGAGGGTGACAAACTATGTTTGTCTGCTCTTAAGGTATCGGAGAACACGGGGGATTTGATCGCGCGCTGGTATAATCTATCACGAGATGAGCAAACGTTAAGCGTATACCCTTCGCTGGGCGTGAACGCAGCACATCGCAGCAGCGTTATGGAACAGAGGCTGGAGGAATCAGAGCTTGGCCGAATGGTGGTTCGTCCCGCTGAAATCATTACGCTTAGTTTAGATGTTTCTTTGTAAATTAGCATACGGAGTATAACACACCCCTAACTGTCTTTGAGAAACGGTTGGGGGTGTGCTATATTTCAAGAGGGATGAGGATGACATGGACGTAAGCATCAAGTTTGCGGCATGGGCAAATATTATGAAAACAAGGGGAAGGTGTTAAGGATGAAAAGAGTACTGCTGCTCGGAGATTCGATCCGAATGGGCTATGAACCGCTTGTGCGCGAGGCTTTGAATGAAACGGCAGAGGTTGTTGCACCTGAGGAGAACGGCAGATTTGCGAAACATACGTTATGGGGAGTTAACTTGTGGATCAGAGATCTGGGCAAACCAGATATCGTTCATTGGAACAACGGATTATGGGATTTGCATCATGAAGCGCCAATGGTCGAGGCACTAACTTCATTAGAAGAATATTTGGAAACGCTTAAACGGACGGCAAATGAGCTGCAAAGAACGGGTGCAAACATCATATTTGCAACAACGACGCCTGTTCCAGCCGATGCGATTGGGCGCAGCAATGCAGAGATTGATTTATACAATGCGGCAGCTGTAAAGCTGATGGAAAGCCTGGGCATACAAATAAATGATCTGAACGCTACCATAAAAGAAGATCTAGCGTTACATATTTGCGAGGACCGTTTGCACTTATCTGAACGAGGAAATCGTAGATGCGCGGAGAAAGTCATCGAGCACATCCATAAATATTTGTAATGTAAGGAGTAAAGGAAATGGCAGTCCAAAGCCTGTAGCTAGGCCGGACTGCCATTTCTTGTTTTTAACGGATAAGGTTCACATCGTCGCATCGATCAAAAAAAGCGGTTTGCTGCTGCAAAGAGGCTTCATCATTTTTGCAAGCGTGTATAGCTTTGGCGAAGTTGCTTGCGCACATTGAAATATACTCCTTACCATACGCTGCCGTCGACAATGAAGGATCGCCCGCAATCTGATTTGGGAACTCCATATACCAATGGATGCCAGCGGACAACCTATGCTCCGTTAGCGTTCGTCCAAGACCTTTGGACTCCCACTCGCCTGGATTCAAACGGTCCATATGGACTAGAGACGGATTAATATGAAGAATTTGCGATGTTTCCATATGATCGGCATGCCCATAGTCATCTGGCGTTTCATAGGATTGATCAAGATGAGCAAGCTGCTCGGCATTTAATTCCCATAGATTATAGGCGTACACAACATAATCCTTGCGTTCATCAAGCATCGTTTGGACGAAATAGCTCAGCAGATTGTTATTGCCGCCGTGCCCATTGGCCAAAATAATTTTGTTGAAGCCGTTGCGCCTAATTTCCTTGCACACTTCCTGCAAGAGGCGCAGCTGCAGCTCACTGCCAAGAGCAACTGTGCCTGTGTAATGCTTCACCTCGGATACTTGGCCGAAAATATAATAAGGAAAAATAACACAGGACTCTAATTGAGCTGACTTCTCTACAATTTCTCTAGCGATCATCATATCCGTTCCGAGGGGAAGATGATCGCCATGCTTTTCAAGACAGCCGATCGGCAGCACACAGACTCGGTTCGTTGACTTCACGGCCGCCTCAAATTCCTTGACGGTTAAGTTTTCCCATAACATACAGTTGGTCCTCTCTGTGTTGTTTAGTGCGCTGCCTTGGATACGTAAACGAGAATAATGGTTTCCAAATAATTAAGATCCGCAGCCATTCGTTTTTTAACTTCTACGTTCAAAGCACGATCCGATTCGATACGCTCCAGAAGCTTCTCTATTTTCTTAAGTGCTTCTTTGGCGTCCTTGCCAACTGATTTTTTATCCTTCCAGCTTTTTTCAAGCTGCTCCAGCTCTTTTACATATTTCTTATCGTTATCCATCCCATTGAACGGGACATAAATCTGTTTGATTTTGCGCTGCATTTCGGAAATGATCGTTTTGAAGGATGTTAAAACATCTTTGTCTGGCACGATGGCGGGTTTGTTGTAGAGCCCTGCTAAAAGCGCCTTGTCATATTCATTTCCAAACAACGATTCAAATTCGAACAAAGCTGAGCCGGAGACGCCTACTGCGACGGAGTCGTTTATTTGTTTAAGCAGCATCTCCTTCGTTAAGCCAAGATTCGTTCCGACACCAATGACGATCAGCGCTTTGTTGTTTGCGAGTGTAACGGAGTTTAAGGAATCAGTGGCAACAGATGAAGCGTCTGGATGATAGGACATCGGAAAGAGCTGGTCGATATAGTTTTTGGCAATCCAGTCCTTTGGCTCTTGGTGCATGAACTCTGGCCCATTCACGTAGTTCGGCCATACGGCTGCGGAGACTCGGATATCCGGCTTCAATTTTTTGGCTTCACTGGAGATCCGATATACGAACTCATTAATCGTATTTTTTCTAAAATCAACCCACGCTTGCCAAAGGTTGTCGCCGGGACGAAGGTCGATCGGATCTGCGCCATGCTTCTGCTTGAACAGATTGCGCGTATAAGAGTCATAACCAAAATCGTTCGTGTAATCACCTGCATCGGGATAACGAATATAGTCCAAATGCAAGCCGTCTACTTTATATTTCTGAAGCAGCTCCTTATAAATTTCAGAAACAAAGTCCCGTACTTCAGGCCTTACAGGGTTGAGGAAATAGTACTGGGTGTTGTAAAGTGGAACGTCTTGATAATCATGGCCTTGTCTACTAATCATGGACCATTCCGGCTTAAGGCTTCTGACGGGACCTGCCATACTGCCGACGCCTACCAAAAAGTTTTCTACCCACGCATGAACCTCGATGCCTGCTTTTTTGGCTTCTGTTATATAGGCGTTCAATACGTCAAAACCGCCATAAATCGGATTTTGAGCAGCTAGCGGATGGCTCGTTGGGTAAATCGTAAAGCCATTCCACCACGTCTCTAAGTAAATGGAGTTGATATTTAAAGCGTGAAGCTTCGCAATATGCTGCTGAACCTGCTCGAGATTCGTTTCCTTCGGACGAATCCAAATGGATCGATGGTCTACAGCGCGGGATTCATAGCCCATGAAGCTGGCTTTCTCTACCCGTGCGTTCAGCTCTGTGAACTGGACCGTGAAGGAAGCGAAATCACCTTGTGCAATCTGGCTTTTCAAATCGACCAATGCTGCTTGTGCAGATGTAATTTGCTGTTCCATACCGTTATAGTTAATGTCTAGAAACTGCTGCTTGGAGAGAATAAGCTTTTGCTTCGCGGCATCTATTCCTATTTGCGCTTTATCCAGATAGGATTCTGGCGTGAACAGAAATAACGCTTGTTTCTCATCCGTGAGCAGCTTGAAGCTGCTACCTATGGATACATGCTCGCTTAGCCAGCTTGCTTTGACGCCATGCCCGGATATGACATATCCGCCAGCTGGAATGGTAGAATTATTGCCGCTCACCTGCGTGACCTTGCCTTCCGAGTTTACGACAACCTCGTAACCCCAAGGATTCGTTCCCGTTGCTGCGCCATAGCTGTTGTCGTAAATAATGAGCTGATCCGTTCCGCGGTGTCCGGGGTATGGTTCATTGCTGCCGTCATCCCAGCCTCCGGGATTATCTTCTCTCGTTCGCGGATTTAAGGCGTCGTATCCTATTTTGGAGGCTTCAACTAACACTTCATTGTTCATATTCAATTCAACGGCATCTCCAATCCGCACAGTTCCATTTAATTTGGCAAAAAACGGACTTTCAGCTTGAATAGAGAGAACGTATCCACTTGCAGGAATGGATGAGTTGTTATCGAGCCAATTGCCGCTAGTATCCTGCGTCATCGTTGCTATTCGCGTAACGGAACCTCCGTCAACGGTGATCTCCATGCCCCATGGATTTGTTTTTGTTGCAGGGCCGTATTCTGGCAAGTACAGAACGATATCCGCCGCTCCGCGCCCTGCATTAACCTGAGTAATTGGAACGATCTCTTCATTAACGGTAAAATATTGGGCTGGATAAACCGAAATAGGAAAGCTCGTTGTAATGGAATCTCCAATCTTGAAGCCGCTGATCAATGAAGCTTTGTTTCCCGTTCCAGTTATGACGTATCCGTTAGCAGGAATATAAGTGCCGTTAGTGCTGTTTGTATATATGGCTGTAACGATTTCGTTTGTAATGATGGCTTCTGTTGTCGGAACGAGCGGAGGTTTTGTTGTGGTTCCGTAGCTGCGGGTAAATATCATGAGTTTGTTGTCTTGACTCTCTTGATTAATGAGGTCAACGATGTGGTTTGTGCCGTCCTCAAGCGTAATGGATGGCTGGTCAGGAGAAGCGGGCTCTGAGAAGGCGGTTGAAGAAATGCTGATCAGAAGAAGGGCAACACAAAGAACGAGATTAAACAATCGTTTGGTCATCATGGCATACACCTCGAATCTTCTCATTTGTACGCATAAAACAGAACCTTACACTTCACCGCCTTTCGGATAAAGTAGCTGTTCATGTTCATGATGGATTGTTTATCTAGCAGTAGTGTAACAGCAAGCGGATTGTTTTTCCATAAATTTTATAAAAAGAGGATAATATTTTTATTTTCAAGCTATCGCTTCAAATTTTCTGGCCAATGCGTCTCAATGCCTTGATTTTGAATAAGCGTTAAAAAAGCTTCCAGATGCAGCTTATTTTCTCGTACTTCATGCGGGGTGACTTGATTTATAATGGAGTAAGCGGCTAAATAACCTGCTGATTCACCGATGTTCCATTCGGTTGGATGCAGTCGGTAGCAGCCGTTTGTAATTTGAGTGGTGCCAATATTTTTACAGGCAGGGAGCAAATTTTTCATCCGAACGGGGAGGAGGGCTCCGAGCGGAATTTCGTAAGGCAAGCTGGGAATGTAGAAGCCGCGATTGGATTTTGTTGTTGTGTGGAGATCTAGATGATAACTTCCGACGCCTACACTGTCCTCATATCGTTTGATCCCTTGATCCCCCCTGATTTCGAGGCTGACATCATGCTCCGTAATCGTATATTTCGCCTTTATTCTGCGAGATTCCCGTATATAAGGATGTTTGGCAATACCATCTTCTGTTCCAACAATGTCACCGCGAAGTCGAAGGCCGGGATAACCAATGCCTCCATCTGGACGCGGTGCTTCCGTTTGCAGCCAATAAACGAGCGATAGACTTTGCTGACGCGCACTCTTCAAATGTTTTTGTTTTTCTTCCTCAGTTACCTCATAAATAGGTCCTAAATAATAATCGTTTTGTGCCCAGTTAATTAAAGTGATATCGCTTTCAAACGAGCCTTCTTTAAACAAAGAACGGTCAATAATGCGCCTGTAAGTCCAGAAGGGCATGGGTTCTTTCCCATCGGGGATGAAGATGATTTCTTTGTCCTGATCCTTGTCATGAATGTCTCCCATTTTCCAGCCGAACAGCGGGAAGCGTGAATGCGCAGGAATGAAGCTTCGCCAAAAGTCATACTGCTCTGGTTTCTCAATCGTATAATCTGCATTCTCCATGTGATCTAAAGCAAAAACATACGTAAAGGATTGCATATCAAGGGAATCGGCCTGTTCGAGCGCATGCGGTTCTCCTGTTTCAGCTTTTGCTTCAGCTCCTGATACATACTCTGCACCGGCAAGAGGAAGAAGGTCGCCGCATTCGGTCGCGTCCAAATAGTAGGAGCCATGCAGCTTCTTCATTTCACCTGAGGTGATATGTTTGATAAGGACAGATTCAATCAAGTCTTCGTTTGTTTCAGAGGACTCTAAATGATAGCCGAGTAGAATAGTTATTTTTCCACTACTGATATGAGGAGCAAGCATAGTCTCAAGCACATGAAGCGCGGCTTTTGGTTCATGGCAAAGTCGGCTGACCCAGCCGTTTCCTGGGTTTAGGCGATCATTATTTTTGGCGTCTTCTACTAAGGGATAGTTTTCCTTGTAATAACGGCGAATACGGTTGCGAAACTCACGATATGTACGGGTACAGCCGAAGCTTTCAATCCAAGGATGCTCGTCGGGAGGAACGGCTTGACTAGTCAACTGCCCGCCAATCCAATCTGTTTCTTCCGTAACAATCACCTTCATGCCTAACTTAGCTGAGGATAGTGCAGCCATGCATCCACCAAGCCCTCCGCCAAGTATAATGATGTCAGCCGTAATCGATTGTTGTTCCATTCGAGTCCCGCCCTTCTAGAATTGAATGAAAATTTGCTATATCGTAACACGAGATAGAGATTATATCCACCAATTATGATATTATTAAAAAAAATATCTTTTTCAAAATTCTGGCAGTCCATGAAGCCAATATCCGAACATTATTTTAATTTGTGAAAGTCAATTGAAGGAAAGAGGAGGGATTCTATTGCCTCAAGATATCAGTATGCAATGGGTTACGAGTCTTTGTATTCATTATGATATTGGAGTGCCTCTCATTCAGCCAAGTCCAGTCACTGGCGGTTTGCTTCATCACATGTGGAAGCTCAGCACAATAGAAGGCCAATTCGCCTTGAAAATATTAAACCCTGAAATTATGTCAAGAGCAGGTGTCTTGTCCAATTATTTGCTCTCGGAGCGTATTGCAGCAGCCGCAGCAAGTGCAGGTATACCTGCCGTCTTAGCAAAGACGGTTAATAATGACATCATTACTCAGGTTTCTGGTGTGGATGTTATGCTATTTAATTGGATTGATGGGACTGTCATTACTCCTGCTGATTGCCGCAGGGAACACGCGAGTATAATTGGAGCTTTGCTTCATAAAATCCACAACTTAAAATTCGAGGAGCAACATAGCCCACTCTGGACTTCCTTCGGGCAGGACTACTTAAGGGAATTGATAGATGATGGACTTAGGACAGCGACGCCATGGGCACAGCAGATTGATGCTGGATTCAATGACTTGTTAGAATGGAATCATCAGTATCAGCAAGCCAGCCAGATGTTGAACGATAGCCAGTGCTTCAGCCATCGCGATTTAAATCCGAAAAACGTCGTTTGGAAGGACGGTCTTCATCCGCATATTATTGACTGGGAAGCAGCTGGTTCAACAAATCCAACAATGGAGCTGCTTGATGCTGCCTTAAGCTGGAGCGGGATTGATACGGGTCACGTCAATAAAGAGATTTTTATGACGATGCTAGGCTCATATCAAAAGGCCGGTGGGACAAAGCTAACGCATGTGAAGGAAGCTTTCTACGGCAGAATGGGCAGCATGCTCGAATGGCTGGAGTACAATATGAGACGTTCGCTGCACAAAGATATTTTCGGTGAGCCGGAGCAGCAGCTTGGCAATGAGCAGGTGCTGTTGACCTTCTCGTCCTTAAAGGAAATGTCAGCAAATATTGATGAGTGGATGGAATGGATAGAGGAGAGGGATCAGAATGAAACCAGCAATCAATAAAAAAATTATCGTCATTGCCCACCGAGGTGCGGCCGGGTATGCACCCGAGAATACGATGGCGTCCTTTCAGCTTGCGATTGAGATGAAGGCTGATTTCTTGGAACTGGATATTCAGCTTACGAAGGATGGGCAGCTTGTTGTTATTCATGATACAGAGGTTGATCGTACGAGTAATGGCAGAGGCAAGGTGCTGGACTTTACGATGGCTCAGCTGAGTGAACTGGACGCAGGAAGCTGGTTTAATGCGAAATTTGAAGGTGAACGAATTCCAACACTATCAGAGGTATTCGACTTATGCAAAGGGAAAATCGGTATCTTAATCGAGATTAAGGCGCCTTGGCTATATCCGGGGATAGAGCAGAAGTTAGCCGAAGAGCTGCGTGCTCACGGCATGCTGGATGAAGATCCTGCTTCTATTATTGTTCAATCTTTTGATCAGAGCTCTGTGAAGCGATTTAGTGCTATTATGTCCCAGGTTTTAGTTGGTTTGCTTGTTTATCAGTCTGAAGATGTAACGGCAGAGAAGCTTCAAGAAACAGCTGTGTATGCGGATTATGTGAACCCGAGCTTGAATCTCGTTACAAAAAGTTTCGTAGATACCATTCATGCATTAGGCAAAAAAACGACGCCTTGGACGGTTCGTTCGGCAGCGGAAGTGCCGCCATTGCTCGATCTTAACGTTGATGGCATTATTACCGATTATCCTGATTATGTGAAGTGATAGGGATTGATCAGGATGTTTTGAGGGTATTACCTTTATTGTAAGCCATGAGTAGATCATTTAACTATTTAGATAAGTACACTATGAAGCGAGCTGATACGATGAAGATGGCAGGTCAAAAAATTAACCAATCCAATACGCTTTTGTTGATTTCGAGTATATATACTTCCTTGACCAAAGCGGAAAAAAAAGTAGCCGACTATGTGAAATCAAATCCCGAGGAAGCGGTTATGGCGACGGTAACCGATTTATCTGAGCAGGCGGGGGTAGGCGAAACGTCCGTTATTCGGTTTTGCCGCAAGTTAGGCTTCCGCGGTTATCAAGAGTTTAAGCTTTCTATTGCGCAGGATTTGGTCAACCGTCCGTCGTACTCGACCGTTGAAATAGAAGAAGAAGACAGCACGCTGACGAAGGCAAGAAAGATTACGCTTCGCAACGAAATGATGCTGAAAAATACGCTTGATCTAATCAATCCGGCGGATTTGGAGAAAGCAGTCCATCGGATGCTCGCAGCGGACAAAATTTATATTTTTGGAGTAGGATCATCCGGTATTACAGCGCTTGATCTTCATTATAGGCTGATGCGAATTGGAATGAATGTGGAGGCGCATAGGGATTCCCATATAATCGCCATGTCTGCATCGCTTGTGAAGAAAGGGGAAGTGGTGTTTGGCATATCAACCTCGGGGAGCACGAGGGATCTGGTAGATCCGCTGCGACAAGCGAGAGCTAATGGAGCTGAGGTCATTTGTTTGACAAGCCATATGCGTTCTCCGATAACAGCACATGCCGACACCATTTTATTGGTGCCCTCACGTGAGATGCCTACCGAAGGCGGATCTTGGTCTACAAAAATTACTCAGGTACATCTATTGGATATTTTGTGCAATTTGTTGTCTCATAAGAAAAATAATGCTACAGAAGCTTTGGAGAAGACGGCTCGCTCCGTCGTAGACAAGCTGTATTAATGGATAGGGCACTCTTTCGATCATATCGCAAAGCCCATCAAAAATAGGGCTGTCTCAAAAGCGTTTAGCTTCTGAAGGAATTGCTCACATGAAAAATAGCCGTACAGGAGAGCTATTCCTGTACGGCTATTTTTCTATTCTGGTCTGTATTTGTTTGCTTCATYAGATCGTGGAAAAGCGAAAGCCACCTGACCTCTAGACTAACCTTAGGCAAGCAGCAGAGCAGAAAACGCCGAAATCCCCGGTTATTCTTGATCTGCCCGATTATACTTTCGGGTTCAATCATTCGTCTTACCGACAACGTATATCCTTACACTTTTCCTTTGTTTTAATGCTATTTTGAGAAGTCTCCAACTCCAATTTCCGCGATCTATGTCCAGCTATCCTGCAAAATTGCAGGAACTTCGCCCATGTTTAGCTGTGTTGGAGATCTATGTTGTATTTTTGCAATAACTTGCTATATGATCTGCCATTTTAGTACTTTAAGAGCGCTTATATTGTAGGAAATACAGTATAGCTGCACGTAAGTGTGAGAAAGAAGCCGCTATCCTGCGAATATGCAATATAGAAAATAATGAAGGACAATGTAGAAGTGCAGAGTTGCCGAATTAGAAAAGGGGATATCCCAAAAGGGTAAACCTGAGAGAGAGAATCTCATAGGATGTGCAAAAGAACCTTCAAAACCACTATGAAAGTGAATCTGAAGGTTCTTTTTTGCCAGCATATTACGTGAAAAGTGGGGGCTGAATGATTCGGAAATTGCTTTAGGGTCAGCCCCCTTTTCTTTGATGGGTCTCTATGAAGATAAAGAGCGTTTATTGCCCTGCTTCGTCCTGCTTCTCCGCTGCGAAAGATTGGATGCTTTCTTTGCGGCGCTCGTTTTTAGCTTCAATCGATCGCTGCTGATCCGAAGATAATTCATCAGCAAATTCATTTAAGTACTGTTCAGCTTCTTGCAAATTTTCTTTTGTGTTGTTAATATGCTGCTGCAAATGAGCGGCATTATCTTCTCTGTTGTCTGGTTTAGCCATTTGTAATCCTCCTCTCTGTACAATAGTCCTAGTTAAGATGTCCGACAAGCACCGAAATTATGCCAATAGAGAGCGCTGGCAGCTAATGTTTAAATTTTCTGACAATATAGAATAAAGGCATATTTTTTTAATATATAAATTAATAGTGGAGAAAAAATCCATTGTATGATAGCTTAAAAAAGGATTCAGCCAGAAAAGGACGAACCTTTTAAAATACGATTTTTCCAAACGGTTTTAAAGCAGATTTTCGAATAAAAGAATTTTCTTTCAGAAAAAATAAAATTATTGAAAAATTCCTCCAGTGATGATATGTTGTAAACAGGAAAGATCATCACTTTCTGGAAGGATTTATAGCATCTCATTATTGGTGGACTACCATGACAATCACATAAAAAGTAAGCCGAAACCTTCCAAGTAAGTGGGGCATGAAGGCATCGATGCGGGGTTGGAACTTGAACTGATAACAGGGAGGGATGACCAAACAGCAGTTGATCGCAGCAAATGTAGAGTAAGCATGAGCTCTTGCATTTCATCCATTGGAGGGGTAAAGCTATGCGGAAAATAAAATTATTTGCAATGGTTTTATTGGCGGTTACGCTCGTTTTTGTATCGGCATGCAGCAAGGGCACCAATAACGGAAGTGAGAAAGCTACGAACAAGCCTACGAATGATACGACTGCCGAAACGGCTACACCGACAGAAGCTCCGCCTGTAGAGCCGGTTATCGACATGAACGGCGAGACGTTAAAAATTATTCACTGGGTCGACGGACCGTCAGAGGATACGCCGGAAGGTGCAGCAACACTGGAGAAGTGGCGGGCTGCCGAGAAGAAATATAATGTGAAGATCGTGTGGGAGAAGGTGCCTTGGGGCGAAAACATAAAAATGGTTACAAACGCCGCGCTCTCTGGTGAGTCGGCAGCCGATATCGTACCTTTGGATTACTATTTTGCAGTGCCGGCCATCAATCAAGGATTGTTTATGCCGGTGGATGATTTCTTCAATTTTGATGATCCCAAATGGCCTGCAGGCTTGAAGCAGCACGGTGCGGTCAATGGCAAAATGTACGGCTTTACCTCCAATATCAACAACGCCTCTGGTCTCTACTACAATAAAACATTATTTGAGCGCGAAGGTCTTCCAGATCCGCATGATTTGATCGCTCAAGACAAATGGACATGGGACGCTTTCCTAGACATCGCCAAAAAAGCGACAAAAGATACGAACGGCGACGGTGTAATCGACCAATGGGGCGTCACCAATATCGTCGGAAATCTATCACGCATCTTGATTCACTCCAACAACTCCTCCTTTATTACACTCAAAGACGGCAAAAACGTCTTCAACTATGACGATCCAAACCTACTAGAAGCACTACGATTTTTTAGTGATCTATTTAACGTGCATAAAGTCGTCGCTCCTAACAAAAACGAGAATTTCGAGGATTACAATGAGTCGCAAACGTTATTCAACTCCGGTAAAGCCGCAATGGTGACTGGTGAAGTATGGGAAGGCGCAACAAGAACAACAATGACCGATGAGCAAGGTTTTGTTTATTTCCCCAAAGGTCCAAAAGCAACAACATGGCAAGGCAGCATTGAAAACTACGTGCAGTTCTATATCCCTGCCATCGTCAAGAGAGCAAAAGAGAAAGCTTATATTTGGGAACAAATTCAAATGTGGGATCGCGTAGAGCCGATTAACCGCGAGGAAGCGGAGAAGCAGCTGCTTGCTGATGAAAGCGATATTGAAGTGATGCTCGATTCTCTCAAATATGCACAGCCTATTTTTCTGCCGCTAGGCGGAGCTTTAAGCGATATTTCCTATTCAATTGCCAATCGCGGCGAGTCGCCAGAGACGGTGCTTGAGCGAAATAAACAAATTGCGCAGGATGCGATTGATAAGGATTTGAATACACAAACAACAACAAAGGCAGCACAATAAAGGATGAGACTAGATTGATGAAACAGCATCGCAGGGAATCCCCATAAGGGATTCCCATCCTTTTATATGGACGACCATTTAAAGAGGAATGAGGGGTTAGCATGCTGAAGGTAACCAGGAAAACAAAGAGAGTAGTTGGCGCACTGCTGGCTCTGGTCCTATGCCTGACAATCGTCTCCATTTATCCTGCGAGCCGCTCCTCAGGCAGCGATCACATACTGGAGTCTACTCATGCGGCATCAGCCTTATTGGAGAAGAAATTAGCAAACCTTCCTTCAGCAGGAAATCGCTATGAAGAGTATGCAGCTGAGTATGCAAATGTGCCGCATCCATCGATCAATCAAACAATTGAAGCCGAATCCTTTGCTGCGATTGAGGGTATGAATGCTGAAAAATTTGAAGTTTACGACGGTGCCGAGACGCCAGTCGTTGAAACGGAAGATTCAGGTGTGATTCATTGGGATGTTGTTGTGCCAGAAGACGGATTATATCATATGGCTTTGCGCTATTTTCCGGTGGAAGGCAACACTTCACCCATTGAGAGAGAGCTGCGTATCGACGGTGAAGTTCCTTTTGAAGAAGCATCCAGACTTGTTTTCTCACGGGTATGGCGCAATGAGCTGGCCGAGCTAGAGCAGGATGCCAAGCAAAATGATTTGCGGCCGAGACAAGTTGAAAGCCCGCAGTGGCAGGAGAGAGTATTGCGTGATGCGGAAGGTTATTATCGTGAGCCGTTCTCCTTTTATCTATCCAAAGGCCAACATCGAATTTCACTCGTTTCTCTAAGAGAACCGATGATTATAGACTATTTGAAGCTTTACCAGCAAGAAGAAATTCCTCCCTATGAGAAAGTAGCACAAGGGTATCAAGAGCAAGGCTATAGTGCGACGAATGGCTTGTTTATTAAGCTTCAAGGCGAGGACGCCGCGTTCAAATCGAATCCCTCATTGTATCCGCTGAATGATCGCTCCAGTCCTGGCACGGAACCCTATCATGTATCAAAAATTAGAATGAATACAATCGGAGGCGTCAACTGGAAAATTCCCGGACAGTGGATTTCGTGGAACCTTGATATTCCAGAAGACGGGCTTTATGAATTTGGCCTTAGATACAAGCAAAATACGGTCAGAGGCGTCAACGTAGTTAGAGAGCTTTCCATCGACGGGAAAATTCCGTTCAAGGAGGCGGAAGCTATCCCTTTCCGTTATGACGGTGCATGGCAGATTGGAATGCCTGGCGAGGATGGCAAGCCGTACTTATTTTATTTGACCAAGGGGAAGCATGAAATCAAGCTGGAGCTGACGATGGGCGACCTCGCTGAAATTATTCGAATGGTGCGTTCCAGCATCCAGCAGCTCAACGCATTGTATCTTAAAATCATCATGATCACTTCGGCTTCGCCAGACCCTCTGCGTGATTATGAGCTGGAGAAAAAAATTCCTGAGCTGCAAAAGGTGTTTAAGGAACAGAGCGAGTTTCTTACCGCCGCAGCAGATCGGATGGATGAGCTGGTTGGCGGCACGAGCGCCAGCACGACGATCTTAAGAACAACCTCCTATCAATTGAAGGATATTGGAAGCCGTACCGAGACGTTGACCTCACGGCTCAAAGGCTTCAAGGATAATGTGACCGCCCTCGGCACTTGGCTGCTTACCGTAAATCAACAGCCGCTTGAAATCGATTATTTGTTTTTCAAATCGCAGGACGTACCTGTGCCGAAGGTCAGTACTGGAATCATCGGGAAGTCTGTACATGAAGTGATGTCCTTTGCCAGATCGTTTTCCGAAGATTACAGCCACATCAGCAACGTCAAGCAAGGAGACAAGGAAGTAACCGTGTGGATTGCAGCAGGAAGAGATCAGGCTCAGCTGCTTCGGTCTATGATTGACAACACCTTTACGCCGCAAACCGGCATTTCAGTTAATTTACAGCTCGTGAATCCAGCAGTCGTTCTGCCGGCAACGCTAGCCGGGAAAGGCCCGGATATCGCGCTGACCCAAGGCGATGTAATTAACTTTGCGATGCGGAACGCACTTCAGGATTTATCCAGCTTCCCGGAATTTGCACAGGTTAAGGACCGGTTTATGGATAGCGCTTTCGCAAGCTTTAAGTATCAGGACGGCGTGTTTGCTCTACCAGAAACACAATCGTTCCCAATGCTATTCTATCGCAAAGATATTTTGGAAGAGCTGCGTTTGGACGTGCCGCAAACATGGGAAGATATGTACCGTATCATCCCCGAGCTCCAGAAGCACAACATGGATTTGGCGCTGCCGCAAAATATCGTGTTTGAATCGATGCTCTATCAAAATGGCGGCCAATATTACCAAAAAGATGGGATTGCAACGGATCTTGATTCGGCCATTGGCATAGAATCGTTCCAAAAGTGGACGGAGCTGTATACCAACTATAAGCTGCCAATTGAATTTGATTTCATTAACCGTTTCCGCACAGGTGAGATGCCAATTGGTATTGCGGATTATACCACGTTCAATTTCTTGACGATTTTTGCCCCGGAAATTAGAGGCCAGTGGAGTTTTGTCGCGGTCCCGGGCACGAAGAGCGAGGCGGGAACGGTTCGCCACGACACACTTAGCTCAGCTACAGGCACAGTGATGTTCAAAGACGCCAAAAATAAAGAGGCAGGCTGGGCGTTTATGAAATGGTGGACGGACACGGAGGCACAGGTCACGTTTGGGCGTGAGATGGAAGCGATATTAGGGGAATCGGCGCGATATGCAGCTGCGAATTTAGAAGCTTTGCAGCGTCTTCCATGGTCAGCAAAGGAAATGAATCAGCTGGTTGAGGAGCTGAACTGGGTCGTCGGCAGACCTGCTGTCCCAGGCGGTTATTCACTCGATCGGCACATCTATAATGCCTTTTACGAGGTGTACACCGACGGCAGCGAACCGCGGGAAACGCTGGAAAACTATGTCCGAACGATCAATCAGGAAATTACGATCAAGCGCGAAGAATTTGATTTGCCGACAAAGTAGAAGGGAGGGGTCCATATGATTCAGCTTGTTAAAAAAAGCAAGTTAAAATTGGACAGCAAAACGCTGCGGCCGCGGTTGAATCTGAAGTGGAAGGAAGTTTCGAAGAACAAGGTTTTATATGCCATGATTGCACCGTTCTTTCTAATCTTCTTCACCTTTACCGTCCTTCCCGTCTGCTTATCGCTGCTGGTCAGCTTCACTAACTTTAATATGCTGGAGTTTCCGAAGTGGGTAGGCTGGCGCAATTACGCTCAATTGTTCGTTAGGGATGATGTGTTTCTAATCGCTCTAAAAAACACGTTGATCTTCGCCGCAATCACAGGACCTGTCAGTTATATCGCCTGTTTTGTGCTCGCGTGGATTATTAATGAGTTTCCGCCAAAGATTAGAGCTTTTGCGACGCTGGTTTTTTATGCGCCTGCCTTGTCAGGGAGCGCCTTTATCGTGTGGACGCTCTTGTTCAGCAGCGATTCCTATGGATATATCAATGCCTTCCTGCTCAAATGGCATTTGATATTGGAGCCCATCCTTTGGCTCAAGACACCAAAATATATTCTTCCGATCATCATTATCGTACAGCTTTGGCTCAGCCTTGGAACGAGTTTTCTTGCCTTTATCGCAGGGCTGCAAGGACTTGATAAAACGTTATTCGAGGCGGGTGCGATCGATGGCATACGCAACCGCTGGCAGGAGCTTTGGTTCATTACGCTGCCTTCAATGAGGCCGATGCTGATGTTTGGTGCGGTCATCCAAATTACAGCTTCCTTCGGCGTTGCGGAGGTAGCGACTGCGCTCGCTGGGTTCCCAAGCGTGAAGTATGCGGGCCATACGATCGTTACGCATTTAATGGATTACGGCTCCATTCGCTTTGAGATGGGATACGCCTCTGCTATTGCGACCGTGCTGTTCGCAATGATGCTCGGCTCGAATCTCATTGTGCGTAGGCTGCTGGCGAAGGTCGGTGAGTAGCGATGATCACAATTCGTCTAAGAAAAAAAAGAATAAGCCGCTCATGGATGGGCGATGTCTTTCTGTTCTTGCTGCTTGCAGCAGTAGGATATTTTATGGCAATGCCGCTCGTATTTGTGATCAGCAATGCATTCAAGCCGATTAACGAAATTTTGAAGTTTCCGCCTGATTTTTTGGTCAAAAATCCAACATTCACTAACTTTACGGACTTATATCATCTGCTTTCCGGCTCATGGGTGCCTTTTACTCGTTACATTTATAACACATTTTTTATTGCGATTGTTGGTACGGTCGGTCACGTGCTCATTGCTTCCCTTGCAGCTTATCCACTGGCGAAGCGGAAATTTCCAGGAAAGGGATTCCTTTTCACCATTGTAGTGCTATCGCTAATGTTCTCAGC